>JAGWSV010000334.1 GCA_028869315.1 Rhodospirillales bacterium
GACCCGCCGCATCGCCGCGCCGGCAGACGCGCCGGACTCCGTCGCCTCGGCAGGCGATTTCCCCGCCGGCGTCCGGCGGTGCCCTTGAACCCGCTCCGGCCCGCCCGCAAACTCGCGCCCGTCCCTGTCCTGTTCCGGCGCTCCATGACCCCGCTCTATCTCGACCCGCGCAGCGGCCAGACCTTCCCGCTCGACGTCCCGCGCTGGTGCGGCGACGACGGCGCGCCGCTGCTGCTGTCGCCGCTCCCCGGCCTGACCCGCGCCGAGCTCGATCCCGGCGCGCGCGGGCCCTGGCGCTACCGCGCCGCGCTGCCGTTCGCGCCCGACGCGCCGATCACCCTGGGGGAAGGCGGCACGCCGCTGCTCGCCCGCACCCTCCATGGCGCGGCGGCGGCGGTGAAGGCCGAGTGGATCATGCCCACCGGCAGCTTCAAGGATCGCGGCGCGTCGGTGATGCTGTCGCTGCTGCGCGCCCAGGGCGTGCGCGCGGTGCTGGAGGACAGCTCCGGCAACGGCGGCGCCTCGGTGGCCGCCTATGCCGCGGCCGGCGGGATGGCGGCGACCATCCTCGCCCCGGCCTCCACCAGCCCGGCCAAGACGGTGCAGATGCGCGCCCATGGCGCGGCGGTGGAGCTGGTGCCCGGCAGCCGCCAGGATACCTCCGACGCCGCCGTCCGCCGTGCGGCGGAGATCTTCTACGCCAGCCACAACTGGCACCCGTTCTTCCTGCACGGGACCAAGACCCTGGCCTATGAGCTGTGGGAGGACCTGGGCTTTCGCGCGCCGGACAACGTCATCGTGCCCTGCGGCGCCGGCTCGAACGTGCTCGGCTGCGCCATCGGCTTCGACGAATTGCGCCGGGCCGGCCAGATCGCGCGCGTCCCCCGCCTGTTCGCGGTGCAGCCCGCCGCCTGCGCGCCGATCGCCGCCGCCGTCGCCGCCGGCAGCGAGCACCCGGTGCCGACCGCGACCGGCCCGACCATCGCCGAGGGCACCGCCATCGCCGCCCCGATCCGGCTGCCCGAAGTGGTCCGCGCGCTGCGCGGCAGCGGCGGCGGCGCCGTCACCCTGGCGGAGGAGGAGATCGTCGCCGCCCTGCTCGACCTCGCCCGAACCGGGGTCTATGTCGAGCCCACCGCGGCGCAGCCGGCCGCCGCGTTCGGCAAGCTGCTCGCGTCCGGCCGCATCGATCCGCAGGAGACCACGGTGCTCGTTCTCACCGGCAGCGGCCTCAAGGCCACGCCCCGCATCGCCGCGCTGCTGGGCATCGCGCTGTGAGCCCGCCGCGCATCGCGCTGCTCGGCTTCTCGATCGAGTGCAACCGCTTCGCACCGGTCGCGACCGAGGCGGATTTCGCCGCCCGCACCCTGATCGCGGGGCCGGACCTGCTGGCCGAGGCGCGCGCCCCGGCGCCGCGCATGCTGGGCGAGCTGCCCGGCTTCGTGGCCGCCATGGACGCGGCCGGCGACTGGCAGCCGGTGCCGGTCCTGCTGGCGATGGCCGAACCGAACGGACCGGTGGACCACGCGTTCTTCGCCCGCCTGATGGCGCAGTGGGAAGCCGGCCTGCGCGCCGCCGGCACGCTCGACGGCGTCTACGCGGTGCTGCACGGCGCGGCGCTCACCACCGCCGACGACGATCCGGAAGGCACCGTGCTGGCGCTGATCCGCCGCGTCTGCGGGGCGGCGGTGCCGGTGGTCGCGACCTACGACCTGCACGGCAACGTCACCCCGGCGGATGTCGATCTCGTGGACGTCTTCATCGGCTACCGCACCAACCCGCACATGGACATGCGCGCCCGCGGGACCGAGGCGGCGGCGGCGATGCGCCGGCTGCTCGGCGGGATGCGCACGCACCGCGCGCGGGTACGCCTGCCGATCGTGCCGCCGACGGTGACGATGCTGACCGGCGCCGACGTGCCGGACCGGCCGTATGGGGAGCTGATCGATCTCGGCCAGCGCCGCATGCAGGAGCCGCCCTATGCCGGGCGGATCGTCAACGTCTCGGTGATGGGCGGGTTCGCCTTCGCCGACACCGCCTTCAACGGCCTGACCGCGGTGGTGACCGCGACCGATGCCGCGGCGGCGCAGGATCTCGCCCAGGAAATCGCCGTCGCCGGCTGGGCGCGGCGGGAGCGGTTCCGTCCCCGGCTCACCGCGCTCGAGGACGCGGTGGCGCTTGCGCTCGGTACCGCGGACCGCAGCCGCAAGGCGCTGATCTTCGCCGACGTCGCCGACAATCCCGGCGGCGGCGGCCGCGGCAACACCATGCACATCCTGGAGGCGTTTCACGCCGCCGGGGTGGCGGACGCGCTGGTGGGCGTGATCTTCGATCCGGCGCTGGCGCAGGAAGCCGCGGCGCTGGGGGAGGGGGCCAGCTTCACCGCCCGCTTCAACCGCGACGGCGGCGACGATTTCTCCCGCCCGTTCGCCGCGCCGGCGGCGGTGACCGCGGTCCGGCGCGAGCCGGTGCGCGGCCGGCGCGGCATCTTCGCCGACAACACGATCGATCTCAGCCCCGCGGCGGCGCTGCGGCTCGGCGGCATCGCCGTCGTCGTGGCGTCGAACCGGGTGCAATGCGCCGATCCGGCCTTCTTCGAGGCGTTCGGCCTCGATATCGGCGCCGCGCGGGCGGTGGTGGTGAAGTCGCGCGGACATTTCCGCGGCGGGTTCGACGAATTCTTCCGCCATGACCAGGTGATCGAGGTCGACGCGCCGGGGCTGACCAGCCCGGTGCTGTCGCGCTTCGCCTGGCGGCACCTGCCGCGCCCGGTGGTGCCGATCGACGACGATGCCACCTGGCAGCCGGAGCCCCGATGACCCTCGACGACCTGCCGACCCCCTGCCTGATCCTCGACCGCACGATCCTGCGGCGCAACATCGCCGCCATGGCGGCCGCGCTGGCGCGGCACGGCGTGCCGCTGCGGCCGCACATGAAGACCGCCAAGTCGATCGACGTGGCCCGGCTCGCGCTTGCCGGCCAGCCGGGCGGGATCACCGTCTCCACCCTGGCGGAGGCGGAATATTTCGCCGCCTACGGCATCGCCGACATCCTCTATGCCGTCGGCATCACGCCGCAGAAGCTCGATACCGTTGCCCGGCTCAACGCCGACGGGTCCGATATCGCCGTGATCACCGATGATCCCGACATCGCCGCCGCGATCGCCGCGCATCCGCGCGCGCCGCGGACCCTGATCGAGATCGACACCGGCGAGGGGCGCGCGGGCCTGCTGGCGGACGACGACCGGCTGCTCGTGCTCGCCGACCGACTGGGCCCGAAGCTCGCCGGGGTGATGACCCATGCCGGGCATTCCTACGCCGGGCGCTCCGCCGCCGACATGGCGCGCTGCGCGGAAGCCGAGCGGGCCGGCGTGGTGCGGGCCGCGCAGCGGCTGCGCGCGGCGGGCCACGCGGCGCCGATCGTCTCGATGGGCAGTTCGCCCACCGCGCTCGCCGCCGCCCGGCTCGACGGCGTGACCGAGGTGCGGGCCGGCGTCTACATGTTCGGCGACCTGTTCCAGGCCGAGATCGGCACCCATGCGGTCGAGGACATCGCGGTGACGGTGCTGGCGAGCGTGATCGGCCGGCGCGACGGGCAGGTCCTGATCGACGCCGGCGGTCTGGCGCTGTCGAAGGACCGCAGCACCGAAGCGGCGCCGAAGGACTGGGGCTTCGGCCTCGTGCTCGATCGGCTGGGCCGGCGCAGCCATGGCGAGGCGATGGTCCGCCGCGCCTACCAGGAACACGGGGTGGTCGTGCCGGACCCGTCCTGTCCGCTCGACCTCAAGGTGGGGGACCGGGTTCGCGTCGCCCCCAACCATACCTGCATGACGGCTGCCGCCCATGACCGCTACCACGTGGTCGATGACGGCGGGAGCGAGATCGCCGCGGTCTGGTCGCGGGTGAACGGCTGGTAGGCGCGGCGGTTTCGTTCGTTTGCCGGATTGTTTTGCCTGACGCGCGGCCCGACCCGCGGCCGCGGCCCGGGCCGCCGGGCGCCCGGGCTTCCCCGCCGCGGCACGGCATTCCATGCTACGCCGATGAGCCCCGTCCCAGGCGCCGAAGGTCGCGATGCGCGCGGCGGATTCCTTGGCATCAGCCGGCGCACGCGCACCATCGCGGTGATCGTCGCCTGCGCGCTGTTCATGCAGAACCTCGATTCGACGGTGATCGCCACCGCCCTGCCCACCATGGCCCGGGCGTTCGGCGTCGACCCGGTGCGGATGAACGTGGCGCTGACCGCCTACCTGCTCGCGCTCGCCGTGTTCATTCCGGCCAGCGGCTGGATGGCGGACCGGTTCGGCGCCAGGACCGTGTTCCGCGCCTCGGTGGCGGTGTTCACCCTGGGCTCGGTGCTCTGTGGCCGGGCGGACACGCTGGGGTTCCTGATCGCCGCGCGGATCGTGCAGGGCGCCGGCGGGGCGATGATGGTGCCGGTCGGCCGGCTGGTGCTGCTGCGCGCCACCCCGCGCGAGGAGCTGGTGGCCGCGATGGCCTGGCTCAGCATCCCGGCGCTGCTCGGCCCGGTGATGGGGCCGCCGCTCGGCGGCTTCATCGTGACCTACGCCTCCTGGCGCTGGATCTTCGACATCAACGTGCCGGTCGGGGTGCTCGGCATGATCGCCGTCAGCCGCTTCATCGAGGAGAGCGCGGAGGCGCGGCCGGGGCGGTTCGACGCCATCGGCCTGCTGTTGTCCGGCACCGCGCTGTCGGCGCTGATGTTCGGCCTCGAATTCCTCGGCCGTGGCACCGTGTCGCCGGTGATCGCGGCGGCGCTGCTGGGCGGCGGGCTGTTCGCCGGGCTGCTCTATCTGCGGCATGCGCGGGTCCATCCGGCGCCGCTGATCGACCTGTCGCTGCTGCGCGTGCCCGGGTTTCGGGTGGCGCTGTCGGCGATGATGCTGTTCCGTGCCGGGATCGGGGCGATCCCGTTCCTGCTGCCGCTGATGCTGCAGGTCGGGTTCGGCGATTCGGCGGTGAAGAGCGGCCTGATCACCTTTGCCAGCGCAGCCGGGGCGCTGGTGGTGAAGCCGGCCACCCAGGCGGCGCTGCACCGCTTCGGCTTCCGCAACACGCTGGTCTGGAACGGCGTGATTTCGGCGGCGATGGTCGGGGCGTGCGCGGCGTTCCGCCCGGCCTGGCCGGCGGCGGCGATCTATGCGGTGCTGCTGGTGGGCGGCATGTTCCGCTCCCTCCAGTTCACGACCTACAACACCCTGGCCTATGGCGACGTGCCGCGGCAGAAGATGAGCGGGGCGACCGGTTTCTACGCCGCCGGCCAGCAGCTTGCGACCACGATCGGCATTTCGCTGGGGGCGCTGGCCCTGGAAGCGACGACCGGCCTCGCCGCACACCGGGCGCCGACGCCGTGGGATTTCTCGGTCGCGTTCCTGGTGGTGACCCTGGTGATGCTGGGCGCCGTTCCGGTGGCCTTCGCGATGCCGCGCACCGCCGGCGACGACCTGGCCGGGCGCGCGCCGGCCCGTCCGGCCGCGGCGGACTGACCGGGCGCGCCGGGCGATGCGTGCCCTGCTTGCGGCGGGGGTTGGCGCCGTCGCCCGACTGGTCTATCCGCTGCCCGCGAGCCGGCACCCCTGGAGGCCGGCCGTTTGGCATTTGCAGGAGCGAACCATGGCCAGCATAGTGACGATGGAGGCCGAGGCGCGCGAGCGATCCGGTAAGGGGGCGGCGCGCGCGACGAGGCGGGCAGGCAAGGTGCCTGCGGTGATTTACGGGGCGAAGCAGCCGCCCGCCCTGATCGCGCTCGATCCGCGCCTCGTGCTGCGCGAGTTGCACCGGCCCGGCTGGCAGTCGCGCGTCTACGAGCTGACCGGCACCGGCGCGCCGGTGCGGGCGCTGATCCGCGACGTGCAGTTCCATCCGGTGTCCGACGCGCCCGAACACGTCGATTTCCAGCGGCTGGCCGCCGGGGAGCGCATTCGCGTTTCGGTGCCGGTGCATTTCGACAATGAAGGCCTGTCCGCCGGGCTGAAGCGCGGCGGCGTGCTGAACGTGGTGCGCCACGCGGTGGAAGTGACCTGCGACCCGGACCAGATCCCCGACCAGTTCGTCGCCGACCTGTCCGGCCTCGACTTCAACGACACGGTCCGCTGGCACGATCTCAAGGGCACCGAGGGCGCGCGGCCGGTGATCGTGGACCGCGACTTCGTGATCGCGACCGTTGCGCCGCCGACCAAGATCACCGAAGCCGCCGAGGCGCCGGGTGCGGCGCCGGGCGCGGCCGCGCCCGCGGCGGCGAAGGCGGCGCCGGCGGCGAAGGCTGCGGCTCCGGCGGGCGGGGCCAAAGGCAAGAAGTGATCCCGCGCGCCGGAACCAGGTGACCCGCCGTGCTGCTCTGGGTCGGGCTCGGCAATCCGGAGCCGGGGATGGCGCGCAACCGCCACAATATCGGCTTCATGGCGGTCGATACCATCGCGATCCGCCACGGGTTCGCCCCGTGGCGGCCGCGCTTCAAGGGCCTGGCCGCCGAAGGCATGGTGGGCGGGCAGAAGGTGCTGGCGCTGAAGCCGCAGACCTACATGAACGCCTCGGGCGAGAGCGTGCAGGCCGCTTCGGCGTTCTACAAGCTGCCGGTCGAGGCGATCACCGCCTTTCATGACGAGCTCGATCTCGTGCCGGGCAAGGTGCGGGTGAAGCGCGGCGGCGGCGCGGCCGGGCATAACGGGCTGCGCAGCATGGACCGCATGCTCGGCGCGCCCGACTACTGGCGGGTGCGGCTCGGCATCGGCCATCCGGGGGCGAAGGAGCGGGTGCTGGGCCACGTGCTGGGCGATTTCGGCCGCGACGATCGCGACTGGCTGATCCCGATGCTGGATGCGGTGGCCGATGCGGCGCCGCTGCTCGCCGCCGGCAAGGCGGAGGATTTCATGACCAAGGTGGCGCTGGCGATGCGGGCAGCGGACGGGGGCAGCTAGATGGGCTTCAACTGCGGCATCGTCGGCCTGCCGAATGTCGGCAAGTCGACCCTGTTCAACGCGCTGACGGCGACGGTGCAGGCGCAGGCGGCGAACTACCCGTTCTGCACGATCGAGCCGAATGTCGGCCGGGTGGCGGTGCCCGATCCGCGGCTCGCCGTGCTGGCGGCGATCGGCAAGTCGGTGAAGGTCGTGCCGACCTCGCTCGAATTCGTCGACATCGCCGGGCTGGTGCGCGGCGCCTCGAAAGGGGAGGGGCTGGGCAACCAGTTCCTCGGCAACATCCGCGAGGTGGACGCCGTCATCCACGTGCTGCGCTGCTTCGAGGATCCCGACGTCGTGCACGTGGAGGGCGGGATCGACCCGATCCGCGATGCCGAGACGGTGGAGACCGAGCTCATGCTCGCGGATCTCGAAAGCCTGGAGAAGCGGGTCCCCAACCTGCAGAAGCGCGCCCGCGGCGGCGACAAGGAGAGCGCGGCGCAGCTGGCGCTGATCGAACCCCTGGCCGCGGCGCTGGCCGAGGGCCGCCCGGCGCGCGGTGCGATCCCGGCGGGGGAGGCGGAGGCGGTGCGCCGGCTCGGGCTGCTGACCGCCAAGCCGGTGCTCTACGTGTGCAACGTCGAGGAAGCCTCGGCGGCGACCGGCAACGCGTTCTCCGCGCGGGTGGCGGCACGGGCGGCGGCCGAAGGCGCGCGCACGGTGGTCGTATCGGCGGCGATCGAGGCCGAGGTGGCGCAGCTGCCGGAGGCCGACCGCGGCGAGTTCCTGGCCGGGCTGGGGCTGGACGACAGCGGGCTCGACCGGGTGATCCGCGCCGGCTACGACCTGCTGGGCCTGATCACCTATTTCACCGTCGGGCCGAAGGAGACGCGGTCCTGGACGATCGTGCGCGGCACCCGCGCGCCGCAGGCCGCCGGGGTGATCCACGGCGATTTCGAGCGCGGTTTCATCGCCTGCGAAACCATCGCCTATGCCGACTACGTCGCCGGCAAGGGGGAAGCCGGCGCGCGCGAGGCCGGCAAGCTGCGGATCGAGGGCAAGGACTACGTGGTGGCCGACGGCGACGTGCTGCTGTTCCGCTTCAACGTCTGATCGCGCGGACGGGCCGGCGATGCGCGGCAAGCCGGATCGGCGTGCGGCATCTGTCGGCGTGGCGATCAGATATAGCCTGGCGGCTTCGGTTCGTCGTCGTCCTTGCGGCTGGGCCGCCAGGTGGTCGATGTCGGCTTCTTTTCGTCGTCGTCGGGCTTGGAGTAGTATTCGCTCGCCAGTTTGTCGGTATCGACCCGGCCGCCGGTCTGGCCGGTCGAGGATTTCGGTTCCTTTTCCTTTTCCTCGTCGTCGGTCCTGGAAGCATACGCATTCGCCATCCTGTTCGCGCTGCCGGTCTGGCTGGCGGTGGATTTCGGTTCTTTGCCGTCCCCCTCCTCGTCGGGCTTGGAGTAGTACTCCGCCTCCAGCTTGTCGGTATCGACCCGGCCGCCGGTCCGGGTGGTCGAAGACGCCGATGTCGGCGTCTTTTCGTCGTCGCCGGGCTTGGACGAGTATTCCATCTCCAGTTTGTCGACGTTGAGCGTGCTCGGGCCGCTCCCGCCGCCGGATCCGCCGCGGGCCGGGCGGTCCGGTTTCATCTCGGTCGGCGCGTCGTCGTCGAAGATGGCGCGGCGGCGCCGGGTCGGGTTGGGGGCCGGCGATGTGGCGTCGACGGTGGTCGGCTGGGGCTGAGTCTGTTGCGGCTGAGTCTGTTGCGGCTGCGTCGGCGGGGGAGGCGGCTCCGCCGCCTCCGCCTTGCCCAGCACGCTCGACAACAGCTGGCGCATGCTTGAGGCGTCGCCGAGCCGGTCGGCCAGGAAGCGGATCGGCATCCGCTCCGTCGCCTCGTTTCCGGTTGGGTCGGGCTTGCGCGGGTCGAGCTTGTCGAGCGCCGCCTTGCGGTCGCCGGCGTCCATGGCGTCGAGTTGCCCGATCAGCTTCAGGAGCTTGCCGGGCGACGGGCGCCTGGTCGGGTCGGGGTTCATCATCCAGTTGACGAATCTCGTGTAGTCGGTTTCCGCCCCAAAGGTGCCGGTGCGCTTGAGGTCGGTCTCCGCCGCAGCCACTTCGTTGCGAATGACGCGGAGATGATCCTGGATCGCCACGGCGGGGTCGGGCGCGGTCGCGAAGCGGTCGATCAGGGACAGATCCCGTTGCAGCTTCCGCAGCTGGGCTTCGCTCGCTGTCCCCTTCACGTTCGGCTGGCCGAGCAGGGCGCCGATCTGCTGGTCGACCGGGTCGGTCGTCGTCACGGTCGCGCCGATCCGGCCGGCGAGGCCCGCGACGTCGTCTTTCAGGCGCGTCTGCATCTGCGCGAGTTGCGCGGCCGGGTCGCCGGTCCGCGTGGCGTCCCGGATCACGTTGAGCTCCTCTTCGCGCCGGGCGAGGCGCTGCCCGGTCTCGGAGCGTGCGATGGACGGATCGCCGCGCAGGCTGGCGAGCTTGCCTTGGATCGCGGTCTTGGCCGGCTCCAGGGGATCGTAGCTGCCGCCGCGGTACATCGGCCAGAGCTTGACCAGCTTGGCGAGATTTTCCTCCATGTCCGCAACGAGACGCTCGGCCTGCTGCTGGCCCATTCCCGCGATCGCCTGGGCGTCGTTCAGCTGGCCGGCCAGTGTCTGCCCGACCGGATGCCTGCCGACATAGTTGTCCTGGAGCAGGGGGGCCGCCGACTCCGCGATTTCGGCCACCCGCACCGCGAGCCTGCTCGGCGCCTGCTGCGGTCGCGGCGTCGGCGCGGAGCGGGGATTGAGCGCCTGTTTCGGCGTGCCCTCCGGGCCGGGCTCGCCGAACGCCCTGACGTCGTCCTTGGTGAGGTTCGCGCCGTCCTTGCCGGTCAGGTAGCGGAACTGATCGGATTCCATCGTCTTGCGGGCGGCCTCCCCCAACGCGAACATGTCGTGCTTGGAGGTCAGCGGCGCCTCGCTCTCGAAATCGGGCGAGACGCTGCCGCTGAACACCGGCACCTTGCCCTTGCCCTTCGCGCCGGCGTCCTGGGCGACGCCGAAATCGATCAGCTTCACCTCGCCGGTGGCTTGGTCGATCATCACGTTATCAGGACGTACATCCTTGTGGACGACGCCGCTTTCCTCCAGATGGGCAAGTCCTTTGAGCATTTCCAACGTGATGTGCTGCAGCGCGCCCACGTAATCCGACTGCGTGATCTGCCTGGTCAGCCCGTATTTCGCCAGGGTCCGGGCGTCGCCGGTGCGCAGCTTGTCCAGCACGTCCATGGTCGCGGACATGTTGCGGCCCTTGATGGCCTCCATCACCAGCGCGTCCTGGCCGTCGACCTTCAGGATGCCGTAGCAGCGCGCGATGTTCGGATGGTCCCCGGCCTTGCCGTAGAATTCCGCTTCGTTGCGGAGTTCCTGGGCGGTCTCGTCGTTGAGCGCGGTCTTGGCAACCAGCGAAAGAGGCTGGTCGTTGCCATCCTTGAGCAAGAACGCCTTCCCGAACTGGCCCTTGCCCAGCTCCTTGCCGAATTTCGCGGTGCCGACCTCGACCGGAATCCGCAGCACCCGCAGCACCCACTTGTCCTTGGCGTCCTTGTCGAGCGTCTGGCTCATCGGTCGTCTCCCGCGGCAGGTCGCCGGCCGCCGGCACGCTACATGCGCCTGGCTTGCATCTGCAACCAGAATGCGAATGAGTTACGTTTGTGTTGTAATATCAGACCGCTCGGTTCGATCGCGGCGGCCCGGCTGGACGTGCTCCGGTCGCTGTCCCCGGTCGCTGTCCCTGGTTACTGTCCCTGGGGCGCCCCGAATGCGATGTCGCCGGCCGTCTCGTCGAGACTTCGGCCGGGGCGGTCCTGTGTCCACCGCGCGGCTTCGCGCCCGGGCCGGCGTTCAGACCGGGCCACGGCCGCCGGCCGGGACCGCGTTGCGCCGCCCCGGCCGCCTGCTACAGTCAAGCCGGCTCCGCCGTGCGGAGCCCATCAAGGGAGGGAAGCAGCGTGATCGTCGCCACAGTCATGTACCCGCCAAGCGCGCGGTTCGACGTCGACTACTACATGAACAAGCACATGCCGCTGGTGCGCGCGCGCTGCGAGGGCGGCGGGCTGGTCGGCACCCAGGTGCTGAAGGGCGAGGCGGGACCGGACGGCGCGGCGCCGCCCTATCAGGTGGTGACCCTGCTCAGCTTCGCCTCGCTGGCGGAGTTCCAGTCCACCATGCAGCAGCACGGCGCGGAACTGCTCGGCGATGTGCCCAACTTCACCGATTCGCAGCCGGCGATCCAGGTCAACACCGCGCTCGGCTAGGCGCCGCCCGGCCGAACCAGGCCCCTCCGCCGGCGCGGCGCCGCGGCGGATGGGCCTGGTCTGCCGCCTTCGCCGCGCGGCCTCTTGGGCGCAACCAACCGTGGGCGCTGCCGATCGTCCGGACCCTGCACCGCAGCAATGCCGGGGGCGACATTGCCCCGGTCCGCGCCCTCCGATAGGGTCCGCGGCCGTTCCCCGCGCCATGCAGGCCTTGCCCCATGAAACTGACGTCCGACCGCCTCGACCGCATCAGCCCCAGCCTGACGATCGCCATCTCCACCGTTGCGCGTGCCATGCAGGCGCAGGGCCGGGACGTGATCAGCCTGTCGCAGGGCGAGCCCGATTTCGACACGCCGCAGAACGTGAAGGACGCGGCGATCCGCGCCATCCAGGCCGGGGAGACCAAATACACCGACGTCGCCGGCACCCCGGCGCTGCGCCGCGCGGTGGCGGCCAAGTTCGCCCGCGATTCCGGGCTCGACTACAAGCCGGAGGAGATCATCATCTCCACCGGCGGCAAGCAGGTGATCTTCAACGCCATGCTCGCGACCGTCGGGCCGGGCGACGAGGTCATCATCCCGAGCCCGTGCTGGGTGAGCTATCCGGACATCGTCTCGCTCGCCGAAGGCAAGCCGGTGCTGGTCCCGTGCGGGCAGAACAACGGCTTCAAGCTGCGCGCGGAAGACCTGGAAGCGGCGATCACGCCGCGCACCAAGTGGTTCATGCTGAACAACCCCTGCAACCCGACCGGCGCCGCCTACAGCGCCGAGGAGCTGCGCCCGATCACGGAGGTGCTGATGCGCCATCCGGACATCTGGGTGTTCACCGACGACATCTACGAAAAGCTCGCCTATGACGGGTTCCGGCCGGCCACCATCCTGGAAGTGGAACCGCGCCTGCGCGACCGCACCCTGACGATGAACGGCTGCTCCAAGGCCTATGCCATGACCGGCTGGCGCATCGGCTTCGCCGGCGCGCCGGTGCCGCTGATCAAGGCGATGGACAAGCTGCAGAGCCAGTCCACCTCCAACCCCTCCTCGATCAGCCAGGCGGCGGCGGTGGAAGCGCTCACCGGCCAGCAGGACAGCATCGAGGCGATGCGCCGCGCTTACCAGGAACGGCGCGACCTGGTGGTGGACATGCTGAACGCCGCGCCGGGCCTGACCTGCCACAGGCCGGAGGGCGCGTTCTACGTCTATCCCGGCCTGCATGGCTGCCTCGGCAAGACCTCCCGCGCCGGCAAGAAGATCGTCAACGACGAGGCGTTCGTGACCGCGCTGCTGGAGGAGGAAGGCGTCGCCACGGTGCACGGCGCCGCGTTCTGCTTCCCCGATCATTTCCGGGTCAGCTACGCCTCCGACCTCGCGACCCTGACGGAGGCCTGCAAGCGCATCCAGCGCTTCTGCGCGGGCCTGTCCTGATGCCCGGGCTGGCCGCGCGCCTCGGCCGCGTCCCGGTCGCGGCCAGCACGGTCATGACGGCGCGGGCGCGGGAGCTGCGGGCCCAGGGGGTCGACGTGGTGTCGCTCACCCTGGGGGAGCCGGGCTTCGCCACCCCGCGTCCGGCGATCGAGGCCGGCTACCAGGCCGCGCTGCGCGGCGAGACGAAATACCCGCCGCAGGACGGCACGCCGGCGCTGAAGGCGGCGATCCGGCGCAAGTTCCAGCGCGATTCCGGGCTTTCGTTCGCGCTCGACCAGATCTGCGTCGGCAACGGTGGAAAACAGTGCATCTACAACGCGCTGGCAGCGACCGTTGATCCCGGCGACGAGGTGGTGATCCCGGTCCCGTCCTGGAACGCCTACCCGCTGATGACGACCCTGCTCGACGGGGTGCCGGTGTTCGTGCCCTGCCCGCAGAACAACGGCTTCAAGCCGCGCGCCGAAGACATCGAGGCGGCGATCACGCCGCGCTCCAAGTGGCTGATCCTGAATAATCCGAACAATCCCTCCGGCGCCGCCTGCTCGGCCGCGGAGCTCGCCGCCATCGCCGCGGTGCTGCGGCGGCATCCGCAGCTCTGGATCATGTCGGACGACATGTACGAGCACCTGGTGTTCGACGGCTTCCGCCACGCCACCATGGCGGCGGTGGCGCCCGACCTCGCCGACCGCACCCTGACCATCAGCGGCGTCTCCAAGACCTACGCCATGACCGGCTGGCGCATCGGCTTCGCGGCCGGGCCGAAGGCGCTGATCAAGGCGATGGTGAACATGCAGGGCCAGGTCACCGCGGGCGTGTCCACCGTCGGGCAGGCCGCCGCCGCCGCCGCGCTGGACGGCTCGCAGGAAGGCGTGGGCGAGATGATCGCCGCCTATCAGCGCCGGCGCGACATCGCGGTGGAGATGCTGAACGCCGCGCCCGGCCTCAACTGCCACAAGCCGGAGGGCGCGTTCTACGTGTTCCCCAACGTCGCCGGCTGCCTCGGCCGGACGACGCCGGCCGGGCGGCGGCTCGCCAGCGACGCCGATTTCGCCCTCGCTTTGCTGGAGGAAGCCCATGTGGCCGTGGTCCCCGGCGTGTCCTACGGCATGAGCCCCTATGTGCGGGTCAGCACCGCGTCGGAGGAGGCGGTGCTGGCCGAAGGCTGCCGCCGCATCGTCGGCTTCTGCGAGGCATTGAGGTGAACGCGGCGATCCGGCCGGGTCGGGACACCGACGCGGCCGGGTTCATCGACCTCGTCCGCGCCTGCTGGGGCGAATACCCCTCGATCGTTTTCGACCTCGACGGCGAGGTGCCGGAACTGCGCGCGCTCGCCGCTTATTACGCCGCCCGCGGCGGGGCGCTGTGGGCCGCCGACGACGCGGCCGGGCGGCTGGTCGGCATGATCGCGGTGCGTCCGGCCGAAGCGGGCGAGCCCGGGGGAAGCTGGGAAATCTGCCGCCTCTATACCGATCGCGCGCATCGCGGCGGCGGCCTCGGGGCGCGCCTGCTCGCCACCGCGGAGGCGCATGCGGCGGCGGCCGGCGCGAGCCGGCTGGTGCTGTGGTCCGACACACGGTTCGAGCGGGCGCACCGGTTCTACGAAAAGCACTCCTATCTGCGCGAAGGCGGGCTGCGGCCGCTCAACGACCTCTCCAACTCGCTCGAATACGGCTACGCCAAGACGTGGCGCGGGGTGGCGGTGCTGGATGCCGCCGCCGCCGCCTCGGCGGCGATCCGCCTGGGCTGCCTGCTGGAGGAGTGCGTGGCCGGCGGCGCGGCGGTGGCGTTCCTGCCGCCGCTCGGCCGCGCCGCGGCGCAGGCGTTCTGGCGCCGGGCCGCCACCGCCGTGGCGCAGGGGCGGCGGATGCTGCTGGCGGCCTGGGAGCAGGGCCTACTGGCCGGCACCGTCAGCCTCGATCTCGACATGGCGCCGGACCAGGCGCATCGCGCGGAACTGCAGAGCTTGCTGGTCGATCCCGGCTTCCGCCGGCGGGGCCTGGGGCGGGCGCTGCTCGCCCTGGCCGAGCAGGAAGCCGCCGCCGCCGGCCGCAGCCTGCTCGTCCTGCAGGCCCGCGCCGGCGATGCGTCCGCGGCGCTGTTCCGCAGCGCGGGCTGGACCGAGGCCGGGCGGATTCCCGGTGGCACCCGCGCCGCCGACGGCACCCCGGCCGACACGCTGGTCTTCTACCGGACGCTCAGGATTTGAGGATCCACAGCAGCAGCAGGAACAGCGCGATCGCCGCCGCCTGCAGGATCACGCGCCAGCGCATCAGCCGGTTCGACCGCTCGGGATCGCCGCCGCCGCGCGCCACGCCGATCAGTCCGGCGAACAGCACGACGACCACGCCGATCATCAGCAGCCCGACCAGGAACGCCATCGCCAGTGCCATGGCGCGAATGTAGGCCGTCCGCCGGCGAAGGAAACCCTTGGCTTCGGCGCCGCGCCCGGTTGACGCGCGGCGCGCGGCGCCGCAAAGCCCGCGCATGCGCATCGCTGCCCTTCTCGTCGCGGCCGGTTCAGGCAGCCGGTTCGGCGCCGACCTCCCGAAACAGTTCCGCCTGCTCGCCGGCCAGCCGGTGATCCGCCACGCCGCCGCCGCCCTCGCCGCCGAGGCGAGCCTGCTCCAGCCGGTGGGGGAGGCGGCGCCGATCGCGGCGGCGCTGGCGGGCATTCCGCATCTGCCCCCGGTCGCCGGCGGGGCCACGCGCCAGGAGAGCGTCCGCCGCGGGCTGGAGGCGCTCGCCGCGCACGCGCCGGACGTCGTGCTGGTGCATGACGCGGCGCGCCCGATCATCCCCGCCGGCACCATCGCGGCCTTGCTCGCCGCGCTGGCCGACAGCCCGGGGGCGATTCCGGCGGTCCCGGTGGCCGACACGCTGAAGCGGGTCGCGGACGGGCGGATCGCGGCGACCGTCCCGCGGGAAGGCTTGTTCCGGGCCCAGACCCCGCAGGCGTTCCGCTTTCCGGTCCTGCTCGACGCCCATCGGCGCGCGGGTGCGGCGGCCGCCACCGACGACGCGGCGCTGCTGGAGGCCGCCGGCCTCGCCGTCGCGATCGTTCCGGGCGCCGAGGACAACATCAAGCTCACCTACCCCGAGGATCTGATGCGGCTGGAACGCGCGCTGCCGTCCGCCCCGCTCCCCGCCCTGCTCGCGCGGGTCGGCACCGGCTTCGACGTGCATGCCTTCGCCGCCGCTCGGGAGCTTGTGCTGTGTGGCGTGAAAATTCCGCATGATCGGGGGCTTGCGGGGCATTCCGATGCCGATGTCGGGATCCACGCGCTGTGCGACGCGATCTACGGCGCGCTCGCCGAGGGCGATATCGGCCGGCATTTCCCGCCCTCGGAGGCCAGTTGGAAGGACGCGGACAGCGCCCGCTTCCTGACCCATGCGGCCGGCCGCATCGCCGCCCGCGGCGGCATCCTGGCGAGCGCCGACGTCACCCTGATCTGCGAGCGTCCGAAGATCGGCCCGCATGCGGCGGCGATGCGCGCGCGCCTGGCGGGGCTGCTCGGGGTGGAGGTCGGCCGCGTCTCGGTCAAGGCGACGACGACGGAGCGACTCGGCTTCACCGGGCGGAGCGAGGGGATCGCCGCCCAGGCGGTGGCCAGCGTGATGCTGCCGGCCGGCGGCTGAACCGCCGGCGGCGGCGCGCCCGGTCCCGCGCCGTCGCGCCGGCCGGACGCTCCCCCACCCGCTTCGGCGCTGCGGCGGCGCCGGGTCGGCGATGGACAGGGGCGGCCGGCCGCGCCATGTCTCCCGCGTCCGCGGTTCAGTCCTGGGAGCGCGATCCTCGATGAAGGCCTCACCCCCGATGAAGCAGGTTCCCTTCGCCGTCGTCGCCGGCCTGGCGGCGCTGTTGTCCGGCTGCGCGCCGGCCGCCTCGACCGGCGGCAACCCGTACCCGCCGGTGCCGCCGCCGCGGACCGAGACGATCCCGAAGCCGCCGGTCACCGCGACGCCGCTGCTGTGGGAGCCGGGCCATTGGGACTGGACCGGCGGCGGCTACGCCTGGCGCGCCGGGCGCTACGTGCCGGAGGGCGGGCACAGCAACATGTTCATGCCCGGATGGTGGAAAGCGACCCCGAGCGGGTATGTGTGGGTGCCGGCGCACTGGCTGTAGCCGCGATCCGGCCGGCATCGGCCACGCACAGGGGGCAAGGAACGGGTGACACGGGCGGAGCGTCTGGCGGCGGGGAGCATCGTGCTCGGCTGCCTGGTGCTGGGGCTGAAAGCCGCCGCCTGGTGGCTGACCCGGAGCGCCGCGCTCTATTCCGACGCGCTGGAGACCACGGTGAACGTCGCCGCCAGCGCGATCGCCCTGGTCGCGCTGCGGGTCGCGGCGCGGCCGGCGGACGCCAATCATCCCTACGGCCACGCCAAGGCCGAATTCTTCGCCGCGGTGATCGAGGGCGTGCTGATCGTCGTCGCCGCGCTGTCGATCTTCCGCCAGGCCGGCGCGGCGTTCCTGGTCCCGCGCCCGCTGGGGCCGCTGCCGCTCGGCATCGGCCTCAATGCGGCGGCGACGGTGCTGAACGCCGGGTGGTCCTGGTGGCTGCTGCGCATGGGGCGGGCCTTGCGGTCCCCGGCGCTCGCCGCGGACGGGCGCCACCTGCTGTCGGACGTCGTGACCTCGGTCGGGATTCTGGCCGGGCTGGCGCTGGTGGCCGTCACCGGGATGCGGGTTCTCGATCCGGCGCTGGCGGCGGCGACCGGGGTGTATGTCCTGTGGTCGGGCATGGCGACGATTTCCGCCTCGGTCGGCGGCCTGATGGATGCGGCGCCGGAGGCTTCGGTGGTGCGGCGCATCCGCGAACTGGTGGCCGAGAACGCGACCGGCGCGCTGGAAGCGCATGACCTGCGCACCCGCCACGCCGGGCGGCTGACCTTCCTCGAATTCCACCTGGTCGTGCCCGGAAGCATGTCGGTGGCCGAGTCGCACGCGATCTGCGACCGCATCGAAGCGGCGCTGAAGCACGAGATGGCGCATCTGATGATCACCATCCACGTGGAGCCGGAGGCGAAGGCGAAGCAGCACGGCGTGCCGGTGGTGTGATCCGGGCGGCGCCCCCCGCCGGCGGCATCGCGCGCCTGACGGCCAGGGGAAGCCCCCGGGGAAGCCCCCGGGGAAGCCCCACGGGAAGCCGTGCGTGCGGGCCGGCGCCGAGGGTCGGGCCGCGGCACCGCCCGCTGCGACGTGCGCTTGCCAGTGGCGCGGCGGGCGGGTCATGCTGCGTCGGGCGGCGGCGCCCGAAGCTGCGGGCCGAAGCGGGAAAGGCCAATGAATGGAAGACCCTACGGCCGTTCGCAATCCGTGGCAGCCGACGGAAGGGCAGCCGACCGATGGGCGGCCGCCGCATGAACCGGCGCCCGCTGCGGCGAACCGGTTCGGCCCCCGGCAGGCGGTGGTGCTGGTGCTCGGGTTCTTCCTCGTGCAGACCCTGGTGGGCACGGGCGCGGTGTTCCTGCGCGGTTTCGTCCTCGCGCTGGCGCAGCGGCTTCGGGTGCCGCTCCACGGCGGCGGCCACGTGGTCCTGCTGCCCGGCGCACCGGGTGCCACGTTTCTCGCCGGCAGCGTGATCGCCGGCTACGTGCTCGCCGCGCTCTGGTGCCGGCGCTACGTCCTGCGCCGCGCCGGGGAGCGGCTGCGGCGCGGCACGCCGGACGGCATCGGATGGTGCCCGGCGCCGGCCGGCGCCTATCGCATGGCGGCGGTGCTGGCGGCCGGCACCGTGGCGGCGGCGGCGCTGATCCTGCAGCTCGCGCCGATGCCGCAGATCCACCTGCAGAACTCGCCCTTCGAGGCGCTGCTGGAGCCGGGCTGGATGCTGGGGCCGTCGCTGCTGCTGATGTTCGTCATCGCGCCGCTCGCCGAGGAGTTCATTTTCCGCGGCGCCGCCTTCGCCGCCCTCGCCGGGCGCGCCGGGACGCCGGGGGCCGCGGCGATCGTGACCCTCCTGTTCGTGGCGGTGCACGCGCCGGAGAAGATCCACTATCCCCCGGGCTTCGTCGACGTCGCGCTGATGGCGCTGGCGGCGGTGTGGCTGCGGCTGCGCTACCGCTCGATCAAGCCGGCGGTGCTGCTCCATGTGCTCTACAATCTCGGGGTCTCCGGCGCCGCCGTGCTGCTGCATTGACGGTTCGGCCCGTGCGCGCCGGCGTTGCCCGGCGCCGGCAACGCGGGCACCCTGATCGGATCACCGACATCGGATCACCGACATCGGATCACCGACGTGGGAGGGGAGACATGGTTTTCGACTTCACGGGCAAGCGGGCGATCGTCTGCGGCGGCTCGCGCGGGATCGGCCGCGCCGTTGCCGCCGGCTTCGCCGCGTCCGGCGCCGCCGTGTCGATCTGCGCGCGCGGCGCGGATACGCTGGAAGCGACGCGCGCCGAGCTGGCGGCGGGGGGCGCGAAGGTCCACGCCGCCCCCTGCGATCTGGCGGATGCGGCGGCGATCGCCCGCTATATCGGGGACGCCGCCGCCGCGCTGGGCGGGATCGACATCCTGGTCAACAATGCCTCGGCCTTCGCCAGTGCCGACACCGCCGAGGCCTGGGCCGCCAGCCTCCAGGTCGACCTGATGGCGGTGGTGCACGCGTCCCACGCCGCGCTGCC
>JAGWSV010000335.1 GCA_028869315.1 Rhodospirillales bacterium
CAACGCGGCGGGGATGACGGTGCCGGCCATCAGCTCGTAGGGGCTGAGCGGCGTCTGCAGCCGGTCGGGCGAGTAGATCGCGCGATCGACCGGACTGTTCAGGAACGCCTGCTTGGCGTCCTGCTCGTTCTGGTCGCCATGCGGTGTGGCGAGTGCGTCGGTACCGTCCGTAGGACCGGGAGCCAGCTGGCCGACCGGACTGGCATCTGACGCGGTGCTGCCTGCATTTTTGGTGCCGCCGGTGTTCGCCGCCACGGTGAAGAACACCCCCGCATCGGCTGCCTGCGCCCGCAGCCGCGCCGCGGCCTGGTCCCCACCGTTTGGTGGCGCCGCGAAGGCGGTGGGCGCCCCTTGCCCCAACATCGGTCGGCCGAGGTCGCCCGGCAGTGGCGGTCCGAGCCGGGGCACCGCTCGCGGTGGAGCCGGCAGCGGCTTGGGCTTGGTCAGGCTGGCATAGCCGTTCGGGAGTCCACCGATCGCATCGGCCGAGGGCCGGACATCCGTGTTGTAGAGCTCCTTGCCGGTGGTGATCCGAAAGCTGTGCAGCGCGAACGCCCACCACACCGCCCCCACCACGCAGACCGCGATGCCGCCGGCTGCCACGACCAGGGCCCGACGCGAGAGCCGCGTCACCGCACGCGGCCGCGCCCGCAGAGCGAAGTCGGCCGGATCAGCCTTGGGTGCCGACCACTGCCCGCCCTGCGGATCTTCGGGGCCCGCCATCAGCCGTGCCCATCAGTCCGCGTGATGCGCACGACCTGCTGCGGCCCGGCGCCGAGGCGGAGTTCGGCGGCGGCGAACAGCCGATCGACGATCATCGTGTTGCCGCGCACGCGGTAATTGACGATCTCCGCCTTGCCGCCCGGCGCGCCGAGGATGAACAGCGGCGGCATGTCGCCCTGGGCGATCCCCGGCGGGAATTGGACATAGACCTTCGAACCGTCATCGAAGACCTGCACCGGCCGCCAGGGCGGATCATCGCCGCTGATCCGATACCGGAAATGCAGCGCCGCGATGTTCACATCATTCGCCGCCACGGTGTTCGCGTAATCCGTCGCCGCGGCGTTCTGCGTCCGTAATGCTAGCAGATCGTCCTGCGGATAGTTCCAGGACACCGCGGCCATGTAGGTGTCCTTGGTCGGATGCACCTCGAGGTGATAGGCGCGCCGATCGGTCATGATGACGATGTTGTTCATCGGCAGGTCGGCCGAAATCGGCTTGATCAGGACGTGCACCTGCTGATCAACCCCCGCACCGCTGGTGGTGTTGCCGATCTTCCATTGCACCGTATCGCCGGCGGCGATCGAGATCAGATGCTCGCCCGGCTGGAGCGCGATATCGGTCACGTGCAGCGGCGAGGCGTAGATCTCGTAAAGCGCGCCGTCCGACCAGGGGAACACCTGCATGGCGTTGATGTAGCCATCGCGCGTCGGGTTGATGCGCGCCGCGGCGTTGGCCTGGGCCACTCTGGCGACAGGATTGGCCGGCTGTGCCGGCATCCGGCTCGCCGAGGCCGGCGGCAGCTTCTTGAGCTGCCCCGGCAGCGGCAGTGGCTCGGGCAAGGTCACAACCTGAACCGGAGCCGGCGGCAATGGCACGAGATGCGCCGGCTGAGGGTTGTCGTAGGCGATCTTCGGCACCGGCTGGGCGCAGGCCGAAAGTGCCAACGCGCCGCCACACGCGAGGACGAACGAAAATCTCATGGCGTCGATCCCTCGGTCTGGGTGGTGTTCACCTCGCGGGCCCAGCTGATCGCATCGATGTAGATGCCAAGCGGGTTCTGTCGCAGCGCCGCCTCGGTATGCGGGGTCTGGATCACCACGGTCAGGATCGCGGTCCAGTGCTCGGGCGGCAGGGCGGTGCCGTCCTGGAACGGATGCTCGATCCAGGCGATGCGGAAGGAGTTCGGGCTGGCGCGGACGACGCTGGTGACATCGACGGTCACGGCGCGCTTGCCGATCTGGCCGAACGGATCGGCTTGGCGGGCATAGGCATCGAGCAGCGGCTTGGCGTGACTGGTGATCTGCGCATAGGCGTCGAGCCAGGCTTGGCGAACGACAACTGGATCGACCGAGAGGCCACGGACGCGCTCGATGAACTGGGCGAGGAAGTAGGCGATCTCGGTGTCGGTCGGCTGCACCTCCGCCCGCGCAGGGGCGATCGCCTGCACCGCGCCGAGATGATCGACCTCGACGACGAACGGCGTAACCATGGCGCGGGAATGGGTGCGGATGTCATCGGCGGTGACGACCGCGGCGAGCGCCAGGCAGCCGAACGCCATCAGGCGCCAGTTCGCGGCCTGCACGCGGGCGGACCCGATCCTCTGGTCCCACAGTTGCCCGGCGCGCTGATAGGGCGTGGCCGGCGCCTCGGTCTCGCCGAGACGGGAGGAGAAGCGGCGCCACCTCATGCCCCGTCACCTCGCAGATTGGGCCGCATCCCGCCGCCGCGGCCTTCGCCTTCGTGGAGGATGTTCTGCGCCGCCCGGGAGACGGCTTGCCGCCGCAGGCGCTCGGCCCAGGCCGGCGCGCCGCTGGGCGCCGCAGCAGACTGGGATACCCCGGCAGCATCACCACCCGAACCGCCAGTCGCCGACCAAGCGGCGCGTTGTCCGGTGGCGAAGCGATCGCGCAGCGCCGTCGAGGCACTCTGGGCCGCACCTCGCGGACCGCTGGTGGCCGCACCGGCCGCCCCGCGGGCGACACCGGCCAGGCCTGCCGAAACCGACCCGCCGCCGGTGGCGCTGCCGAGCGTATAGGCACCGCTCGCGCCGCCGGCGAGTGAAGCCGCCGCACCGACCCCGCCGGCCACGGCGCGGGCGGCTGCCACCCCTCCCATCCCGGCCAGGGCCGTAGTCCCGGCGACAGCGCCGCCCGCCGCGGCGGCGCTGCCAAGGCCCAGTTGTGGCGCGCCAGAGGTGATGCCGGCGGCAAGCCGGTTCGCCGAGAAGGCCAGCCCGGCGATGGTCATCGAGGCGAGCAGGATCGTGAGCGCGTCCTGGAGCGAGAGTTCGGTGGCCGGGTTGCTCGGCAGGATCTGGCCGAAGAGCTGGGTGCCGATGCCGGTGATCACAGCAAAGACCAGAATGCGCACGCCGGAGGTGACGATCTGGCCGAGCACCGGTTCGGCGATGAAGGCGGTCCCGCGCCAG
>JAGWSV010000336.1 GCA_028869315.1 Rhodospirillales bacterium
CGCGGCGGGAGACGACGATGTTGCCGCGCGCCCGGTCCATCTTCAGGATCTGGAACGGCTGCGGCGTGCCCATGAGCGGGGTGACATCGCGCACCGGGCGGATATCGACCTGGCTGCCGGGCAGGAACGCCACCGCGCCGCCGAGATCGACGGTGAAGCCGCCCTTCACCCGGCCATAGATCGTGCCGGAAACGCGCTGCTGGGATTCGAAGGCTTTTTCGAGGTTGGTCCAGGCTTCTTCGCGCCGCGCCTTCTCGCGCGACAGGACGATGGAGCCGTCCCGGTCCTCGTAGCGCTCGACGTAAAGCTCGATGAGGTCGCCGGGCTTGATCTCGGGCTTGGCGCCGGGCGGGCCGAATTCCTTGAGGGCGACGCGGCCCTCGGACTTCAGGCCGACATCGACGACGGCGAAATCGCTGTCGAGGCGGACGATGCGCCCGGTGACCACCGAGCCTTCGAAGCCGGAATCCCGGCCCAGGGTTTCGTCAAGCAGGGCGGCGAAGTTCTCGCCCATGGAATGGTCGGAATCAGTCGTACGAACGGAGGCGGAGGCTGCCATGAGGATGGGGTGTTCCGTAACGGACCTGCCGGCGTGCGGGCAGGGGGTCCGATGGGTCTGCGCGTTCCGGGGCCGGAACACGTCTTGCCCGCGGCGATGCGCGGGCCGGTTGCGGATAGCGGCAGGAATACGCACGAGGTGCGTGCGGCGCACAGATACGCGCCGGCTGGCGGAAGTCAAGCGCGGCGGGCGGCGCGGCGGCTGGTACTATGACCAGATCACCGAAACGTCGCAGTCCTGAAACACGGCGTCGCCGCTGACCAGCGGCACGAGCTGGTCGCGCGCCTGCGCCAGCAGCATGCGGTCGAACGGGTCGCGATGCGCCCAGTCCATCGCGCCGGCCCGGCGGGCCTGCCCCGGGGTGATCGGCAGCGGAGCGAAGCGGGAGCGCCGGAGCAGCTCGTCGAACCCGTCCACCAGGGGCGCGACCTCGGCCCATTTGCCGAGCCGGTGCTTGGTCGCCAGTTCCCACGCGCTGGCGGCGCTGACCAGGACCACGTTCTCCGGCGCGGCGATCGCCGCCCGCGCCGCCGCCGGCAGGCGCCGGTCGTCGGTCCACCACCAGACCAGGGCATGGGTGTCCAGCAGCAGGCGGACGGCGCCCGTCGCCGCGCCGCTCACTCCCATTCGGCCGCCGCGTCCGCGCCGAGCGGGGCGAACAGCGCTTCGGGAACGGCAAGGCCGCGCAAAAGCCCCGGTTCGCGAGGGGCCGGACCGTCGAGGGCGACCAGGCGCGCAAGCGGCCGGCCGGCCCGGGCGATCACGATTTCCTCGCCCGCCGCCGCACGATCGACCAGGCGCGAAAGCTGGGTCTTGGCGTCATAGATGTTCACGGTCTCGGTCATAGCGGCCACCGGTAGGCGGAGGGTTAACGCGGACCCGAAAAATATAGACCAGACCAATTGGTCTAGTCAACCCGGGAGGCTACCCGATCCGGGCCCGCACTTCCGCCAGCGCCGCGGCGAACACCGCGTCGGGATCGAGGCGGGTGGTGTCCAGCACGACCGCGTCCGCCGCCGGGCGCAGTGGCGCGGCGGCGCGGGCCGCGTCCATCGCGTCGCGCACCCGCATGTCCTCCTCCACCTGCTCCAGCGGCACGTCGAGCCCCTTGGCGTCCAGTTCCGCCCAGCGGCGGCGGGCGCGGGCGGCCAGGCTGGCGGTGACGAACAGCTTCACCGGGGCGTCGGGGAAGATCACGGTGCCGATGTCGCGCCCGTCCAGCACCGCGCCGCCGGCGGCGGCGAAGCCGCGCTGGAAGTCGAGCAGCGCCGCCCGCACCGCCGGGATGGAGGCGACCGCGGCGGCGGCGGCGTCGGCGGCCGGGCCCCGCAAATCGCTGCGCCGCAGATCCTCCGGGCGCAGCGCGGCGGCGGCGGCCGCGGCGGCAC
>JAGWSV010000337.1 GCA_028869315.1 Rhodospirillales bacterium
AAGCCGGCGGGACCCGACGCGGCAGCGGCGCCGGCGGACGCGGCGCCGGAGCCGCCAGGCGGACCCCCGACGGCCGTCAGGCGGCGGACGAGATCGCCCGGCGTCGGCAGGTCGGCGACGTGGCACAGCCGGATCAGCACCATCTCGGCGGCGGCGCGCCGATCGGGCGCCGCTTCCACCTCGCCCACGCCCTTCAGCAGCATCTGCCAGGCGCGCGCCAGCACCGGGACGGACAGCCGGTCGGCCAGCGCGGCGCCGCGGGTGCGTTCCGCCTCCGGCAGGTCGGACGACCGGCGCAGCTCCGGGATCGACTTCAGCCGGGTGACGACGTGCACGAGGTCGAGCAGGTCGGCGAGCAGCAGGCCGAGATCGGCGCCGCGCTCATAGGCGCGCTCGGTCAGCGCGAGGGCGGCGGCGGGCTTGCCCGCCATCACCGCCTCCATCAGGTCGAACACCGCTTCCCGGTCGGCGAGCCCCAGCATGTCGGCCACCTGGGCGGCGGCGATCGGCGTCGCCTCGCCCGGCATGCGCTGGGCGATCGCCTGGTCGAGCAGGGAAAGCCCGTCGCGCACCGACCCGTCGGCCGCCCGCGCGATCAGGTCGATCGCCCCGGGTTCGGCGGCCACCCCTTCGGCTTCGCTGATGCGGGTGAAATGGGCGGCGAGTTCCGCCACCCGCACCCGGCGCAGGTCGAAGCGCTGGCAGCGCGACAGCACCGTGATCGGCACCTTGCGCAATTCCGTGGTGGCGAACACGAATTTCACGTGCGGCGGCGGCTCTTCCAGGGTTTTCAGCAGCGCGTTGAAGGCGTTGCGCGACAGCATGTGGACTTCGTCGACGATGAAGACCTTGGTGCGCGCCTGCAGCGGACGGAACCGCGTCGCCTCGATCAGTTCCCGCACGTCGTCCACCCCGGTGCGGGAGGCGGCGTCCATCTCGATCACGTCCGGATGCCGGTCGGCCAGGATGGCCCGGCAGTCGGCGCAGACGCCGCACGGATCGGCGGTGGGGCCGCCCTGCCCGTCTTCCCCGGTGCAGTTCAGGCAGCGCGCGACGATGCGGGCGGTGGTGGTCTTGCCGACGCCGCGCACGCCGGTGAGCATGAAGGCGTGGGCGACCCGGCCGGCGGCGAAGGCGTTGCGCAGGGTGCGCACCATCGCGTCCTGACCGATCAGGTCGGCGAAGCTGGTGGGGCGGTATTTGCGCGCCAGCACCCGGTACGGGGTGGCAAGCGGCGGCGGCGGGGCCTCGGGCGGCGCGTCCCCGAACAGGCCCGGCCCGGTGGCCGGCGGGTCCGGCAGCGATGCGGCCGGCGGCGGGGGATCGTCCTCGAACAGGCCGGACATGCGGAGCTGGCTTAGCCGCCGCGGCGGCCCCCCTCGGGCGAGTGGATCGGCGAAGCGATGACGGGGTGGGAGGCCGGACCGGCGACCCGGGCGGAAACTCGCTGCGGCTGCTTCCTTCCGGACCTGACCGGGTTGGCAAGGCGCCCGTCCGCGGCCGACCTCCCAGGACCGTATATCATGGTTCGGGCGCCTGGACACAAGCCGGGGGCAGAAGCCGGAGGGAGGAACCCGTCCGTCAGGTCTCCTTCGCTTCCTCCTCGCGCAGGCGGGCCGGCCGGGTCTGGAAGAAGCGGGCGAACTCGTAGACCGTGCCGTCCGCCTGGTTCCAGCACACGTAGCCGCGGCAGTCCTTCGGTCGGGCCTCGTAGACCGTACACATCCGGTCCTCGCCGAGGAACTGGCAGGTGGTGTACCCGGACTTGATGCGCTTGCTGCCGGCGCGGGTCTGCTCGACCACATGGCGGCGTTCGAACTCGGGCACCGTCAGCCCGAGGAATTTCGCCAGCCGGCGGATGTCGGCGCGGCTCACCTCCACATATCCGGCCATCCGGCAGCAGAGGCTCGGGCATTTCAGGCAGTCGAGCGCGTGGCCGGTCATGCCGGAAGATGTGGCACGGGCGGGGGCGGGTTGAAAGCGGGCGCGCGCGGGCCGTGTCTTGGTCCGAAAAGAAAGCCGTCCGACTGCATGGAGTTGCGTGCCTTCTCAATGCGTTAGAGGATAGTTTAGAAGCCCGGATTTTCGGCCGGGGATGCAATGAGGCATCAGTTTTCATCAACGTCTTGAGGCGGGCCGCTGGCGCTTCGGGCGTCGCTACCGCCGCGAGTTGCTGATGTTGGATGCCAGAGCGGACGCGGTTGTCCCGAGTTACATCGACCCTCCGCCCCACTGACCGACCCTGCCAAGCCGGCCCTCAGCGCCGCCCCGGCCTTCCCCCTTCGTGCCCCTCCGGCCGAGCGGCTTTCCTTTGCCCCAAAATCCGCCCGCTAGCCGCCTTCCGCGGGCCAAACCAAGTGGCAAGAGATTTTTGTTGCGGCGCCAAGGCATTGACAATGCGCCATCACAAGGCGTTGGATGCAACCGTTTCGAGGCCATTAACCATAAACTGAGGGAGGCCGCTATGCGCCCGGCCGTCCTATGCTTGTTGCTATTCCCTCTCGTTTCCGGCTGTACAACGTCGCCCGCCATAGAACGGCAAGCGGACCTAGCGGCTGAGGCCAAATGCCATGGCCTACCGGGATACTTTAATCGGGTCGGGTGTCGCTTTAGGGTCATCAATCAGGTGGTAGACAGGTTAAATAAGGAACAAGCGGCAAGGGAAAGCGCCTCCGCATCGGCGCCTTCCCTACCAGAACCACAGGGCATGTCCGAAGCGCAACGTGCCGCGGAACTGCGTGCCGCAGGGGCAATGCTTCAACCAACGCGGACAGGAACATTCACCGAGTCACTGGGCAATGCGGCGGCTGCCTACGGTGGGAGCCCACCACCTGCCCAAGGTAAGCAAGTCGCCTGTCAGTGGCTTAGAGTCCCTTTCAAAACCCCTTGTACTTTGATTCGCTACGATTCATGAAGGGGTATGCCAGCGCCCCAACTCTCCGACAGCCTCTGGTCGATCCTCGAGCCTTTGCTCCCTCCGCCGCGCCCGCGGCCGAAGGGCG
>JAGWSV010000338.1 GCA_028869315.1 Rhodospirillales bacterium
CCGGCCCGGCGGCCGCGAAGTCGATCACCGCCGGCGGGGCGGGCGTGGCGCGGGTGGTGCCGGCCACCGCCTGCCCGCGGGCCCGCGCCGCGGCGGCGATCGCCGTTCCCGTATAGCCGAGGCCGACAATCAGCAGCACGCCGCTAGTGCTCTGACACAATCGGAAGATTCAGCATGGGATCAGAGCACTCGCTTGATTGGGTGGGCCGATTCAGCCGACGCCGGAAGCCGGTGTCGGCATCGGACCACTAGATCCGCAGGCGCGGCAGCACCGTCTCGCCGAACAGGCGCAGCGAGGCTTCGGCCGCGGCGAGCGGCAGGTCGTTGAAGTTCACCTGCAGGGAGGCGATCTCGAATTCGCCGACCTGGCGCCGGTAGGTCGCGACGGTGTCGAGGATGCGGGCCGGGGTGCCGACCCAGGCGGCGCATTTCGCCACCTGCGTCTCGAACGTCTCCGCCGCCAGCCCGGCGATCATCTTGTCGTAGCCGGGATAGTCGGCCGAGGCGGCGCCGGCGGTCCAGTCGGAGGCAGCGGCGACCAGCGATTTCAGGTAGCGCTCCAGCGGGCCGCGGGCCAGGCGTTCGGCGGTTTCCTGGTCGCGGTGGCAGAGCATGTGGAACGCCAACATCACCGTGCCGGGGCCGGGATGGCCGGCGCGCGACCAGGCTTCCCGGTAGGCGGCGATCAGCTCGGCCATCGCGCCGCCGGCCATCGGGATCGCCATCACGCCGTAGCCGGCGGCGCCGGCGCGTTCGAACGACTCCCGGCTCGCCATCGCCGCGACGAAGAAGGGCGGGCGCGGACGCTGGGTGGGCCGGGGCAGGGAGGTGACGTCGCGGAAGCTGTGGAAGCGGCCGGCGCAGGTCACGTGCTCCTGCTCCAGCAGCCGGCGCACCTGCTCCACGCCTTCGTCGAACCGGGCGCGGCTTTCGTCCAGCGGCACGCCGAAGCGGGCGAATTCATGCGGCAGGAAGGCGCGCGCGAAGCCGACATCGAGCCGGCCGTCGCAGAGCGCGTCGAGCATGCCGATCTCGCCGGCGAGCTTGAGCGGATGGTTGAACGCCGGCAGCACCGCCCCGGTGACCAGCCGCGCGCGGCGGGTGACCTGCGCGGCGGCGGCAAGGAACAGCATCGGGTTGGGGCTGTAGCCGCCATAGGGGGAGAAGTAGTGCTCCACCGTGCGGACATGGGAATAGCCGTAGCGGTCGCACAGCGACACGAGCCGCAGCGCCTCGGCCCAGTAGTCCTGCGCGGACCGTTCCGCCGGGCCGATATCGGGGAAGAACTGGATGCCGGCACGCATGGTCAGTGTCCTCCACTCAGGCGGTCCATCAGCGCCAGCAGCACGCCGGCGAGCGCGATGCCGAGCAGGACCGCGAGTTCCCATAGTAGCCGACCGAGCGGCACCTCGGCGATGTGGATGAAGCTTTCCAGCACCTGGATGGCGGCGATGGCGGCGATGGAGGCGACCAGCCGCAGCTTCACGGCGCCGAAATCCAGTTCGGCGAACTCGGTCCGCCCGCCGGTGAGCGGGCCGATCACGCTGGCCCATCCCGCCAGCAGGACGATCAGCACGAGGTTGCCGACCAGGGTGATGTCGACCAGGCGCAGCACCCCCAGCACCGCGGCGTCGCCGTCCATCGCCGCGAGGCCGGTGCCGAAGGCGATGAGTTTCTGCAGGAACTTCACCACCAGGAAGACGAGCGCGATGGCGAGGCCGACATACATCGGCGCCATCACCCAGCGGGCGGCGTAGACCACGCGGCCGAGCGGGCGGGCGAGCGGCGAGTCGCTCATCGCCGTGTCCCTCCCGCCCGCCGCCTGTGGCCCGGACCCGGTCAGGCGGCCTTCGCCATGCCGCGCAGCACGTAGTGCAGGATGCCGCCGTGGCGGTAGTAGTTCACCTCGTCGGCGGTATCGATCCGGCACAGCACCGGCACCGCGTCGGTATCGCCGTTCGGGCGGTGCACCAGCAGCTTCAGCTCGATGCGCGGGGCCAGCGCGTCCAGCCCGGCGATGTCGATCGTTTCCTCGCCGGTCAGGTTCAGCCGCTTGCGGTCCATGCCTTCCAGGAACGTCAGCGGCAGCACGCCCATGCCGACCAGGTTGGAGCGGTGGATGCGCTCGAAGCTCTCCACGATCACCGCGCGGATGCCGAGCAGCAAGGTGCCCTTCGCCGCCCAGTCGCGCGAGGAGCCGGTGCCGTATTCCTTGCCGCCGAACAGCACGAGCGGCACGCCCTCGGCCTTGTAGCGCATCGCCGCGTCGTAGATCGGCATCTGCTCGCCGGATGGCACGTGCCTCGTGTAGCCGCCTTCCACGCCCGGCACCATCTCGTTACGGATACGGATATTGGCGAAGGTGCCGCGCATCATCACGTCGTGGTTGCCGCGGCGGGAGCCGTAGCTGTTGAAGTCCTTCTGCTGCACCTGCCGTTCCAGCAGGTAGTCCCCGGCCGGGGAGACCTTGCGGATGGAACCGGCGGGGCTGATGTGGTCGGTGGTGATGGAATCGCCGAGCAGCGCCAGGATGCGCGCGCCCTTGATGTCCTGGACCGCCGGCGGGTCCATCGTGATGCCCTCGAAATAGGGCGGGTTCTTCACGTAGGTGGAGCCGTC
>JAGWSV010000046.1 GCA_028869315.1 Rhodospirillales bacterium
CCAGGGCGGGATGTCGGAGGGGGATGTGTTCGCGCTGGCCTGCATCCAGCCCCCGGGGCGGCGGAACCTGCGGCTGGTGTGGCTCGGCTTTGCCGGGCTGGTGCACGCGGCCCGCGCCGGAATTCGGGACTGAGCGCGGCGGGGCGACGCGCGGCCATATTGTTGCGTTATAGCAACCAAAACCGCCAAGGCCGGCCGCCGCGCCAAGGCCCGTCCCGTCGCCCGCCCCTACAGCAGCAGCACCGCCGAGCCCGCCGCCAGCGCCGCCACCCCCGCATAGGGCAGGAACCAGCCGCCCCAGGCCGTTACCACCGCCCCGAAGATCGAGGGCATCAGCATCACGCCGGCGAACATCGCCGCGGTGCCGAGCCCCGTCGCCTCGGTGCGCCGCACCCCGCCGATGCGCGCGTATTCCGCATAGGCAACCCCGGTGAACCCGCTGCCCGTCATGCCCCCGAACATCGCCACCCCCAGCACCGCCGCCCAGGGCCAGCCCGGGCCGAACCGCCCGATCGCCAGCGCCGCCGCCGCCATGCCGAACCCCAGCACGGCCAGCATCCGCGACGGCGACAGGTAGCGATCCGCCACCCAGCCCCAGACCGGCCGGCTCGCCGCCCCGGCAACCTGATACAGCGCCAGCGCGAAGCCGGCCCGCACCAGGTCAAGCCGCACCACCGAGGTCAGTTGCACCGTCATGAACGCGATGAAGCAAAGCTGCACGCCGGAGAAGACGAAGCTCGCGACCGACAGGCCGCGCAGGCGCCGGTCCTCGCGCAGCAGGCGGAACGGCTGCAGCAGGGTCCGGCCCCATAGCGGCCGGCGCGGGTCGCGGTCCGCGTCCCAGGCGCGGCGCGGCAGTTCCATCAGCGCCAGCAACAGCAAAGCCGGCGCCAGTTCAACCAGCAAGGTCGCGCGCCAGCCGATCCGGCCCACCAGCGGCGGCACGATCAGCGCGCCCAGCACGCCGCCCAGCGGCACGCCGATCTGGCGCACCGACATCACCAGGTTGAACACGCGCCGCGGGGTTCTGGGCACCAGCAGATGCGTGCTCGCCGGCGCGAGCGAGCCGTAGGCGAGCCCGAGCACCACCGCGCCCAGCGCCAGCGACAGCAGGCTCCCGGCCGCCGCCGTCAGCAGCATGCCGAGCACGGCGAGCAGGCTCGCCTGGCTCGTGCGCACCGCCCCGTAGCGGTGCACGAACCCCGGCGACAGCAGGGCCGAGATGATGCCGACACCATAGACCAGCGACACGAAGATCCCGATCAAGGAACCAGGAACATGCAGGTCCTGCGCAATCTCCGGCGCCGCGGTGGGCACCGAGAACAGCGACATGGTGGCAACGGTCTGCACCAGCAGGGTGGCGGTCAGCGGCCAGAACGGGATGGCGTTCCTGCGCGCCGCGGCGGGCACGGCGCGCGGCGGGGAAGCGGGCTCGCTCACCGGGGCCGCACGCCGCCATACATCGCCCAGCCGCGCGCCGCGTCCCAGCCGGCGTCGACGACCAGATTGACCCCGGTGATGGCCGACGCGCGATCGGACAGCAGGAACTCGATCGTCTCCGCCACCTCGGACGGTTCGACGCAGCGGCCGAGCGCGGTATGCACCCCCGGATCGCCGGCGTAGCGCGCCCCGGCCTGGCGGCGGGCGAGCACGCGCGGCACCAGGGTAACGCCGGGGGAGACCGCGTTCACCCGCACCCCTGCCCGCCCCCACTCCCCGGCCAGGCTCTGGGCGAGGTTGATCACTGCCGCCTTGGTCGGCCCATAGGCGTGCAGCGGCGTGCCGCCGAGGCCGATGATGGAGGCGATGGCGACGATCGCGCCGCCGCCGCGCCGCGCCATCGGCGCCCCGAAGGCGCGGGCGGCGAAGAACACGCCGTCGAGATTGACCCGCATGATGCGGTCCCAATCCTCCGGCCTCGTCTGGTCGGGCGGCACCGGGTCCTGGAACGTGCCGGAGGAGATCACCAGCGCGTAGGGCGCGGCGATCTCGGCCTCGACCCGCGCCGCCAGCGCCTCCAGCCCTGGCAGGTCGGTGACGTCGGCGGCGAAGCCGTGGCCGCCCAGTTCGGCGGCCACCTCCCCGGCCCGCTCGCCGTCCTTGTCAAGGATCGCCAGCCGCCAGCCGCGGGCGGCCATCAGCCGGGCGGTGGCGGCACCGATGCCGTTGGCGCCGCCGATGATCACAGCAAGGCGGCCTTGTCCGGTCTGGTCCATGGGGGGCTCCGTCGCTCCGCGGCACGCGGGAGGCGAGCCTAGACCCGGGGCGGGATGGCTCACAAACCCGCTTGCCCGGCGGATTCAGTCTCCTACCAGGACGATGTGCAGCCGCCGCGGCCCGTGCGCGCCAAGTTCCAGCGCCTGCTCGATATCCGCCGAGCGCGATGGCCCGGTGACCAGCATCACGTTGCGCGGCATCCCGCCGATCTCCGCGCGCAACAGGTCCCAGGCTTCCTCGTACGCGCCGACGATACGATCGGCTTTCAGCACGACGATCGCCGCCTCGGCCAGCAGGTTGAGCGTGGTCGGCCGTTCCGGCGCCGAGGGCAGCATGAGGGTCCCGGTCTCGGCGATGCCGGCGAAGCCGTGCTGGATCGCCACCGCATCGGTTCCCTCGGCACGGCCTTCGCGCAGGCGCAGCAGCGGGCGGGAGGACCAGTCGATCTCGCGCAACTCGGGATGCGGGGCGATCACGAACTGGCCGGGCAGGTTCTGCGCCGCCAGGTAGTCGGCAACCGCGCCGGGCACGGCGGCGACGTCCTCCACCCTGGCGACGGTGCCGAATTCCCGCTCCACATTGGCGACGAACAGCGCCACCTGGCCGGCGTGATCCAGCCGCGAGCGGGCCGGAATCGGGTGGCGCGGATGGGCGGCCAGGCGCGCCCGCAGCGCCATCGCCTGATCCGCCGGCAACGGGCCGCGTCGCAGGCCCCGGCGGATGGAGGCCAGCACCGTTTCCTTGCTCATGCCGAGCGACCCTGCCGCTGGGCGCGGGCGTAGCGGGCGAAGAACGTCTCCCCTTCCGGGGCCGGCAGGTCGCGCCCGGCAGTCCAGCCGCCCGCCATCGGCACGCGCGACAACCGCCCGCGCCGCCCGGCCAGGATTTTCAGGCTGCGTGCCGCGAGCCGGGTCAGGGTCCGGTACAGCGCCGGCCGGCGGGCGAGGAACGCCCACAGCGCCAGGTTGCGCCGCTGCCCCACCGGGGTCAGGTGGCGTTCGAACTCCCGCTCCCGCCAGTGGCGCATGAGGCCGGGCAGCGGGATGCGCACCGGGCACACGCTCTCGCACTTGCCGCAGAAGGTGGAGGCGCCGGGCAGCAGCCCGGCCTGGTCCACCCCGATCAGCGCCGGCGTCAGCACGCTGCCCATCGGCCCCGGATAGACCCAGCCATAGGCGTGCCCGCCGACGGCGCCGTAGACCGGGCAATGGTTCATGCAGGCGGCGCAGCGGATGCAGCGCAGCATCGGCTGGAATTCGCTGCCGAGCATGCCGGAGCGGCCGTTGTCCACCAGCACGACATGGTATTCCTGCGGCCCGTCCAGGTCGCCCGGCCGGCGCGCGCCGGTGGAGAAGGTGGTGTAGACCGAGAATTCCTGCCCGGTCGCGGAGCGCGCCAGCACCCGCAGCAGGCTGACGCAATCCTCCAGGGTCGGGACCACCTTCTCGATGCTGGCAAGCGCGATGTGCACCTTGGGCAAGGTCTGCGTCAGGTCGCCGTTGCCCTCGTTCGTCACGATCACGCTGGAGCCGGTCTCGGCCACCAGGAAGTTCGCCCCGGTGATGCCGACATCGGCGGCGAGGAACTTGGCCCGCAGGCGGGAACGCGCTTCGGTCAGGATGTCGCGCCGCTCGTGGAACACCCGCTCCGCCGGCAGGTCGGTGTGCACGGCCCGGAACGACGCTTCCCAGTCCTCGCGGTTCAGGTGGAAGGCGGGGGCGATGATGTGGCTCGGCGCCTCGTGGCGGATCTGCAGGATGTATTCGCCGAGATCGGTCTCCACCGGCGTGATGCCGTGCTTTTCCAGATGGTCGTTGATCGCGAGTTCCTCGCTGATCATCGACTTGCCCTTGGTGACCGTGCGGGCGCCGACGCTCTGGCAGATCTGCAACACCGTCGCGCGGGCTGCCTCGGCGTCGGCGCACCAATGGACGGTGCCGCCGGCGGCTTCCACCTTGGCGGCGAAGGCCTCGAGGTAGAAATCCAGATGGGCGAGCGTGTGGTCCTTGATGGCGCGCGCTTCGTCGCGCAACTGCTCGAACTCAGGGAGCGCGGCGGCGGCGGCGGCGCGCCGGGCGATGAACGCGGTGCCGCTGCGGGCGAGCGCCTTCTGCAGCCCGGGATCGTCCAAGGCCTGATGGGCGTTGCGCTTGAATTCGGAGGAGGTGGCGACGTGCATGCGCGCACTCTAACCGCGCCCGCCGTTTGCGCCAGGGGTCATGCGGCCTGGGTCATACGGCCTGGGTCACGCGCCAAGGGGCGCGCACAAGGACCACGCGCCGAAACCGACCCGGCATTTCAGTCGATCGCCGCGTGGGCCCCGCCCCCTGCCGGCGCGCCGCGCGGGCGCCGCATCAGCGGCAGCAGCGCCAGGATCGGCAGCGCCAGCAGCGCCATCAGCCAGTAGTCGTTGTTATAGGCTACCACCTGCGCCTGGTAGTCGATCACGCTGTCCAGCAGCGCCGCCCCGTGCGGCGTATGCGGCGACAGCGCCTGCGCCACGCCGGGCGTGGACGCCAGCGCGCGATTGAGCGGCGATGAATACGGCGCCAGCGCCGCGTGCTCCACCCGCGTACTGGTGCTGAGCAGGGTCTCGAACACCGAGATGCCGATCGCGCTGCCGATATTGCGCAGCAGGCTGAACAGCGCGGTTCCCTCGTAGCGCAGCCGCGCCGGCAGGGTGGCGAAGGACACGACGGTGAGCGGGATGAACACGAAGCCCATGCCGATGCCCTGGATCACCGTGTTCACGAACAACGTGGTCTCGTCGACCGCAGGGGTCCAGGTGGAGAGCCGGTTCAGGCTCCACCACATCAGCGCCACGCCGAAGGCGATCAGGACCCGCGGGTCGATACGATCGGCGATGCGCCCGGCGATCATCATCGCCAGCATGGTGCCCATCCCGCGCGGCGCCAGCAGGATCCCGGCGATGTCCACCGGGTAGCCGCCCAGCACCTGCAGCCAGGGCGCGAGCACGGCGGAGGAGGCAAGCAGCACCATCCCCATCGCGAACATCGCCACCAGTCCGGCGCTGAAGTTGCGGTCTCGGAACACTGCCGGGGTGATGAAGGGCTTCTCCCCGGTCACCATGTGCACCAGGAACAGATAGAAACCGGCGGCCGCGACCACCGCTTCGACGATCACCTCGGTGGAGGAGAACCAGTCCTTGATCTCGCCGCGATCCAATACGAGCTGCAGCGCGCCGATGCCGAACGCGAGCGCCGTGAACCCGAACCAGTCAAACCGCAGACCGCGTTCCGCCTTCTCGCCGGGCAGGAACAGCCACAACCCGATCGTGGAGGCGATGCCGAAGGGCAGGTTGACGAAGAAGACATAGCGCCAGTTGTACCAATCCGTCAGGTAGCCGCCGAGCGTGGGGCCGAGGATCGGGCCCACCATCACCCCCATCCCCCACAGCGCCATCGCCGCGCCGCGCTTCTCGGCCGGGTAGATGTTCATCATGGTGGCCTGCGACAGCGGCACCAGAGCGGCGCCGAACACGCCCTGCACCAGGCGGTAGAGCACCATCTGCGTGATCGTCCCGGCGACCCCGCAGGCCATCGAGGCGACGGTGAAGCCGATGATCGAAACGAGATAGACCCGCTTCTGGCCGAACCGGGCCGACAGCCAGCCGACCGGCGCGGTCATGATCGCGGCGGCGATCACGTAGGAGGTCAGGACCCAGGTGATCTCCTCATAGCTGGTAGAGAACGACCCCTGCATGTACGGCAGCGCCACGTTGGCGATAGTGGAATCCAGCGCCTGCATCAGGGTCGCCGCCATCGCCGAGATGGTGATGATGCCGCGATGCGTCACCATCACCTCGGGCTGTCGCTGGTCGGCGGCCATGACCCGCTCCCCCGGCCTGTCAGGGTGTCAGAACAGATCGCCGAGATGGCGGACGTGATGCGTATCGATCGACACCTCTGCGCTCATGCCGGCCGACAGCGGCGGATCGTTCGGTCCCTGCTTGATGACGACCCGCAGCGGCACACGCTGCACCACCTTGACCCAGTTGCCCGACGAGTTCTGCGCCGGCAACACGGCGAATTCCTGGTCGGTTGCGGGCGCCACGCTTTGCAGGTGGCCATGCCAGACATGGCCCGGATAGGCGTCGATTGTCACCGTGGCGGGATCGCCGTTGCGCGCCCAGGTCAACGAGGTCTCCTTCGGCTGCGCGGCGATCCACATGTCCTGCGTGTCCACGAGGCCGAAACCCGGGGTGCCGGCCGGGAGATACTGGCCGGGTTGCAGCTTGCTCACCTGGGTCACCACGCCGGCGAACGGCGCGCGCACCGTCGCATCCCGGAGATCGTGCTCCGCGCGGCTCAGCCGCGCCGCGGCAAGCTTGTAGGCGGGCATCGCAGTGGCCGGCAGATCGGCCGCCCCGCCGAGCCGGGCCAAGGTGGAGGCGACCTGCGCCGCGTTCGCGCCCAGCGCCGCCTGGTCCGCTTTCAGCTTGAACTTCGCGTCGTCGTATTGCTGGCGGGTCACGGCGCGGGACTTCACCAAGGTGGCGTAGCGGTCGAACGTCGCCTGGTCGGACGCGACCAGGGCGCGCTGTTCGGCGAGCTGCCGCTCGGCGTGCCGATAGTCGGCCTTCAGCGCTTTCAGGTCGAGCCGGGTCTGCGCCAGCTGCGCCCGGGCTTCATCCACGTTCAGGCGGAACGTCGTCGGGTCGAGCGTGAACAGGACCTGGCCCTGCTTCACCGTCTCGCCCTCGTGCACCGCGATGGTCTGCACAATGCCGGAGACGTCGGTGCCGACATTGAGCACGTTCGCCTGCACGTAGGAATCGGACGTCTCCACGTAGCGTCCGCCGCTCAGCCAGTAGTAGCCCGCGCCCACGACCAGCACGATCGCGCCGAGCGCGAACAGGCCGTAGCGAAGCTTGAGCATCCGCGCCCGCTGGGCGATGGCCGAACGCGGCGGCGCCGGGTCGGCGCGCGAGGGCGCCTCCCCCCTGGATGCTTCCCTGGGTGCCTCCTTGGGTGCCTGGCGGGGCGCCGGCTGCGGCCGGCCGCGGGTTTCGTCGGCCGTGGTCACCTCGGCCATCACGCCACCTCTTGCAGGACGGACTCGCGCACGAGACCAGGACCGCGCGGCGCCGCCGCCATCGCGGAAAGCACGCCGGCGATGTGGTGCAGCCCCGCCGTCAGCCCGTCCATCGCCGCCGGCTCCATGCCGTCGACCAGATGGTTGGAAAGCTCGATCATTTCGGCAGTCACCGAGCGGGTCAGCTTGCCGGCATCCGGCCCGGGGTGCAGCCGCCACACCCGCCGGTCCCGCGGATCGGGACGGCGTTCCACCAGTCCGCGCAGCGCCAGCCGGTCGAGCAGGCGGGCGACGGTGATCGGCTCGACATCGAGGCGCTGCGCCAGTTCGCGCTGGGTCAGCCCCGGGTTGCGGGCGAGCACCGCCATGGCCGCGAATTCGCCCCGCGCCAGGCCGCGCGCCCGGGCGCGACGCCCCGCCTCGACCCGCAGCATCCGCGCGGTATCGAACAGCAGGTGGAGAAGATCGAGCGGTTCTGTGGGCATGCGGACCGTATCAATTGGCTATGGTAGAGCCCTACATAGTAAGCTTTGCACATGAGCTACCATGCTCGTTCTCCCCGCCCGACATGACCGGGCCGCATGGCACCACACCCCCACCCGCCCGGCGCCGGCTTCCCAGCCCCGGCGCCCTGCCGCAGACTGCGGCGAAAGCTGAGCCACGCAGACTGCGGCGAAAGCTGAACCACGCAAACTGCGGCCGAAGCCGTAAGCCGCGTCAGAAACCCGGAGTGTGCAAGTGCCGCCGATCTTTCCCAGCCGGCCGAACGTGTATGCCGCCTCGCCGCTCGACCGCGCCGCCGCGCGGCGCACCGACCCCGATTGGGTGGCTGCGAAGCGCGCCGACCCGTCCTCTCTATTTGTCCCGCTTTGGCGCAACCGCAATCTGGTGGCTGGGATGGAGGCGGCACAGCCGCAGGCGGTCTATCTGCCGGCCGCCGACCTGCCGGCCGCGTCCGCCCTCTCGGGCGATCCTGCTCCCGGGGAGCTCCCCTGGGCGTTCCCCTGGGCGTTCCTGGGCCTGCTGGACGCCGCGGCGGTGTTCGCCGTCGATCTCAGCGCCGCCGACGACCCGGTGGCGCTGGTCGGGCCGGATCGCGGCAGCTTCGTCGACCTGCGCTCCGTCGGCTGGGGGGTGGCGAAGCCGGAAGCCTCGGTGCTGGCGCACGCGCGCGGGCTGCTGCACTGGCGCGCACGCCACAAATTCTGCGGCGTCTGCGGCGCCGCCTGCGCGCCGCAAAGCGCCGGCCACGTGATGCACTGCACCGGCTGCGGCACCGACCACTTCCCGCGCACCGATCCGGCGGTGATCATGCTGATCACCCGCGGCGACCGCGTTCTGCTCGGCCATTCCCAGCGGTTCCCGCGCGCGAACATGTATTCCACCCTGGCCGGCTTCGTGGAGCCAGGAGAAAGCCTGGAGGAAGCGGTGCGCCGCGAGGTAATGGAGGAAGCCGGCGTCACGGTGGGCGAGGTCTGGTACCATTCGAGCCAGCCATGGCCGTTCCCCGGCAACATCATGCTCGGCTGCATCGGCGAGGGGCTGAGCGAGGACATCGTGGTCGAGACCGAAGAGCTGATCGACGTGCGCTGGTTTTCCCGCCGCGAGGTCGCCGACCCGGCGGCGCATGATTTCGCCCTGCCGCGCGGCGATTCCATCGCCCGAAGGCTGATCGAAGACTGGCTCGCCGCATGACCGCGCCGCGCACCCTGTTCGACAAGGTCTGGGACGCCCACGCCATCCTGACCGGCGCGGACGGCACCACGCTGCTGTGGATCGACCGGCACCTGGTGCACGAAGGCAGCTTCCACGCGTTCGGCATGCTGCAGCGCGACGGCCGCGTGCTGCGCCGCCCCGACCTCACCTTCGGCGTCGCGGACCACTACGTCCCGAGCCACCCGCGCGGCCGCCCGGTGGCCGACGCGGAGGCCGCCGGGCTTATTGCGCGCCTGTCGGCCAACGCCGCGAGGCATGGCTTCGACGCGATGGGAATGGACGATCCGCGCCAGGGGATCGTGCACGTGATCGGGCCCGAGCAGGGCATCACCCTGCCCGGCGTCACGCTGGTGTGCGGCGATTCCCACACCGCCACGCATGGCGCGCTGGGGGCGCTGGCCTTCGGCATCGGTGCCTCGGAAGTCGCGCATGTGCTCGCCACCCAGACCCTGTGGCAGCGCCGGCCGAAGCTGATGCGGATCAGCATCGGCGGCAGGCTGGGCGCCGGCGTCACGGCCAAGGACCTGATCCTGGCGATCATCGCCGCAATCGGCGCCGCCGGCGCGGTGGGCCACGCGATCGAGTTCGCCGGCCCGGCGGTGCGCGCGCTGTCGATGGAGGCGCGCATGACCTTGTGCAACATGGCGATCGAGGCCGGCAGCCGCACCGGCATGGTGGCGCCCGACGACACCACCTTCGCCTACATCGCCGGCCGCCCGCGCGCGCCGAAGGCCGCCGCGTTCGACGCGGCGCTGGCCGACTGGCGCGGCCTCGCCACCGATCCCGGCGCGACCTTCGACCGCGAGGTGAGCCTGGACGGCAGCGCGGTGGCGCCGATGGTCACCTGGGGCACCACCCTGGACAGCGCCCTGCCGGTGACCGGCCTTGTGCCCGACCCGTCCGCCGGCGCCGACGCCGAGGCCCGGGCGCGGATCGCGGACCAGCTTGCCTACATGGACCTTGCGCCGGGGCGGCCGCTCGCCGGCATTCCGATCGACCAGGTGTTCATCGGCAGTTGCACCAACGGACGCATCGAGGACCTGCGCGCCGCCGCCGCCGTGCTGCGCGGGCGGCACGCCGTGGTGCCGGGGCTGGTCGTTCCCGGCTCGGTGCCGGTGCGGCGGATGGCCGAGGCGGAAGGTCTCGACCACGTGTTCACCGCCGCCGGCCTGACCTGGGGGGAGCCGGGCTGCTCCATGTGCACCGGCATCAACGGCGACTACGTGCCATCGGGCGCGCGCTGCGCCGCGACCTCCAACCGCAATTTCGCCGGGCGCCAGGGGCCGGGCGCGCGGACTCACCTGATGTCCCCGGCGATGGCCGCCGCCGCTGCCGTCGCGGGCGCCATCGTCGATGTACGGAAACAGGTGCAGCCATGACCCCGGTGACCCAGGTGAGCGGCGCCGCCGCCGTGCTGGCACGCGCGAACATCGACACCGACCAGATCATTCCGGCCCGGTTCCTGCGCAAGCCGCGGGAGGCGGGCTACAACAACTTCCTCTTCCACGACCTGCGCGCCGCCGACCCGGACTTTCCGCTCGGCCCGGCGGACAACCCGCCGATCCTGCTCGCCGGGGCGAATTTCGGCTGCGGCTCCTCGCGCGAGGGCGCGGTCTACGCGCTGGCCGATGCCGGGGTGCGCTGCGTGATCGCGCCCGCCTTCGGGGACATCTTCGCCGGCAACGCGAGCAAGAACGGACTTCTGACGGTGGTGCTGCCGGAGGCGGAGGTGGCCGCGCTGATGGCGGCGGCGCGGCAGGGCCTGCCGATGACCGTCGATCTCGCGGCGCAGGAAGTGCGGGGCGCCAACCGGGTAATCCGGTTCGAGATCGACCCGTTCCGCAAGCGCCGCCTGCTGGAGGGCCTGGACGACATCGGCCTGACCCTGACGCATGAAGCGGAGATCACGGCCTTCGCCGCTGCGCGGGAGGCGGCGCATCCCTGGGCGCGGTAGGACCGACCGTCCCGCGGCCGCGACGGCGGGCCGCCGCGGGGCAACCGCGGCCGGTTCGCCCGCGGTTTCCGTTCACACCATCTCGGTCCGCGCGCGCGGGCGGCCGAACAGCCAGCCCTGGCCGTACGTCACGCCGAGCGCGCGCATCAGCCTGGCCTGCGCCTCCGTCTCGACCATCTCGGCGATGATGGCCGCATCCACCCGCTGCGCCGCTTCGATCATGGCGGCGACGATATCGCGGTCGCGGGCGCTGTGTTCGGCGCGGCGGACGAAGGCACCGTCGATCTTGACGAAATCCGCCTGGAATTCCCGCAGGTAGCGGAAGCCCGCGCCGCCGGCGCCGAAATCGTCCAGGCAGACCGGAATTCCGGCCGCCCGCAGGCTGCGCACCGTCTCCGCCGCGGCCGGAAAATCGTCGATCTCGGCGGTTTCGGTGAACTCGATCAGCAGGGCGCCCCCATCATGCGCGCGCAGCAGGTCGAGCAGGCGGCTGCGGAAGGCCGGACTCTGCAGCGACAGGCCGGAGATGTTGGCGGCCAGCTTGGTCCCCGGCACGCGCACCAGCTGCGCCAGCACCTCGGCCAACACCGCGAGGTCGAGCGCCTCGGCGAGGCCGACCGCTTCAGCGACGGTGACGAATTCCTGCGTGCTCTGCGGGCCGGCCGCGATCGGGTCGGGGCGCAGCAGCGCCTCGTGGTGGTGCAGCGTGCCGTTCACCAGCGCGACCACCGGCTGGAACGCCAGCCGAAACCGACGCTCGGCGATCACGCGGCGGATGGCCTGCGCTTCCGCCCCGGCATCGGCGACCAGGCTCGCAAGCCCGCTGCCCACCGCCGCGGCACCGCCGCGGGCGAAGCGGACCAGCGCGAGGCGCAGCGCCTGCACCGCCTGCACCGGCGACAGGCTGCCCGCATCCAGCGCCAGGCTGGACCCCCGCACCGCCGCGGCATCGCCGCCGGCGGCCCGCACCAGGGTTTCCACCGCCGCCACTATCTGGCCGAAATCGAGCCCGGTCTCGGTCAGCACGCCGTAGCGCCCGGGTGCGACCGGCCCCAGCGCGACGGTCCCGGCGATCTCCCGGATCGTCTGCGAGGGGTCGGGCGCCCCCTCCGGCACATCCAGCATGCCCATCACCGCAGGCTGTCCGGTCCGCAACCGCGCTTCCATCAGCGCCCGAAGACTGGGCACCGGTGCCGGTTCCGGCGCCGCCATCGCCGGGGCGACCGGGAGCGGACCGAGGCTGACGCACAACAGCGGCTCCGTCCCCGGCAGCGCGAGGGCGGCGAGCGCGAACGGGGTGCACGCGGCATCGGCCAGCCGGACCCGCATCGGCGGCACCCGCCCGCCGACCATGGCGGCGCGCAGCGCGGCCGCCACCACCGCCCGGTCGGGCGCCGCGATCAACCGGTCGATGGCCGCGCCGACGAACCGCTCCGCCGGCGCGCCGAACCGGGCGGGAAAGGCGCCGGCGGCCCAGGCGATGGTGGCATCCGGCGCCAGCGCCACCAGCAACTCGGCCGGCGCGAAGGCGAACGCGAGCAGCCGGTCGCGGGAGAGCGGCATCATGGCGGCGAAGCGGGCATGGCGGGATCCGCAGGACACCGCCATCCTCCGCCGCCACCGTTAACGGGCGATAAACGCGTGCCACCCGGCTCGGCCCAACGGGGCGGGCCGGCCGGATGGGCGCGCGAGACGTCTCAATGCGGGAAGGCGGTGGCACGGGTGGGCCCTGGTGGCTGGCGCCGCTGAGGCCATGCGCCGGCGCCGACGGGCGGCCGGTTCAGATCGACCGCCTGTCGGCCCGCCGGGATCAGTTCAGATCGAAGCGGTCCTGGTTCATCACCTTGGCCCAGGCCGCAACGAAGTCGTGGACGAACTTCTCCTTGTTGTCGTTCTGCGCGTAAAGCTCGGCATAGGAGCGCAGGATCGCGTTCGACCCGAAGACGAGATCCACGCGGGTCGCCGTCCACGTGACCGCGCCGGTCTTGCGATCGCGGATCTCGTACAAATTGTTGCTTGCGGGCTTCCAGCTGTAGGCCATGTCGGTCAGGTTGACGAAGAAGTCGTTCGTCAGCGCGCCTTCGCGATCCGTGAGGACGCCATGCCTGGTGCCCCCGTGGTTGGTGCCGAGAACGCGCATGCCGCCGACGAGCACCGTCATTTCACAAGCCGTCAAGCCCATCAGCTGCGTGCGGTCGAGCATCAGCTCTTCCGCGCTGGCGGCGTAGTCCTGCTTGAGCCAGTTGCGATAACCGTCATGGATCGGCTCCAGCACGTCGAAGGACTCGACATCCGTCATCTCCTGGGCGGCGTCGCCCCGGCCCGGCGCGAACGGCACCGAGACGTCGTAGCCGGCCGCTTTGGCCGCCTGCTCGACGCCAACGTTCCCGGCCAGCACGATGACATCCGCCACGCTGGCCCCGGCCTGCGCCGCAATGGCTTCGAGCACGCCGAGCACCCTGGCGAGACGGGTCGGTTCATTGCCCACCCAGTCCTTTTGCGGGGCGAGGCGGATACGCGCACCGTTGGCGCCGCCGCGCTTGTCCGAACCGCGGAAGGTACGCGCGCTGTCCCAGGCCGTCGACACCATTTCGCTGATCGTGAGACCGCTGGCGGCGATCTTCGCCTTGACGGCCGCGACGTCGTAGTCCTTGCGGCCAGCCGGGACCGGGTCCTGCCAGATCAGGTCTTCCTGCGGAACATCCGGGCCGATGTAGCGGGCCTTCGGACCCATGTCCCGATGGGTCAGCTTGAACCAGGCGCGGGCGAAAACATCCGCGAAGTAGGCCGGGTCCTTGTAGAATCGCTCCGAAATCCTGCGGTACTCCGGGTCCATCTTCAGGGCCATGTCCGCATCGGTCATGATCGGGTTGCGGCGGGTCGCGGGATCATCGACGTCGACCGGCTTGTCCTCCTCGCGGATGTCGACGGGTTCCCACTGCCAGGCGCCGGCCGGGCTCTTCTTCAGTTCCCACTCGTGGTCGAGCAGCATGCGGAAATAGCCATTGTCCCATTGGGTGGGGTGGGTGGTCCAGGCGCCTTCGAGACCGCTGGACACGGTATTGCCGCCAATCCCCCGGCTGGTCCGATTGATCCAGCCCAGGCCCTGATCTTCAACACCAGAAGCTTCGGGGGCCGGTCCCAGCAGCTTGGCATCGCCATTGCCGTGGCATTTGCCGACCGTGTGGCCGCCGGCCGTCAGCGCGACCGTTTCCTCATCGTTCATCGCCATGCGCGCAAAGGTCACGCGGACGTCTTTCGCGGTCTTGAGCGGGTCGGGCTTGCCGTCGACGCCTTCCGGGTTGACGTAGATCAAGCCCATCATCACGGCGGCCAGCGGGTTGTCGAGGTCGCGCTCGCCGGAATACCGACTGTTGGGGTTGTCGCTGGGGGCGAGCCATTCCTTTTCGGACCCCCAGTAGGTGTCCTTTTCCGGGTGCCAGATATCTTCGCGGCCGAAACCGAATCCGAAGGTCTTCAGGCCCATCGATTCATAGGCCATGGTTCCGGCGAGGATGATCAGGTCGGCCCAGCTGATCTTGTTGCCGTAGGCTCTCTTGATCGGCCAGAGCAGACGGCGCGCCTTGTCGAGATTGACGTTGTCGGGCCAGGAGTTGATGGGGGCGAAGCGCTGGTTGCCCCTGCCGCCGCCGCCACGGCCGTCGGCGATCCGGTAGGTGCCCGCAGAGTGCCAAGCCATGCGGATCATCAGGCCGCCATAGTGGCCCCAATCCGCCGGCCACCACTCCTGGCTGTCGGTCAGCAACGCCTTAACGTCTCGCTTCAGCGCCTCGACGTCGAGCTTCCTGACCTCCTCGCGGTAGGCGAAGGCCGGGCCCATGGGATTGGTCTTGGTGTCGTGCTGGTGCAGGATGTCGAGGTTCAGCGCCTTCGGCCACCAATCCATGCCCGATGTCCCCATGGAGGTGTTTCCACCATGCATGACAGGGCATTTCCCGGTGGTTTCGCGATCATGTGCAGCCATTTTTCTCTCCTGTGTCACCCCGATATTTCCCCGGCGAACGACCTGTCCGTCCGGCTCCGGGGACCATGCGGCCCGTTCGCCTGTCGTCGCCCTCCTTGCCGATTTTCATGACGCGCGCGCCCGTCTCGCCGCGCGGCAACCGGGACGCTCGGGCGATGTCCCGCCTCGCCGCGAAGCGGCCCGCCTCGCATCCGGCCTCCGCCGCTCCGCGCTCCCCGGCGACCGGGAAGAAGCCGGGCCGCTTCGGTCATGGCGTTCGCCTCCTCGCGGTTCGGGTCCAATCGATAGATAGGCGGCGCCTAGCTAGGCAGCAGAGGAATTTTAGTATAGCGATTAATTCCGGCGATCTTAATCGACAGAAACGATGATTCCTCTGCCCACCCCGCAACAGCTCCGCTTCCTCACCGCGCTCGCCGAGCACCAGCATTTCGGTCGCGCCGCCAATGCCTGCGCGGTGTCGCAGTCCACCCTGTCGGCCGGCATCCTCACCCTGGAACGCCAGTTGGACGCGGCGATCCTGGATCGCGGCGCCGGCAAGCGGGTGGTGTTCACCCCGCTTGGCCAGGATCTGGTCGGGCGCGCCCGCACCGCGCTGGCGGCGCTGACGGCCGTGGCGGAAGCGGCGGAGGCCGCCCGCGCGCCGCTGTCCGGCCCGCTGCGCCTCGGGGTGATCCCGACCATCGGCCCGTTCCTGCTGCCGCGCCTGATGCCGGCGATGCGGACCGCCTTCCCCGGCCTCCGGCTATATCTGCGCGAGGACCTGACATCCCGGCTGGTCGAGCGGCTGGAAGCCAACCGGCTGGACGCGCTGCTGGTGGCGCTGCCCTGCGATTGCGGCGGCGGCGAGACCCTGGCGGTCGCGCGCGACGAATTCCTGGCCGCGCTGCCGCCCGGCCATCCCCTCGCCGCGCAGGAGCAGATACCGATCTCGGTCCTGGCCGGCGAACGCCTGCTGCTGCTGGAGGACGGGCATTGCCTGCGCGACCAGGCGCTGGCGGTCTGCGGCCTGCACGCCGGGCGGCAGGACGAGTTCGCCGCCACCAGCCTGCACACCCTGGTGCAAATGGTCGCCGGCGGGCTTGGGGTGACCCTGCTCCCGCGCAGCGCCATCGCCGGCGGCGTGACAGCCGGTACCGAGTTGATCCTGCGCCCGCTGGCCGGCGCCGGCGCGTGGCGCACCCTCGGCCTCGTGTGGCGCGACGGCTCGCCGCGGGCGGCCGACTACCGCAGCCTGGGGCCGGTGCTCGCCGGGGTCGGGCGCTCGTTGACCGACGGGGGCTGCGGCGACGCCACCGGCCTTCCGCCCGGCGCCGCGACAGGCTGACCCGGGGCAGACGCGGCGCCGACACACCCTGCGCATCCTCGGTCAGCCGACGGCGGCGGGCCGCGCCGGCTGCACACCCGCCCGGTCCACGCCCGCCCGGCCTATGCCCGCCCGGTCCACGCTCGCCGGCTTTCCGCGCCAGCACGCCAGCGCCGCGGCCAGGCTGTCGGTCACCTGCGCCAGCCCGCATGTCGCGGTCCAGGTGTCGATGAACCCGCCCAGCTTCCCGTAGTGGTTGTCGAACACGATGTGGGGAATGCCCAGCAGCAGGCACAGGATATGCCCGTGCAGCCGGTCGGTGATGACGCTGCGCGCGGAGCCGAGCTGGCCCAGGCCGCGGGCGACGCGCCGTGTCGCCAGGGCCCGATAAAGGCGCTCGCGCTGGTGGCAGCGGTCGAAGGCCGCAGCCGGCTTCGCGAGCGCCGCCCATAATGCGGTCCGCCGCCGCAGCCGCGCATGCAGGTCCGGCGGCTCGTCCAGCCAATCCGCCGCCACCCCGCCCGCCGGCACGCTCACGCAGGGGTCGCGCGGGCGCCTTTCGTGGTCGGTACGGAGCAGCAACAGAAGCTCGTGGCGCGCCGGCGTGGAGCGGTCCTGCGCGCCAAGGGCGAAGGCCATATCCGGGCACAGCCGGACCTCGCAGTCGAACGACCGGCGCGCCAGGTCCAGGCTGACGGCGTCGCGGGCCAGAAGCAGGACGTTGCCGTGCGCCGCGATGCCGGCGGCCACCCGGTCGCGCGCCGCGGGGTTCGCGAAATGGATGGTCTGCGGCAACTGCACGATCCGGCGGCCGGGGAATGCGGCCAGCATCGCCTCGCGAAGCCGCTGGTGGCCGGGCCAGATATCGCCGAAATTGCCGCCGCCATGGATCAGGATCGGCCCGTCGGGCACCGCCTGGCGCAGCGCCGCGGGAGCGAAATTGTCCACCGTGCAGACGTAACCCGGCCGGAGCCCATAGCGTCGGTGCAGCCAGGCCAGCTCGCCGAGATAGATCGCGCTGTCGCCGACATTGGCGTGATCGGGGAAATCGACCAGCGCGAACGACCGCACCCCGTCCAGCTCGGCGCCGAGTGCGCCGTCGATCTCGTTTTGCAATCGCGCGATCATGGCGTGCCGCCGATCATTGGCGCCTGTCGGACCGGGCGGGATGCTCCGCCCCCGGCGCCATCCGGTCTCGGAACCGACCGCCTCGGCGCCAGGTCGTTCCGGACCACGCACGGCATTCCGTTGCATATGGTTACTCCTGCGCACGGTCCGGCCGGTCGGTGCTGCGCCTGCGACACCGGCTCACGCGCGCCTGGCACCTGGCTGGCCTGGCACCCTGCGGTCGTTGGAAGTCGCTCGCTCACAACTGAGCGAAATCGTCCACCTCGGATACAGCGTACGGCCAGGCCGCGCAGCAAAACTCATTGTGATCCGGGCGGCCAGGCCGCCCACGGGAGACGGGAGCGGCGGCGTGGGGAACGTTGCGCGAGACCGGGCGCCGTTCACCCATCCTCCATGGGTCAACAGCACGCGCGGCTGCGGAGATCGTTGCGGCGCGCGCGGCCCGCGATCCGCGCGTCCATATTTCGTATACGGCGATGAACGATGGCCCCGCGTCGGCGCCAGCGAAATCCGGCCGGGGCCGCTCAGGGTCGGGCTATCTCAGGCTTCCTCTTCAAGGAAGAACTGCTCCGCCTCTTCGTCGTAGGCGTAAAGCTCGGCGTAGCGTCCCCAGGCGATCACGGCGCGCATCGTGTCCTCGGCGTAATCGGGGGACATGTGATCCTCCAGCTCGTCGCGGAAGCGTACTGCCGAGGCGCGATGGTTCCAGCGCTCGTCCAACACCTGGCGGATCGCAGTCACCAGCGGAACATGCGCGCGCAGCGCCGCGGCGAACAGCGCCTTGCGGGTATCGGTGTCGGCCGCGGCAAAGCGACGGCCCGCCTCGGTGAGCAGGATGTCGCCTTCCTCCAGCAGCGCGAAGCCCAGGGTCTGCAGGGTCTCGCCGAGCGGGAACAGGTCGTCCAGCGCCATCTGCAGGGATTCCGCCAGCGCCGGCAGGTCGGCCCGGCCGTGATATGGGTCGCCCGCCAGGGTCTCCTGCAGGCCGGCCATCAGGTTGGTGCCGACCCGGTGCAGCGGCGTCATCGCCGGCGTCGCCCGGGGCCCCGAGGCGGCGACCGGGCCCGGCGGCGTCCGGCGGGTCATCAGCGCGTAGATATCCTCGACCAGCTGGCGGAACGCCGGGTCCTGCCGGTTGCGCGGATGCGGCAGCTTCACCGCCAATTCGTGCTCCACCCGCCCGGGATTGACCGCGAACACCAGAATGCGGTCGCACATCAGCACCGCCTCCTCGATGTTATGGGTCACGATCAGCACCGATTTCAGCGGCAGCTTCTTTTCGATCCACAGGTCGATGAGGTCGGTGCGCAGCGTTTCCGCCGTCAGGACATCGAGCGCGCTGAACGGCTCGTCCATCAGCAGCAGGTCGGGATGCACCACC
>JAGWSV010000339.1 GCA_028869315.1 Rhodospirillales bacterium
GCACTCGCCCGCGCCGAGGTCGCGGGTTTTGCCGCGCGCCGGCAAGAGAGCGCAGCGCGGGGCCTCTTGCGCGGCCTCGGCCTTGCCTGTCACATCAAGGGAACGGGCGGCGCGCCGCAGGAGAATGTCGAGATCCGTTTCGAAGCGGACGGCACCGTCTCGCTGATCACCGGCACCCAGACGATCGGCCAGGGCCACGAGACGACGTTCCCGCAGATCCTCGCCGACCGGCTGGGCCTGCCGAACGCGGCGATCCGGCTGTGCCAGGGCGACACCGACCTGACCCCGCTGGGCGGCGGACACGGCAGTTCGCGCGCCACCTACATGGGCGGCACCGCGATCTGGCGCGCGGCGGAGGCGATCGTCGCCAAGGGCCGCCGCATCGCCGCCGAGGCGCTGGAGGCCGCCGAGGCCGATATCGCGTTCGCGGCCGGCCGGTTCGTCGTCGCCGGCACCAACCTCGCCATTCCGCTGCTGGAGGTGGCGGCCCGCGCCCGCGCCGCCGGCGATCCGCTCGACACCTATTGCGCCTGGACGCGGGAGGCGATGACCTTCCCCAGCGGCACCCATGTCGTGGAGGTGGAGATCGACCCGGAAACCGGCGCGGCCGCCGTTGTCCGCCACACCGCGGTCGACGACTACGGCGTGCTGGTGAACCCGATGGTGGCGGCCGGCCAGGCGCATGGCGCGATCGCGCAGGGGATCGGCCAGGCCTTGCTGGAGGGGGCGGTCTACGATCCCGGCTCCGGCCAGCCGCTCACGGGATCGTTCATGGACTACGCACTGCCGCGCGCCCATGACCTGCCGGAATTCAGCCTCGGAGTCCTGTCCACCCGGTGCACGACCAATCCGCTCGGGGTGAAGGGCTGCGGGGAAGCCGGCGCGGTCGGCGCCTTTCCCGCGACCGTGAACGCGCTGCTGGATGCCTTGGCCCACGCCGATCCGATAGGAGACGGGGTGGCGCCGGTCCCGGCCGATGGGCTGGACGGGCCGGCGAGCCCGTTCCGGCTCTGGCGGGCGCTGCGGACGGCGGGACGCGGTTGCGGCGGATTTGCGCCCTCCGCGCCTCTTTCGCCGGGCCTGCCGCCGCGCTACATGAACGCCGCGTCACCGACATGACCCCGGTTTAATCGCTCCACCATTGGAACGGTCACCCGAACGGCGGCATTTGACCGAACAGGCGCCCGGATCATCCGGACCGCGACGAGATTCGAACCTGAAGCTGGAAGGAGACACCGATGGATCACCGGACCGAGCACGCGCGCGCGACACGACCGCAGACCCGGCGGGGACGGCTGACCCTGGCGGCCGTTCTGCTTGCCGGAACCACTCTCGCCGGCGGCGTGCTGGCGCTCGTTCAGCCCGGACCGGCGGCCTTCGCCGCGCCGCCCGCCACCCCTGTCGCCGCGCTGAACACCAATACCCAGGCAGCGATGCCGGAGCGGCTGCCGAGCTTCACCCACCTCGTGGCCGAGGTGAAGCCGGCGGTAGTTTCGGTGACGAACTACCTCAAGCAGAAACCGCAACAGCAGCAGCCGAGCGCGCCGCAGCTGCCGTTCCCGTTCAACCAGTTCCCGTTCAACCAGATGGTGCCGCATCCGCAGGCGGTGGAAGCACGCGGCTCCGGCTTCATCATCGACAAGAGCGGGCTGATCGTCACCAACAACCACGTGGTCAAGGATGCGCAGCGCATCACCGTGACCCTCGACGACGGCCAGACGGTGCCGGCGAAGGTGGTCGGCGCGGATCCGCGCACCGACATCGCGCTGCTGAAGATCAAGGTCAATCATGAGCTGCCCTATCTGCAGCTCGGCAACTCCGACAAGGTGGAGCCGGGCGAGTGGGTGATCGCCATCGGCAATCCGTTCGGCCTGTCCGAAACGGTCACCGCGGGCATCGTCTCGGCGCTCGGGCGCAATATCGGCGACGGACCTTACGACAAGTTCATCCAGGTCGACGCGCCGATCAACGAGGGCAACTCGGGCGGCCCGCTGCTGACCCAGGACGCCAAGGTGATCGGGATGAACACCGCGATCCTGTCGCCCACCGGCGGGTCGGTCGGCATCGGCTTCGCCATCCCCTCCAACATGATCCACCGGATCACCACCGACCTGCAGAAATACGGCCACGTCACCCGCGGCTATCTGGGGGTGGAGGCGCAGGCGGTTTCCAAGGCGATGTCGGCGGCGCTCAACCTGCCGCAGAAGGGCGGCGCGCTGATCGCCAACGTCATGTCGGACACGCCGGCCGCCCGGGCCGGACTGAAGCCGGGTGACGTGATCACCGAGGTGAACGGGCACGCGATCAAGAACCCGACCGACCTCGCCGAGCAAGTGGCCGATGTGAAGCCGAATGCCGACGCCAGGCTGACCGTGATCCGCGACGGGAAAGCGCGCGAGATGTCGGTGAAGGTGGCCGAGATGCCGAGCCAGCACGACCTCGCGGCCAACATCCATGCGGGCCACTCCGGCTCGCGCCTCGGTCTTGCGCTCGGCTCGATCTCGCCCGGCATGGCGAGCCAGCTCAGCCTGCCGCCCGGCACGGATGGCGCGCTGGTGACCGGGGTGAAGCCCGGCTCGCCGGCGCAGGAGGCGGGGATCGAAGCCGGGGACGTGATCGTCGGTGTCGGCACCGAGCCGGTGCACAACCCGGTGGAGGCGGCGCGCGCGATCGAGTCGGCGCTGCACAAGCCCGGCAAGGCGGTGGCGCTGCGGATCCTGCACAACGGCCAGCCGGCCTTCGTCGCCATCAACATCTCCGGCAAGCCCGACAACGGCTGACCTGCACTGGTCATCGCTGCCGCGCCCCGATCCAGGGGCGCGGCAGTGTCCTGGTTGGAAAGCCGGCGCCGGCCCGCGCCCCCGCCCGGCCACCCGATGCCAATAGACTGCCGTTGGGTGGCCGGGCGGGGGCGCGGGCCGGCGCCGGCTTTCCAACAAGACAGTATCCAGGGCCGCGGCAGCTTGGCGCACGGGTGCGCACGGGGTAAACCCGACCCCCGGCAACGTCCGCCCCGGAGGAACCCAGGCGCATGATCGACAAGACCGTCCGCACCATGGCCGAGGCGATGGCAGGCATCCAGGACGGCGCGACCGTTCTGGTGGGCGGCTTCGGCGCCGTCGGCCAGCCCAACGCATTGATCGACGGCTTGATCGAGCAGGGTGCCAAGGACCTCGTCATCGCCGCCAACAACGCCGGCGTCGGTCACACCGGCCTGGCCCGGCTGATGGAACTGGGGCGGGTGCGCAAGATCATCTGCTCCTTCCCGCGCTCCTCCGACCCGGTGGTCTTCGAGACGCTGTACCGCGCCGGCCGGATCGAGCTTGAGATCGTCCCGCAGGGGACGCTCGCCGAACGCATGCACGCCGCCGGCGCCGGCATTCCGCTGTTCTTCACCGCGACCGGGGCCGGCACCAAGATGGCGGTCGGCAAGGAAACCCGCGAGATCGACGGGCGCACCTACGTCGCCGAAACATCGCTGCCGGGCGACGTGGCGCTGATCGAGGCCTGGGAAGGTGACCGCTGGGGAAACCTGACCTTCCGCAAATCGGGCCGGAACTTCAATCCGGTGATGGCGATGGCGGCGAAACTGACCATCGTGCAGACCCAGCACCTGCGCGCGCTGGGCGAGATCGATCCGGACCACGTGCATACGCCCGGGATTTTCGTCGATCGCGTGCTGCATGTTCCGTATGGCGACCCGTCCGGGTTCTGACAGCAACGGAGACCGTTCCATGTCCGCTACCGCCGTCAGCGCAGCGAAGCCCCTGACCCGCCCGGAGATGGCGGCCCGCGTCGCGCGCGACATCCCCGAAGGCTGGTACGTCAACCTCGGCATCGGCATCCCGACCGCGGTGGCCGACCATGTGCCGGTCGAGCGGGAAGTGGTGTTTCACTCCGAAAACGGCGTGCTGGGCATGGGCCCGGCGCCGGCCAAGGACGCGGTCGATCCCTGGCTGATCAATGCCGGCAAGCAATACGTCACGTTGCGCGACGGCGGCAGCTTCTGCCACCACGCCGACAGCTTCGCCATGATCCGCGGCGGGCATCTCGATCTGTGCGTCCTCGGCGCTTTCCAGGTGGCCGAAAACGGCGACATCGCCAACTGGGCGACCAGCGAGAACGATACCGCCCCGGCGGTGGGCGGCGCGATGGACCTCGCTGCGGGGGCCAAGCGCCTGTGGGTGATGATGGAGCACACCACCAAGGACGGCGCCCCCAAGCTGGTGCGGCGCTGCACCTATCCGCTGACCGCGGTCGGCGCGGTGAAGCGGATCTACACCAACCTCGCGGTGATCGACGTGACCCCGCTCGGGTTCGTGGTGCGCGACATGGCCCCCGGCCTTACGTTCGAGGAACTGCAGGCGCGGACCGAAGCGACGCTTCACGTGCCCGGCTGACGCCACCCCCACCATGTCCGTCACGACCGAAGGGCGCGGGCCGGTCCGCTCGCCGTTTGCCGTGCGCCCGCGCATCGACGCGCGGGCCGGCGCCATCCTGGTGCTGTGCTGCGCGCTGTGGGGGCTGCAGCAGGTCGGCATCAAGCTCGCCGCGCAGGAGGGGATTCCGCCGATCCTGCAGGCGGCGCTGCGCTCCGTCGGCGCGACGGTTCTGCTGCTGGGCTGGGCCTTCGCGCGCGGGCAGGGGCGGGCGCTGTTCGCGCGCGACGGGTCGTTCCGGGCCGGGCTCGGCCTGGCCGGGATGTTCAGCGCCGAGTTCCTGCTGCTCTATCCCGGCCTGCAACTGACCACCGCCTCGCGTGCGGTCGTCATCCTCTACAGCGCGCCGTTCTGGGTGGCGGTCGGGGTGCATCTGCTGGTCCCGGGGGAGCGGCTGGCGCTGCGCCAGGTGATCGGACTTCTGGCGGCGTTCGCCGGCGTGCTCTGTGCGGTCGCGGACGGGCTGGTCACCGGCGGCGGGCGGCTGTCCGGCGATCTGCTGGTCGCCGCGGCGGCGGCGGCCTGGGGGCTGACCACGGTGGCGATGAAAGCGAGCCCGCGGCTCAACCACCTGTCGGCGACCAAGCTGCTGCTGTATCAGCTGGCCGGGTCGATCCCGGTGCTGTTCGCCTTCGCCTGGGCGAGCGGCGAACTGCATGTCGGCGCCGCGACGCCGGCGGCCTGGGCCTGGCTCGGCTACCAGACGGTGGTGGTGGCGTTCGCGAGCTACCTGACCTGGTTCTGGCTGATCACGCGCTACCCGGCCGGGCGGCTGTCGGCCTACACGTTCCTGTCGCCGCTGTTCGGCATCCTCGCCGGGGTGGCGATCCTGGGCGAGCATGCGACGCCGGGGCTGCTGCTGGCGCTCGTGTTCGTTGCGGTCGGCATCCGGCTGGTGAACGGGCGGGCGCCGGTGCCCGCCGCAGCACCGTCGCCCCGCCAGCGCCAGATCTGAACCGGGTTTCCGCCCCTTCGGCGCCGGACGGCCGGCGGGTCACCGGCTATGGGTAACGTTCGCGCTGCGTGATGGAATCCCCGTCACCTCGCGGCACACGCGGGCAAAGGCGGCGACGCCGGCGCGGATTTCGTCCGCCGTCGGCAGCGCGAAACACAGCCTGAGATGCGATCGCGCCGCGTCCGCGTCCACCGCCCATTCCGGACCCGGGTTGAACGCCACCCCGGCCGCCAGCGCCGGGGCAACCAGGGCGCGCACGTCGACCGTGTCCGGCAGCTTCATCCACAGGAAGATGCCGCCGCGCGGATGCCAGGTTTCCACCGCGGTGCCGAATTCGCGCGCCAGCGCGTCCTGCATCACCGCCAGCTTGGCGTGCAGGCCGGCGCTCAGCCGGCCGATATGGGCACCGAAATGATGGGTGAAATATTCGGCGGCCACCATCTGGTCGATCGCGCCGGTGCCGCCGTCGGTTTTCGCCGCGATCATGCGCGCGAGCACCGGCCAGTCGGCCGACGCGTAGCCGAGCCGCAGCGCCGGCGCGAGCGACTTCGAAAACGAACCGATATGGATCACCTGGGCCGGCGCCAGCGCCCGCAGCGCCGGCGGCGCGTCGACGTCGTGCCACAGCAGGTCGGCGTAGCATTCGTCTTCGAAGATCGGCACGCCGTAGCGCGCCGACAGCGCGACGATCGCCCGGCGGCGCTCCAGCGGCAGGATCGAGCCGGTCGGGTTCTGGATGGTGGGGATGGTGTAGATGTATTTGGGCGTGACGCCCTTGTCGCGCAGCCCGGACAGGATCGTTTCCAGCGCGTCCGGTCGGATGCCGTCTTCGTCGAGCGGCAGGCCGATCACCTGCGCGCCCGCGGCGCGCGCCCGGTTGATGGCGCCGGCGTAGGAAAACGCCTCGATCAGCACGGTATCGCCCGGGCTGATCAGCAGCCGGTTGACGAAATCGATGCCCTGGCCGGAGCCGGAGGTGATCAGCACGTCGTCGGCGGTCGCGGCGATGCCGCGGCGGTGCGTGAGCTTGCCGGCAACGAACTCGCGCAGGCCGCGGAAGCCCTGCGGGCCCTGCGAGAGGTTGTACATGGCGAGCTTCGCGCCCTCCCGCCGCAGCGCGCTGCCGGCGGCCGCGATCAGGCCGTCGATCGGGATCAATGCCGGGTCGTTGTGACCACCGATGAAATTATAGGGCGGAAACCCGCCGAAGCGCGGCGCCTCGGCCGGCGCGCCGGCGGCGAAGCGGGTGGTGATGTCGAACCCGTCCATGGCGTTTCCTCGTGTGTGTTGTCTCGTACCGCGGGCATTCGGCATAGCTGCTCGCCGGCCGTGCGGCCAGACCCCCGGGGCGTGGCTGGCGCCCAGGGGCAACGCGCGGGCGGCGGCGACGGGTTGTCCCGTGCGGCGCGGGCGGCTAGAGCCGAGGTCTCTACACCAGGTGGAACCGATGGACCCGCTGGCCGAACTCGCCCGCGATCTCGTTGCGATCGACAGCCGAAGCTTCGTCTCCAACCTGCCCGTGGCGGCGCGTCTGGCCGCCGCGCTGGACGGGTTCGAGGTGGAGGCGTTGGACTATGCCGACCCGGCCGGGGTGGCGAAGCGGGTGCTGGTCGCCCATCGCGGCGGGCCGGGCGGGCTTGCGCTGTCGGGCCACATGGACACGGTGCCCGATACCGGCTGGCAGGACGACCCGTTCTCTGGCCGCATCGACGACGCCGGGGTGCTGCACGGGCTGGGCAGCGCCGACATGAAGGGGCCGGTCGCGGCGGCGGTGATGGCGGCGCGCGCGCTGCCGGCGTCGGTGCCCGTCACCCTGTTGCTGACCACCGACGAGGAAACCACCAAGCAGGGCGCGCAGGAGATCGTCGCCCGCTCGGCCCTGGCCCGCCGCGCCGCGCCGCGCGCGATCGCGGTGGTCGAGCCGACCCGGCTCATCCCGCTGCGCGGCCATCGCAGCAGCATCAACTTCACCGTCGTCGCGGAGGGCATCCAGGCGCACAGCAGCACCGGCGCCGGCCGCAACGCCAACTGGGCGCTGGTCCCGTTCCTGGCGGAGATGAAGGCCCTGCACGAGCGGCTGCGCACCGATCCGGCGCTTCTCGACGGCGCCTACGACCCGCCGTTCAGCGACTTCAACCTGACGATCGACAATCACGGGACGGCGGTGAACGTCACCGTTCCGCGCGCCACCGTGCGGATCAAGTTCCGCTATTCGGCGACGGTGGACCCGGCGCCGGTGGCGGCGGCGGTGCACGCGGCGGCGATGCATGCCGGGATCACGGTGCACGAACGGCGCGAGGGCAAGCCGCCCGAACTGCCGGCGAGCCACGGCTTGATCCGCCTGGCCGCAGACCTGGCCGGCGTGCCGCCGCGCACCGCGGCGTTCGGCACCGACGCGTCCGAGCTTTCGGCCCTGGCGCCCTGCGTGGTGCTGGGTCCGGGCGATATCGGGGTGGCGCACCGTCCCGGCGAATCCGTGCCGCTTGCCGAGCTTGCCGCGGCCGTGCCGCTGTTCATGCGCCTGGCCGAGGGCGTCGCCGCCGGCTGGTGACGGTTGCGCCCGCCCCGCCCGCCGGGCAATCATGCGGCGGCTGGTCTGCCGTCGTGCAGGGCCGGCGACAGGCAGGCAAACATGCGAACGGGAGCAAACGGATCATGATCGGCAGACGAACGATTCTGGCGGGCGGGGCCGCCGCTGCGGCGGCATCCCTGGCGCCGCGCGCCAGGGCGGCGACGCCTGGAGTCACCAAGACGACCCTCAAGATCGGCAACACCATGCCCTATAGCGGGCCGGCGTCGTCCTACGGCGCGATCGGCCACACCGAGACCGCGTTTTTCAAGATGATGAACGAGCAGGGCGGCGTCGGCGGCCGCAAGATCGACTTCATCAGCTATGACGACGGCTACCTGCCGCCGCGCACGGTGGAGGACGTCCGCCGGCTGCTGGAGCAGGACCGGGTGGATTTCCTGTTCAACGACCTCGGCACGCCGACCAATTCGGCGATCGAGCGCTACGTGAACCACCAGAAGGTGCCGCACCTGTTCCTTGCCACCGGCGCGAGCAAATGGGGCCACTACAAGCAGTACCCCTGGACGATCGGCCTGCAGCCGAGCTATCGGACCGAGGCGCAGATCTACGCGAAATACATCCTGAAGAACAAGCCGGCCGCCAAGATCGGGATTCTTTACCAGAACGACGATTTCGGCAAGGACTACGTCAACGGCCTGCGCGACATCCTGGGCAAGAACTGGAACAAATACGTCGTGAAGTCGCTCTCCTACGAGGCGACGGACCCCACGATCGATTCCCAGATGACGGAGCTGCAGGCCTCCGGCGCCGACGTGTTCGTCTCGGCGACCGCGCCCAAGCAGGCGGCGCAGGCGATCCGCAAGGCACACGACCTCGGCTGGAAGCCGATGTTCCTCCTGACCAACGTCTCGATCTCGGTCGGTGCGGTCATGAAGCCGGCCGGCGCGGAAAACGGCATCGGCATCATCACCAGCGGCTTCATGAAGGATCCGACCGAGGCGGCCTTCGCCAACGACCCCGGCATGAACGAGTGGCGCAAGTTCATGGACAAATACATGCCGCATGCCGACAAGTCGGATAATAATTTCGTCTACGGCTACACCGCCGCGGTGGTGCTCCGCCACGTGCTGGAAGCCTGCAACGGCGACTTCTCGCGGCCCAACGTGATGAAGCAGGCGACCAGCATCAAGAAGCTGGAAGTCGGCACCTTGCTGCCGGGCATCACGGTCGCGACCAGCCCGACCAACTACTACCCGATCCGGGCGATGCAGCTGCAGCGCTGGGACGGCAAGAACTGGGTGCGCTTCGGCGGCATCATCTCGGGCGCCGCGGCCTGACCGGACGCAGGCGGGGGCGCCGTCGGCGGCCCCGCCTGCAGACCCGGCGGCGTCATCCCGTCAGGGCGCGGTCCGGTTCGATCCCGTGCTCAGGCCTTGTCTTCCGCCGGCGTTTCCGCGGCGGCGGCTTCCAGCGCCGCCAGCCGGTGTTCCGTCTCCGCCAGCCGGGCTTCCATCGCGGCGAGCCTGGCCGCCGCCGCCACCTCGCCGGCCCGGGCGTTGGACGCCATCTCCTGGACGGCGTCCAGGTCCTCGCGGCGGACGAGATCGAGCCGGCGCAAGGCCTCGTCGATGCGGGCGCGGATCATCGCCTCCACCTCTTCGCGGATGCCCGCCAGGGCGGAGATCGCGCCGCCGGCCACGCCCGCGAGGTCGTCAAAGAACTTCGGCCGATCGCTCATGTCATAACCCCTTGTTCATCCGGTGCGGCGCCGATTTGCTTTCCGCCCCCTGCCATGCTGCGGCGGATGCCTCTATAAGCCGGGCCATGATAATGGTCACCGGCGGGGCCGGTTTCATCGGCTCGATCCTGCAGGCCGCCCTGGTTCGCCGGGGCGTGGAAACCGTGGTGGTCGACTGGCTCGGCAGCCAGGGCAAGTGGCGCAACCTCGCCGCCCATCCGCCGGCGCGCCTGGTGCCGCCCGAGGCGCTGGACGATTTCCTCGCCTCCCACCCACCGCTCGAGGTGCTGGTGCATCTCGGCGCCGTCAGCGAGACGACGGCAACCGACGGCGATCTCACCTGGGCGACCAATGTCGAACTGCCGCTGCGGCTGTGGGACTGGTGCGCGGCGCGCGGGGTGCGCTTCGTCTACGCCTCCTCCGCCGCGACCTACGGCGACGGTTCGGCCGGGTTCGACGACGACGCGAGCCCGGCGGCGCTGGCGCGCCTGCGCCCGCTCAACCTGTACGGCTGGACCAAGCATGCGTTCGACCTGCGGGTGGCGGCCATGCTGGCCGGGGGCGGGCCGCGCCCGCCGCAATGGGCCGGGCTCAAGTTCTTCAACGTGTTCGGCCCGAACGAATACCACAAAGGGGCGATGATCTCGGTGGTGAAGGTCAAGCATGACGAGGTCGCCGCCGGCCTGGCCCCCCGCCTGTTCCGCTCCGACCGCGCCGATCTGGCCGACGGCGCGCAGGCGCGCGACTTCATCTGGGTGGGCGACGTGGTGGACGTGATCCTGTGGCTGCTCGACAGCCCGGCGGTGAACGGGATGTTCAATGTCGGCACCGGGCGGGCCCGCACCTATCTCGACCTCGCGCATGCGGTGTGCGACGCCGCCGGGGCGCCCCGCCAGGTGGCGTTCATAGACATGCCGCCGAAGCTGCGCGGCCAGTACCAGTCGTTCACCCAGGCCAGCACGGCCCGGCTCCGCGCCGCCGGCTACGCCGGCGCGTTCACGCCGCTCGAGGAGGGGATCCGCCGCTACGTGCAGGACTATCTGGCCCGTCCGGATATCTACGCATGATCGGGCGGATGACCGGCGTCCTGGTCTATCCCGGGTTCGACCCGGTGGCGATCCATCTCGGTCCGATCTCGATCCGCTGGTACGCGCTCGCCTACATCACCGCGCTGCTGATCGGCTGGCGGATCGCCCGGCATCTCGTCCGGTGCACTCCCGTGGTGGCGACGGCCGAGCATGTCGACGACTTCCTCACCTGGGCGACCCTGGGCGTCGTGCTGGGCGGGCGGCTCGGCTACGTGCTGTTCTACCAGCCGGCGCTCTATTTCGCGCATCCGCTGCTGATCCCGGCGGTGTGGGATGGCGGCATGAGCTTCCACGGCGGCGCGATCGGCGTCGCGATCGCGATCATCTGGTTCTGTCGCAGAAACGGGATCCGGATGCTGCCGTTCGCCGACCGGGTGGTGGTGCCGGTGCCGGTCGGTCTCGGTCTCGGGCGCGTGGCCAATTTCATCAACGGCGAATTGTGGGGCCGCACGGTGCCCGGCTGCACGCCGGCGCATTGCTGGCTGCCCGGCGCGCTGATCTATCCGGAGGCGGGGCCGTTGCCGCGCTATCCCTCCGAGCTGATCGAGGCGGCGCTGGAAGGCATCATCCTGCTCGCCGTGATGCTGCTGCTGTCGCGGCGGGCCTATTGGCGGTCCCGCCCGGGCTGGCTGACCGGCGTGTTCCTGGTCGGCTACGGCATCTGCCGGATCATCGCCGAGTGTTTCCGCCAGCCCGACCCGTTCCTCGGCTACCTCGCCGGCGGGTTGACCATGGGACAGATCCTGTCGATCCCGATGCTGCTGATCGGCGGCGCGCTGATCTGGTACGCCCTGCGCCATCCCTGGGCGGTGCCGGGGGACGACCGTGCCGTCGCGGCACCGCCGGCGCGCGGCCCTGCCCGGCCGGGCGCCGGCTGATCGGCGGCGGGCCTGGCATGGCGGGCGACGCCGCCGCCGAACGGCCAACCGACGGCCTTCCCGCAGCCGAGCGCCTGGACCGCTTCATGGCCCGGGCGAATGCCGCCTATTACGCGACCCACGACCCGTTCGCCGATTTCACCACCGCGCCCGAAATCGCCCAGGTGTTCGGCGAATTGCTGGGCCTGTGGGCGGCGGTCGCCTGGGATCTGCTCGGCCGCCCGACCCCGGTTCTGCTGGCGGAGGCGGGACCCGGCCGCGGCACCCTGATGGCCGACGCCCTGCGCGCCATCGGCCAGGTCGCGCCGGCGTTCGCTGCCGCGCTGACCCCGCACCTGGTCGAGACCTCGCCCCGGCTGCGCGCGATCCAGCAGGCGGCGCTGCCGCCCGCCTGGGCGGCCCGGACGGTCTGGCACGAGCGTCCGGAGGGGCTGCCCGACGTGCCGCTGTTGCTGCTTGCCAACGAGTTCCTGGATGCGCTGCCGGTCCGCCAGTTCGTCCGCCGCGGCGCCGACTGGACCGAGCGCCATGTCGCGCGCGGCGCCTTCGTCGAGCGCCCGGCCGACCGCCGCGACGCCCGCCTGGGCGATCCGTTGGACGGTCACGCCGCCGCCGGGTGGGACGGGACGCTGGCGGAGGGGACGGTGGTCGAAGTCTGCGAACCGGCGCGCGCGTTCGTGGCCGGCCTCGCCGCCCGGCTTGCCCGCCGGCCGGGGGCGGTGCTGCTGCTCGACTACGGTCCGGCGCTGCCATGCGTGGGCGACAGCCTCCAGGCGCTGCGGGCCGGCCGGCCGGCCGATCCCCTCGTCGCGCCGGGGGAGGCGGATCTGACCGCGCATGTCGATTTTCCCACCTTGGCGGCCGTCGCGCGGGCGGCCGGTGCCGCCGTGCATGGACCGCTGTCGCAGGGTATCCTGCTGACGCGGCTCGGCCTGTTCCAGCGCACCGACCGGCTGGCGCGCGGCCAGCCGCCGGCGCGCGCGGCCGCCCTTGTCACCGCCGCGCGGCGGCTGGCCGAGCCGCACCGCATGGGCCGCTTGTTCAAGGCGCTGGCCCTGTGCCACCCAGGCTGCCCCACACCTCCGGGATTCGAGGCATGACGCCGGAACCGCTCCGTTCCCCTTTGCTGCCGGTCCTGCACGGGTTCTTCACCCGGCTGGGCGGCGTGTCCACCGGCCCGTTCGCGGCGCTGAACTGCAGCCTGTCGGGCGCCGACCGGCCCGAGGCGGTGGCGGAAAACCGTGCCCGCACGGTGCGATCGCTCGGCCTCCCGCCCGGCGCGCTGGTCGGGCTCACCCAGGTGCACGGCACCGAGGTGGTGCGGGTGCGGGAGGCCTGGGCCCCTGGCCAGGGGCCACGCGCCGACGGGATGGTCACCGACCGCGCCGGGCTGGCGCTCGGCATCGTGACGGCCGATTGCGCGCCGGTGCTGCTGGCCGATGCCGAGGCCGGCGTGGTGGGCGCGGTTCACGCCGGCTGGCGCGGCGCGGTCGCCGGGGCGATCGAGGCGACCATCGCGGCGATGGCGGCGTTGGGTGCGGCGCCGGCCCGTCTCGCCGCGGTCGTCGGCCCCTGCATCGGCCAGGCGTCCTACGAAGTCGGTTCCGACCTGCGCGACGCGGTGTTGGCGGCCGACCGGCAGCGCGGGGACGGGGAGGGGGCGCGGCGCCTTGGCCCCGGCCGGCGGGAGGATCGCTGGCAGTTCGACCTGTCCGGCTACTGCCTCGCCCGGCTGCGCGCCGCAGGGGTCGGTCACGCGGCGGCGCTGGCGGCGGACACGGCGGCCGACGAGGCGCGGTTCTTCAGCCACCGCCGGCGGACCCTGGGCGGCGGCGGGCCGATCGGGCATCAGATTTCCATCGTCGCGCTGCCGGGCTGATGCGGCGCGTCCTGTTGCTTGTTGCGCTGCTGCTGCCGCTCGCCGGCTGCGGGGAGCTGCCGGAACCCTTCCTCGGCAATCCCGGCCCGGCCGCGCTGAGGCTGCGCCAGCCGCCGGCGCCACGCCTGGCGGTGCCGCCGCCCGGCATGGCGCTGCTGTCGGACGGTGCCGCCGCCGGCTTCGCGGCGGCGCTGGCGCAGAGCCTGCGGGCGCAGGAGGTGCCCGCCTTCGCGCTCCGGCCGGCCCGCACCGATTGGCGGCTCGCGGTGGCGGCCAGCGACCATGACGAGATGGTGGTGCCGACCTACACGGTGCTGAACCCGCAGGGGCAGTCACAGGGCATGGTGACCGGTGCGCCGATCCCGGCGGCGGCCTGGGCGGCCGGAAAACCGGCCACCCTGAAGGCGGCGGCCGAGGCGGTGGCGCCGCAACTGGCGCATCTGCTCACCGGCGTGGAGGTGGCGCTGATGCGCGCCGATCCGAACAGCCTCTACAACCGGCCCGCACGGGTACTGATCGCCGCGGTCACCGGCGCCCCGGGGAACGGCGACGCCACCCTGGCGGGTGCGCTGCGGATCGCGCTGAAAACGGTGGGCGAGCAGGTGCAGCCCAAGCTGGCGGGCGCGGACTTCGTGGTCCATGGCCAGGTGCGGATGACCCCGCTGCCGGGCGGCAAGCAGCGGGTCGAGGTCCGCTGGATCGTCGACACGGCGGCGGGCGCCGAGGGCGGCCGGGTGTTCCAGCTCAACGTCATCCCGGCCGGCTCGCTCGATCACGACTGGACCCCGGTGGCCCCGGCGATCGCCGCGCAGGCGGCCTCCGGCGTCAAGGAAGTGATCCTGCGCCAGTCGCGGCGGAAATAGCGGCCTCCTCCGGAGGGGCGGGGACGCGCAGCCGGGAGGCCGGGTCATGCGGCCGGCCAAAGGGGCCGGCCGTATCAGTGTCCCGGGGGCGAACCCAGGACATGGCCGTTCACGCTCCGCCCGTACATCGAATAGGGGGAGTCGTGGTATTTCGCCCGCGTCTCCTGCACCGAACCGGTGAAGCGCGGGTCCTGCGGGCGTTCCTGGCTGTCGACGAACTGCGCCACGTCCCAGGCCTGCTGGTCGGTCAGGCTGCCGCCGGCGCCGAGCGGCATGTTCGCCTTCACGAACGCGGCGGCAGTGGCGACCGAGCCCATTCCCGCGCCCCAGTTGAACGAGTGCGGGCCCCAGAGCGGCGGGAACACGACCCGGCCGCCGGCTTGCTGCCCGGCGCCGTCGGCGCCATGGCACAGGGCGCAGTGCTGGCGGAACACCGCCGCACCGCGGGCGTCGTCGGGCGCCGCGGCGGGCTTGGGCAGCCGCGGGTAGCCGCGCCCGGCCAGATGGGCGCGGGTCGGCGCGTTGGTGGCGAGCCAGGCCGAATACGCCTCCAGCGCCACCAGGACCTTGCTGCCGAGCGGCGGCGCCTTGCCGTTCATGCTGTAGCGGAAGCAGCCTTGCAGCCGCTCGGCGAAGGTGTTCACCGTCCGGGTCTTGCCGCGATAGGCCGGGAACGCCACCCAGGCCGCCCAGAGCGGGGCCGCGCCGGCCAGCCGGCCGCCGTCGATGTGGCAATTGCTGCAGCGGAGGGCGTTGCCGACATACCGGGGCGCCGCGCGGCCGGTGTGGCGGAAAATCTCCTCGCCCTGCCGTACCACCCGACCGAACTGCCCGCCGGGCATCGCGCTCTCGGGCGGCGGCTGGAAGCCGTCGGCGGCCCGCGCCGCCGCCATCGGCAGGCTGCACCCCAAGGCGAGCGCCAGGGTGGCCGCGATGGCACGGGCCCGGGGGCCCGCCCGGGCCGGTGTCGGCGCGCGCCAGCGGGCACGGCCTCGGGATGTGTCGTTCATCGTGCGCTTCCCCCATCGGCCGATCCCCCGGCCGCCGCGAAATAGGCCGAAACGGCGGCGATGTCGGCCGGGGAGAGCTTGCCGGCGACCCGCCCCATCAGGCCCAGCGGTCCGGCCGGGCGCTGGTGCTGGCGAAAGGCGTTGAGCTGCGCGGCGATGTAGGGCGCGGTGAGGCCGGCGAGATGCGGAAAGGAGGCGCCAACCCCGATGCCGCCGGGGCCGTGGCACTGGGTGCAGCCGGGCAGGCCGAGCGCCCAGCGGCCGCGTGCCGCCAGTCGTGCGCCGAGCGGGTTGGCTCCGGGCTTCGCCGGGCGGGGCGTCAGCGCCGGCAGGCCGGCGAAGAACGCGGCGACGGCGGCTCGCTCTGCCGGCGACAGGCTGCGGGCGATCGGCTGCATGATCGGGTTGACCCGGTGGCCGGACGCGAAATCATTCAGTTGCCAGCGGAGATAGGTGGCACCGTCGCCCGCCAGCCGGGGGGCGCCGATGGCCGGGTTGCCCTGGCCTTGGGCGCCGTGGCAGGTGGCACAGGCCGGGGTGCCGCCGGCGCCGTGCAGGGCGATCGCGGCACCGTCCGGCGCGGCCCGCGCGGCGCCGCCCGTCCCCCCGATCGCCAGCACCGCGCATACGATCGCCGCGCGCCACGCGGCCGCCGACGTCATGTGTCCGCCGTCATGTCTGGGTCCTCCCATGCGGTCGCATGCCCTGGGGCCGCGGGCCGGCGACAGGCCGCCGGCAGCCCGGGCAACGATCCTTCCGTCGTCGGCGGCGACGGTTTGCCGCGAGACTATGCGGCGCCGCGGCCGGGATGCGCAACCGGCCGCTGCGGCGCCCGCGTCCCGTTTGCGGGCAGGGGGCAACCGGCCTATGTCCCGCCGACCGCCATGCGTATGTCCCCGTCCCGCACGTTGCGCGATTCCGCTTCCCTGGTTGCCGCCGGGCTCGCCGCATCCGACGCCCGTCCCGCGCTCGAGGCGGTGGCGGCGCGCTATGCCGTCGCGGTCACGCCGGCGCTGGCCGCCCTGATCGAGGCGCCGGACGACCCGATCGGGCGGCAGTTCCTGCCCGATCCGGCGGAGCTTCTGACGGCGCCGCACGAGCGTGCCGACCCGATCGGCGACGACGCGCTGTCGCCGGTGAAGGGGATCGTGCACCGCTATCCCGACCGCGCGCTGTTGAAGCCGCTGCTGGCGTGCCCGGTCTACTGCCGCTTCTGCTTCCGCCGCGAACATGTCGGCCCGGAGGGCGGGCTGCTGACCGAGGCGGAGCTGGAGGCGGCATACGCCTGGCTCGCCGCCCGCCCGGCGATCCGCGAAGTGATCCTGACCGGCGGGGACCCTCTCATGCTCTCGCCGCGGCGGCTGGGCGCGATCCTGGGCCGCCTGGCGGCGATCCCGCATGTCGAGACCCTGCGCATCCACACCCGGGTGCCGGTGGCCGACCCGGAGGCGGTGAGCGAGCCCCTGGTCGCGGCGATGGACACCGCGGTGCCGCTCTGGCTGGTGCTGCACGCCAACCACGCGCGGGAGCTCGCGCCCGCCGCGATGGCCGCGCTCGACCGGCTGCGTCGGGCGGGGATCCCGCTGCTCGGCCAGTCGGTGCTGCTGCGCGGGGTGAACGACAGCGCGGCGGCGCTGGAAGCGCTGTTCCGCGCCATGCTGGCCGCGCGGGTGAAGCCCTATTACCTCCACCAGCTCGATTCCGCGCCCGGAACCGCCCGCTTCCATGTGCCGATCGCGGAGGGCCGGCGGCTGCTGGCGGCGCTGCGCGGGCGCGTGACCGGGCTGGCATGGCCGACCTACGTGCTGGACCTGCCGGGCGGCGCCGGCAAGGTGCCGATCGGGCCAGAGTATCTGGGCGCCGACGGGACCGTGCGGGACCCCTGGGGCGGGGTGGCACATCTCGACCAGCCCGCCGACCGCGAGGAGAGCACAGCGAATGGATCAGCCGGTGACTGAACCGGAAGCGGGCGCGGCGGCCGGGACCGCCGGGCGGCTGCCCCGGATGGGGCGGCTGCTGCGCGACGAGCCGCTGGCACGGCGGATCGCGTTCGGGGCAACCCTGCTGCTGCCGCCGGTGCTGCTGGCCACTCGCGCCGGGAGCGACGCGCTGCTGTCCCTGGTTGCCATCCTCTTCCTCGCGACCCGCTTCGCTCCGGCGAGCGTCGGCGTGCGCTGGTCGTGGACGCTCCGCCCCTGGCACGCGCTGGCGCTGCTGTTCTGGGCCTGGCAGGTCGCGGTCAGCGTCGCCGTGGGCGATGGCCACCAGATCGTCGAATCGCTGGTGCTGCTGCGGCTGTTCGTCTTCCTCGCCGCGCTGGAGGGGTGGGTGCTGGCCGAACCGTCCGCGCGACGCTGGCTCGGCTGGGTCGTGCTGGCGACCGCGCTTTGGGTCGGGGTCGAGTGCTGGCAGCAATACCTGACCGGCACCAACATGTTCGGCGATCCGCGCTGGGGCGACGGCGCGCTGACGGGCCCGATCTACGCGCCCCGTGCCGGGCCGACCTTCGTGCTGTTGGCGTTTCCCGCTTTCCTGCCGGTGCTCGCGCGCCTGCTCGGGGCCCGCCGCGGCGTGATGCGCGGGGCCGGCGTGGCGGGGCTGGCGCTGCTGGCGGTGACCCAGGTGCTGATCGGCCAGCGCATGCCGATGCTGCTGCTGGTCCTGGGTTTCGGCATCATCGCGCTCTGGATTCCGCGGCTGCGCATGCCGGTTGCGATCGCGATCGGGGCGGGCGTGGTGCTGGCGGCGCTCTCGGCGATCGTGTCGCCGCCGACCTACGCCAAGCTGGTCGTGCATTTCTCGCAGCAGATGGAGCATTTCCGCGCCACGCAGTACGCCGACCTGTTCGAGCGTGCCGCCGCGATGGTGGTCGCCCATCCCTGGCTCGGCCTTGGATTCGACGGCTTCCGCGATCACTGCCTCGACCATGCGTATTTCCACAACCTGGCCTGGTTCGCGGTCGCCGACCCGACCAGCCCGCTCGGCTGCAGCATCCATCCGCACAACTACTACCTGCAGGTGGCGACCGGCGCGGGCCTGCCCGGATTGGCGCTGTTCGTCCTGCTCGCGATCGCCTGGCTGTGGCGGCTCGGGCATGGTGCCGGCGCGTCCGCCCTGCGGGTGGGATTGTTCACGGCCGCGGCGCTCATCCTCTGGCCGATCGCCTCCACCACCTCGCTGTTCACCTTGCCGAACGCGGGCTGGTCGTTCCTGCTCATCGGCTGGGGGCTCGCCGAGGCGCGCGCCGCCGCCGCCGCGCGGGGCTGAGCGGCGGCGATGGCCCTGCTTGCGGTCTCCGGCGCCGTCATCCGCCTGGGCGGGCGCACCCTGCTCGACGGCGCCGATCTCGCGATCGACGCCGGGCGGCGGGTCGGGCTGGTGGGGCGCAACGGCGCCGGCAAGTCCACCCTGCTGCGCGCCGTGACCGGAGAGCTGGCGCTCGACGGCGGCGAGATCCGCCTCGCCGTCCGCGCACGCCTGGCCGCCGTCCGCCAGGAAGCGCCGGAGGGACCGGCGAGCCTGCTGGACACGGTTCTCGCCGCCGATCCGGAACGGCTGGCCCTGCTGGCCGAAACCGAGGCCGCGCCGCCGGAACGCCTTGCCGAGGTGCATGAACGGCTGCGGGCGATCGAGGCCGATTCGGCGCCGGCCCGGGCCGCCGCGATCCTGGCCGGGCTGGGCTTCGACGAGGCGCAGCAGGCGCGGCCGGTGGCCTCGTTCTCCGGCGGCTGGCGCATGCGCGTCGCGCTGGCCGCGGCGCTGTTCGCCGCCCCCGACCTGCTGTTGCTGGACGAGCCGACCAACCACCTCGATCTCGAAGCGACGTTGTGGCTGGAGGGCTGGCTCGCGCGGTTTCCCGGCGCGGCGCTGATCGTCTCGCACGACCGGTTCCTGCTCGACCGTGCGGTGCACGCGATCGCCCATCTGGATCGCGGCCGGATCTCGCTCACCCCCGGAGGCTTCGACGAATTCGTGCGGATCCGCACCGAGCGCGCCGCCCAGCAGGCGCGGGCCGCCGAGCGGGTGGCGGCGGAGCGGGCGCATATCCAGAGCTTCATCGACCGCTTCCGCGCCAAGGCAACGAAAGCGCGGCAGGCGCAGTCGCGGATCAAGGCGCTCGCGCGCCTGCCGGCGATCGAGGCGGTGATCGAGGACACGCCGACCCGCTTTTCCTTCCCCGAGCCGGCCCGCATCGCGCCGCCCATCCTGGCGTTGGATCGGGTGGCGGCGGGCTATGACGACGTGCCGGTGCTGCGCGGCCTGTCGCTGGCGATCGACACCGACGACCGTATCGCGCTGCTCGGGGCCAACGGCAACGGCAAGTCGACCTTCGCCAAGCTGTTGGCCGGGCGGCTGGAACCGCTGGCCGGCGAGGTGCGGCGCGGGCCCAAGCTGCGGGTCGGATATTTCGCCCAGCACCAGACGGAGGAACTGGTCGCGGCGGAAAATCCGATTGCGCACATGGCGCGGGCCCTGCCGCGCGCGACGGAATCCCAGCTCCGGAGCCAGCTCGCCCGCTTCGGGCTGGACGCGGACCGGGCGGAGACGCCGGTCGCCAATCTTTCGGGCGGCGAGAAGGCGCGGCTGCTGCTGGCCCTGGCAACCCGTGAGGCGCCGC
>JAGWSV010000340.1 GCA_028869315.1 Rhodospirillales bacterium
GCATCGTGATCGACAAGGACAACACGACCATCGTCGATGGGGCGGGGAAGAAGGCCGACATCGAGGGGCGGATCAAGCAGATTCGCGCCCAGGTAGAAGAGACCACCAGTGATTACGACCGCGAGAAGCTGCAGGAGCGGCTGGCGAAGCTCGCCGGCGGCGTGGCCGTGATCCGCGTCGGCGGCGCGTCCGAGATCGAGGTGAAGGAGCGCAAGGACCGCGTCGATGACGCGCTGCACGCGACCCGCGCCGCGGTCGAGGAAGGCATCGTCCCGGGCGGCGGCGTGGCGCTCGCGCGCTCCAGCCTGATCCTGGCCAAGCTGAAGGCCGAGAACGACGACCAGCGCTTCGGCGTCGATATCGTCCGCAAGGCCCTGCAGGCGCCCCTGCGCCAGATCTCCGAGAACGCCGGCGAAGACGGCGCGGTGATCGCCGGCAAGGTGCTCGACAACGGCGAGTACAATTTCGGCTTCGACGCGCAGAGCGGCGAATTCAAGGACCTGGTGAAGGCCGGCATCATCGACCCGACCAAGGTCGTGCGCACCGCCCTGCAGGATGCCTCCTCGGTGGCCGGCCTGCTGGTCACCACCGAAGCGATGGTTGCCGAGAAGCCCGAGCGCAAGACCCCGGCCATGCCGGGTGGTGGCGGCGGCGACATGGGCGGCATGGGCGGCATGGACTTCTGATCGACGTCTGATCCCTTGGCGCTTTTCCCGCCGGGACGGGCTGCGGCCCGCCCCGGCGGGGCCGGAAAATGGGGTGGGCCGCCAGGCCCACCCCATTTTTTGGTACGGAAGCCGACGTAGCGAATTCTTAACCTTTACCGGAATACCGGGGTCGCTGACCGCTCTGCCGCATCAGGGTCCGCGAAAGGCCCCGCGATCGCAGACGACCGAAGACCGACCAGGGTGCGTTTCCGTCAGGACCGGAGAGCAATGCCGTGCCGGACCTCCAAGCCCCCCTCACGCCGGCGCTGTCGCTGTCCGAGATCATCGGCGGACTGAGTTTCGCGCTCGACCTGAAGGAAGGGCACCCGCCCGGGCATTGCCTGCGCTGCGCCTGGATCGGCCTCAATGTCGGCTGGCGGCTCGACCTGCCCGCCGCAGTCCTCTCCGACATCCACGACACCCTGCTGCTCAAGGACACCGGCTGTGCCGCCAACGCGCAGCGGCTGCGCCACCTGTGCCGGGACAGCAAGACGCCGGAGCGGCACGCTCTCGCGGTGGCGGGCGTTGCGGCCGAAGGCCCCCTCTGCGCTGGCAAGGCGGGCTTTCCGGAGCGGCGCCAGGACCCGGGCCGCCGGGCGGGCCCCGATCCCGCGCTCTGCTTAGGGCTGCTGCATGGCCGCCGCCGGCGCAGCGCCGCCATCGTCCGTCATCTCGGCTTTTCCTCCGAGGTGGCCGCCGGGGTCTGTTCCCTCGACGAGCATTGGGACGGAAGCGGCGCGCCCGACGGGCTGGCAGGGCTTGCGATTCCCCTGCCGGCCCGGATGGCGCTGCTCGCGCAGGTCGTCGACGTGGTGCATGCCGAAGGCGGCCCCGCCGCAGCCTGCCGGGAGGTGCGGCGACGCAGCGGCACCTGGCTCGACCCCAACCTGGTCGCCGCGTTCGAGCAGGCGCAGCGGGCCCGCTCGTTCTGGCGCGGACTTGCCGCCGAGGGCCTGGCCAGGCGGGTCGCCGCGATCCAGCCGCCGGGGCGGATCGTCACCGTCGACGAAGCCAGGCTCGACGCGATCGCCGCGGCATTCGCCGAAGTGGTCGACGCGAAGGGCGGCTCCACCGGCGGACATGGCTGGCGGGTGGCGGACTACGCCGTTGCCATCGCCGCGCGCCTGGGCTGGCCCGCCCCGCAGCAGCGCCGGCTGCGCCGCGCGGCGCTGCTGCACGACATCGGCAAGCTCGCCGTCAGCAACGAGATCCTCGACAAGCCCGGGAAGCTCGATCCCGACGAATGGGCCGCGATTCACCAGCATCCGGCGATGTCGGAGCAGATCCTGGGGCGGATCGCCGTGTTCCGCGACCTCGCCGCGATCGCCGGCGCGCATCACGAGCGGCTGGACGGCAAAGGCTACCCGAAGGGTCTCGCCGCCGAGGCGATCCCGCTGGAAGCGCGCATCATCACCACCGCCGATATCTTCGATGCCCTGATCGCGGACCGCCCCTATCGCGGACCGCTCCCGCCGGAGCACGCGCTGGCGCTGATGGAGCGCGAGCGCGGCACGGTCGTCGACGGGCGGTGTCTCGATGCGCTCAAGGCGTATCTGCGCACAGCCGGCCCGCACCCGGCGGCGGCAGGGATCTGATCGGTCCGCCCGGCTCAGCCCGGAGGCAGGCCGGGGATCGGGAGGCCGAAGCTCTGCGCCAGCAGCACGGCGTTCAGCGCCAGGACCACGCCGGTCGCCGCGATCGCCGCAAGGTTGGTCAGCCGGCTGTTGGCGAAGGCGCCCATGATGTCGCGGCGGCGAGTGAACAGCACCAGCGCGATCATCGGCACCGGCAGGGCGAATGACAGCACGACCTGGCTGAGCACGAGCGCCCGTGTCGGGTCGACGCCGAGGCCGACGACCCCGAAGGCCGGCAGCATGGTCACCAGCCGGCGCACCCAGACCGGAATGCGAAAGCCCACGAAGCCCTGCATGATCATCTGCCCGGCCATCGTGCCGACGACCGAACTGGAAAGCCCCGACGCGATCAGCGAGATCAGGAACACCGCCGCGGCGCCGGCGCCGAGCAGCGGCGTGAGGGTGTGGTAGGCGGTTTCGATTTCCGCCACTTCGGGGTGGCCGGCGTGGAACGCGGCCGACGCCATCACCACCATCGCCATGTTGATCAGCCCGGCGACGGTGAGCGCGATGATCACTTCCAGGTTGGAAAACCGCAGCAGCGCCCGGCGCTCCCGCTGGTCGCGCGGCTGCGAGCGGCCCTGGGTCAGGCCGGAGTGCAGATAGACCGCGTGCGGCATCACGGTGGCGCCGACGATGCCCACCGCGATCGCCAGCGCGGCGCCGTTCGGCAGCGACGGCAGCACCGTCCCGCGCGCCGCCGCGCCCCAGGCGACCGGCGCCACGAACATCTCGAGCAGGTAGCACAGCCCGATCACGCCGACGAGCGCGCCGATGATGAGCTCCATCGGCCGGAAGCCGTGCCGCTCGAACAGCAGCGCGCCGTAGGTCGCGGCGGCGGTCACCGCCATGCCGGCCAGCAGCGGCAGGTGGAACAGCAGCGCGAGACCGACGGCGCCGCCGAGGAACTCGGCGAGGTCGGTCGCCATCGCAGCCACTTCGCTGATCACCCACATGGCGATGACGACGGGCGGCGCATAATGGGCGCGGCACATCTCCGCGAGGTTGCGCCCGGTGACGATCCCGAGCTTGGCGGAGAGCGCCTGGAACAGCATGGCGACGATGTTGGCCGCCAGCACCACCCAGAGAAGCGCGTAGCCGAACCGCGCGCCGGCCTGGATGTTGGTCGCGTAGTTGCCGGGATCCATATAAGCGATCGAAACGATCACCGCCGGCCCCACGAACAGCAGGAACGAGCGCAGCGGGCTGCGCCGCCCGCCCAGCACCTCGCGGATGCCGGCAGCCGTACGGTCGGTCAGCGTATATCGGCCGGTCAGGTCGCTCACGGTTTCCATGCCTGGTTCGCGACAGAAGATGTAGCCTTGGCTACATCCTGTGCAAGAGGATTAATCGGCGCCGGCGCCCGATCGCCCGATCGCCCTCGCGCGATCGTGCGCCGCGGCCCGCCGGCCCGCCGGCAGGCCCGGGGCCGCAGGGCGCGTGCCGGCGGCA
>JAGWSV010000341.1 GCA_028869315.1 Rhodospirillales bacterium
ATATCGGCTATGAGACCATCGAGGCGGTGGCCGGCGGTGAGACCGCCGGGATTCCGTTCGCCGCCTGGATTGCCGATAGGATGGCGGCGCCCATGTCCTATGTCCGTAAGCGCGCCAAGGGCTTCGGCCGCAACGCGCTGATCGAGGGCGACGTGCCGGACGGCAGGCGCACCCTGCTGGTGGAGGATCTCACCACCGACGGCCAGTCCAAGATCCGTTTCGCCCAGGCGCTGCGGGACGCCGGCGCGCTGGTGAACCACGCCTTCGTGGTGTTCTTCTACGGCGTGTTCCCCGGCGCGTTCGAGACCCTGGCCGAGATGGACATCACGCTGCACAGCCTGTGCACCTGGTGGGACGTGCTGGAGGCCTGCCGCGACCGCCCCTATTTCGCCGAGGGCGCGCTGGCCGAGGTGCGGCGATTCCTGGAGAACCCGGTGGCCTGGTCGGCCACGCATGGCGGGATCGCCTCGGCCGAGGAAGCCGCGGCGGCGCGGCGGGCGTCGATGGAGGGCTGATGCGGGCGGGCCCTTTGGCCGCCCTTGTGGCGCACCGGGGTGCCGGCGGAGCCGGGGTGCGGCGGCTGCGCGCGACATCGAGCGGATACCAACGCCTGCTCGCCAGCCCGAACGGTCGTTGAACGCGGCCGTCGGGAGGAGAGGGCAAGCTTCGGCCCCCAGCCGGCATCGACGCGCGCCGCGCGAAGGACGCCGGCGCTTCGCTGGCGGGTGAGGATTACGCCGGCGGCGGGTCGCCCACAGGCGCCGCGGCCAGTACCGCGAGATGCAGGCGGCGCCGCACGCTGAAGCCGAGCCGGCGATACAGGCCGATTGCGGCATGGTTGCCTTCCCGCACGTGCAGGAACGGCACGTCCCCGCGCGCGAGGATCGACCGTCCCAGCGACACCACCAACCCGGCGGCATGGCCGCGGCCCCGATGGTCGGGATGGGTGCACACGGCGCTGATCTCGGTGAACCCGTCGAGCCGCAGCCGCTCCCCGGCCAGCGCCACCAGCCGTCCGCCGGCCCGTATTCCGAGATAGCGGCCAAGCTCTCCGGTGCGGGGGGCGAACGGCCCAGGCTCGGTCAGCACCGCGAGCCCGGCCATCTCCGGCGCGTCGGCCGGCCCGAGCACAACCGCCCCGGCCACCGCATCAGGGGCAGGGTCGAGTTCGTCCCCGGTCATTTGCAGCAGCAGGTCCGTGTGCGCGAGCGCATACCCCGCAGGGATGGACGGAAGCGGCTCCGGACGGAACAGCGCCACCGCGCCGCCCGGCGGGATCAGCCCGCACAACATCGCGAAGGCCGCCACGGTCGGGGCGGCAACCGCCGCCAGCGGACCGAACTCCGGGCGATAGCGGCGCGCCAGCGGCGTCGCCTCGGCAAACCGGGCGTGGTGGCTGCCGAGCGACTCCCAGATCGCTCGGTCGAGAGGATGCGACGGGCTCGTCTCCATGGATAGCGTTCCTGGGCTAGACGGCATGCCGGCCGGCCCGGCGCGGCACCGCGGATTTGAGAAAGCGAGGCACCTTGGCGCCTGTGACTTGTATAATGCAAGTCACTCCCCACCTGCTGGCCATGCAACGCACCAGCTTCGGCAACATGCACTGCCCGATCGCCCGTTCGCTCGAACGGGTGGGCGAGTGGTGGTCCATCCTGATCCTGCGGGACGCCTTCTACGGCCTCGCCCGCTTCGACGAGTTCCAGAAAAGTCTCGGCGTCGCCCCCAACATGCTCACCCGCCGGCTCAACGCCCTGGTGGAAGCCGGACTGCTGGAGCGGCGGCGCTACCAGGAGCGGCCGCCGCGATACGAATACGTGCTCACCGCGCGCGGCCGGGACTTCCACCCGGTGCTGCTGGCGCTGCTCGCCTGGGGCAACCGGCACTTCGCCCCGGAAGGCGCCAGCGTGCAGATCGCGCGCGCCGACACCGGCGCGCCGGTGGAGCCGATGGTGGTCGACCGCGCCACCGGCCGGCGCATCGCCGGCCCCGACTACATCGTCGTGCCCGGCCCCGGCGCCGATGACGGGGTGCGCCGGCGGCTCGCCGAACGCGGCGCCCGCCCGTTCCAGCGCCCCGGCGCGCGCGACAGCGCACCCGACGGCGCGCCGGCACGCCAGGGAGTACCCCGATGAGCGACGAGGTCCTGGAACGCGATCGCCCCAGC
>JAGWSV010000047.1 GCA_028869315.1 Rhodospirillales bacterium
CCCCCTCGCACCCCCCGCCGTAGAGGCGATCCAGCCCCCTCCGAGCCCAGCCCCTTCGCGCAAGGACCAAGCATGACCGGCCTTCCCTCCGACCCGGCCGCCGCCGCCGCCGAGCAGGCCCGTACCCTGGCCCTCGCGCTGCCCTATCTGCGCCGCTACGCCGGCGCCACCGTGGTGGTGAAATACGGCGGCCACGCGATGGGGGAGGAGGATCGCGCGCTCGAATTCGGCGCCGACATCGCGCTGCTCAAGCAGGTCGGGCTCAATCCCGTGGTGGTGCATGGCGGCGGGCCGCAGATCAACGCCATGCTGAAGCGCCTTGCCATCCAGTCCACCTTCGTCGACGGGCTGCGCGTCACCGACGCGGCGATGGTGGAGGTGGTGGAGATGGTGCTGGCCGGCACCGTCAACAAACAGGTGGCCGGGCTGATCAGCCGCGCCGGCGCGCTCGCGGTCGGCATCTGCGGCAAGGATGGCGGGCTCATCCGCGCCCGCAAGCTGCGCCGCACCAAGCGCGACCCCGACAGCAATATCGAGCGCGCGCTCGATCTCGGCTTCGTGGGCGAGCCGGAAACGGTGGACGTGCGGGTGATCCACGCGCTCACCGGCGCCGGGCTGATCCCCGTGATCGCCCCGGTGGGCGTGGGCGCGGACGGGCAGACCTACAACATCAACGCCGACACCGTGGCCGGCGCCATCGCCGGGGCGCTGAACGCGACCCGCCTGCTGATGCTGACCGACGTTCCCGGCGTGCTGGACGCGGCGAAGCGGCTGATCCCGGATCTCACCGTCGCGCAGGTGGAACAGGGCATCGCCTCGGGCATGATCTCGGGCGGCATGATCCCCAAGGTGGAGACCTGCGTCGCCGCGGTGCGCGCCGGCACCAAGGGGGCGGTCATCCTGGACGGGCGGGTGCCGCATGCCTGCCTGCTGGAGTTGTTTACCGAGGGCGGCTCGGGGACCATCATCCGGCCCTGAAGCCCACCCCCGCACGCCAGGGAGGCGGCCGCATGGCCGAATTCGACCGCGACACCGGCACCTCGCTCTGGCCGCACGAGGTCTACGACCTGCTGCGGCGCGCCGGCGTGACCCAGTTCGCCTATGTGCCCGATGCCGGGCACAAGGTGCTGATCGACCGGTCGCTCGCCGATCCGGACGCGCATTCGGTCCCGCTCACCACCGAGGAGGAAGGCGTCGCCCTGCTCGCCGGCGCCGATCTGGGCGGCGCGCGCGGCGTGCTGCTGATGCAGTCCTCCGGCGTCGGCAACTGCATCAACATGCTCTCGCTCACCGCCGGCGCGCGCTTTCCGTTCCTGGCGCTGGTTTCCATGCGGGGCGACTACGGCGAAGGCAACCCGTGGCAATACCCGATGGGCCAGGCGGTGCAGCCGGTGCTGGAAGCGATGGGCGTGATCTGCCTGCGCGTCACCGAACCCGCCGACGTGGTCCCGGCCGTCGCCGCGGCGCTGACCATGGCCTTCCAGTCCGGCCAGGCGGTGGCCGTGCTGCTCACGCAGAAGCTGATCGGCGCCAAGCCGTTCTGACCCGGGGGGGATCGTGGCGAAGCTGAACCGCATCCAGATGTCCGCCCTGCCGCCGCCGGTGCTGGACCGGCGCCAGGCGGTGCCGGCGCTGATCGAGCGGCCGGAGGATTTCCTGGTGGTCGCCGGGCTGGCCGGCACCGCGCAGGAACTGACCGCGATGACCGCCGACGCGCCGTTCGTGTTCGGGCTCGGCGGCGCGATGGGGGCGGCGCCGATGATGGGGCTCGGCCTGGCGCTGGCGCGGCCGGACCGGCGGGTGCTCGTGGTCACCGGCGATGGCGCGTTGTTGATGACTCTCGGCGCGCTGGCGGCCATCGCGGTGCAGAACCCGCCCAATCTCTCGATCGTCTGCGTGGACAACGGGCATTACGGCGAGACCGGCAACCAGGACAGCCATACCGGGCTGGGCGTGGCGCTCGATGCGATCGCGCGCGGCGCCGGCATCCCGGCGGTGCACCGCATCGACACCATGGCGGAGATGGCGGAAGGCCGCCGCCTGCTGGCCGAACCCGGCCTCTGCTTCATCCTGCTGCGCGTCACCGAGGGGCCGGCCGCGAAGATCAAGCGCACCCTGTCGCCGCACGTGGTGCGCGACCGGTTCCGCGCGGCGCTCGCCGCCGCCGGCTGACCCGCGGCACCGTGGCAGGGGGAGGCGATGGCGGGGGCTTGTCCTGTCGCGGCCGATGACGCTTTACACGACGCCGCCGATCCATCTCTATCGCGGCCGGTTGGCCCGCCGGCGGGGCGGCCGGCATCGGGACGGATCACGCGGGAACGAATGACGGGAGACGTGGATGGCCACCCTTGTTGAAGCGAAGCTGGCGGAACTCGGCATCGTGCTGCCGCAGCCGGCGATGCCGATCGCGACCTACGTGCCCTACGTGACCACCGGCGACCTGGTGGCGGTCTCCGGACAGCTGCCGATGCTCGACGGCAAGGTTTCGGTCACCGGCAAGCTCGGCGCCACGGTGCCGATCGAACAGGGCCAGCAGGCGGCGCAGCGCTGCTTCATCAATCTGCTCGCGCAGGTGAAGGCGGCCTGCGACGGCGATCTCGACCGGGTGCGCCGGGTGGTGCGCCTCGGCGGCTTCATCGCCTGCGCGCCGGAATTCACCCGCCATGCGGAGGTGATGAACGGCGCGTCGGACCTCGCGGTCGCGGTGTTCGGCGAAGCCGGCCGGCACGCCCGCAGCACCATCGGCGTGCCGTCGCTGCCGCTCGACGCGGCGGTTGAGGTCGAGGGGTGGTTCGAGATCGTCTGAACCGATGCCGGACGGGTCCGCCGCGCTCAGCCTGACCCTGCACGGCGCGATCGCCGAGATCGCCGCCGCGGACTGGGACGCCTGCGCCGGGACCGGCAATCCGTTCGTCTCGCACGCGTTCCTCGCCGCGCTGGAGGACAGCGGTTCCGCCGGCGCGCGGACCGGCTGGCTGCCGCGCCACGCGGCGCTGCGCGACGCCGGCGGCGAAATCCTCGCCGTCGCGCCGATGTATGCGAAGTCGCACAGCTACGGCGAATACGTGTTCGACCACGGCTGGGCCAACGCGCTGGAGCGCGCCGGCGGGGACTACTATCCGAAGCTGCAGGTGGCGGTGCCGTTCAGCCCGGTGCCCGGCCCGCGCCTGCTGGTCCGTCCCGGCGCGGGCATCGACCCCGCCGCGATGGGCGCCGCGCTCGCGCAGGCCTGCCGGGAGATGGACCTGTCGTCGATCCACGTCACGTTCTGCACCGCAGCGGAATGGACGGCGCTGGGGCAGGCCGGCTGGCTGCGCCGCCTCGGCATGCAGTTCCATTGGGAGAACCAGGGCTATGCGAGCTTCGACGATTTCCTCGGCGCGCTGTCGTCACGCAAGCGCAAGGTGCTGCGGCGGGAGCGGCGCGACGCCAACGCCGCCGGGCTCGCCTTCCACACGCTCAGCGGGTCCGACCTGAAGGAGCGCCACTGGGACGCCTTCTACCGCTTCTACACCTCCACCGTGGACCGCAAATGGGGCAGCGCCTACCTCACGCGGTCGTTCTTCTCCCTGCTCGGCGAACGGCTGGGCGATCGGGTCGTGCTGATGCTGGCGGAGAACGGGGCGAAGCCGGTGGCCGGGGCGCTCAATCTTGCGGGCGACGCGGCGCTGTACGGCCGCAACTGGGGCTGCACCGGCGACTGGCCGTTCCTGCATTTCGAGCTGTGCTACTACCGGGCGATCGACTGGGCGATCGCGCACGGGCTGCAGCGGGTCGAGGCGGGCGCGCAGGGGCGCCACAAGATCCAGCGCGGCTACCTGCCGAAGCCGACCTATTCCGCGCACTGGATCGCGCATCCGGGCCTGCGCCGCGCCGTCGCCGGCTTCCTGCGGGAGGAGCGCCCGGAGATCGAAGCCGAGATGGCGGCGTTGGCCGCGGAATCGCCGTTCCGCCGCGAAGGGGAGGGGAACGCCGCCGCCGGGCAGCCGGGGGTTGCCGGCCCGTGATGGCGCCGGTAACACCGATCGGTGAAAACCGTCGTCCTGCCCCCGCTTCCGCGCCCTGCCCCGGGGAGCCCCGCTGAGGCCGGGGGCCAGCGGGCGACCGAGGCCAAGGACCCCGTATCCCGACATGATGACGCCATTTCCGTCGCGGCACGCGCGGCCCCGTGGTCCGGTTCCGCACCGCCGAAGCCGCGCGCACGGCACGTCCCGTCCCGGGCCGGGCGTCTCCCGGCGATGACCGGGGCATCGGGGCTGCCGCGGGCGGGCCGTGTGCCGATGCCGCCGCCGCCTGGAACGGACCCTGCGCCATGATCCTGCTGCGGCACGGGCAGAGCGAGTTCAACCTGCACTTCACCGCCACCAGGCGGGACCCCGGCATCGTCGATGCCCGGCTCACCGAGCTTGGCCACGCGCAGGCGTATGCGGCGGCCGAGCGCCTCGCCGGGGAGCGGATCGGCCGCATCGTCGTCTCGCCCTACACCCGCGCGCTGCAGACCGCCGCGCCGCTGGCCGCCCGGCTTGGCGTGCCCGTCGTCGTCAACCCGATCGTGCGCGAACGCTGCGCCTTCGCCTGCGACATCGGCACCCCGCGCACCGCGCTGGCGCAGGCCTGGCCGCACCATGATTTCTCCCATATCGAGGAAATCTGGTGGCCGCCGATGCCGGAACCTGCCGCCGCGGTGGTGGGCCGGGCCAACCTGTTCCGCGCCGAAATGGCGGCGCTGCCCGATTGGCAGGATACGCTCGTCGTCACCCATTGGGGTTTCATCATGGCGCTGACCGGCCTCAGCATCCCGAACGGCGAGCAGCTTCGTGTCGACCCGACCGCGCCGCCGCCCGAAACCATTCCGTGGAAGGTGTGAGACGCGGGCGGTCCCGCGCCGCTGCCGCCCGCAGCCGACGCGCCGGCGTCGCGCGGGACGCGCGCCCGGACTTTGCGCGGGACGCGCGCCTTGGCTTTATTACGCGGGACGCGCGCCTTGGCGCTGCGCGGGCCGGGCGGCCTGGCGCGGCTGCCCCTCGCGGGATGGTTCCCGGCGGGCCGAACCCGGCTCAGCGGATGCGGGCCCGCATGGCGGCGTTGCCGGTCAGGTCGGCAAACCGGCTGCCGACCACGTACCAGTGGATGAGGAAGGCTTCGAGCAGCAGCCGCAGCGGACGCAGGGCGGCGTAGCGGCGCGGCTCGGCGGCGCAGACCTGGCAGGCGAGGCCCAGACCGGCCGCCATCCGCCCGCTGCGGGCGATGTGCACCCGGCTGGTGACCAGCACCACCGGCCCGGCCGGGGCCGGGAACACGGCGCGGCAGAGCCGCAGGTTCTCCAGCGTGTGGCGGGAGCGGTCCTCGATGCGGATCGCGCCAGCCGGCACGCCCTGGGCGATCAGCCAGGCGCGGCCGGCATCGGCCTCGCTCGGCCCGCCGGGCGTGGCGCGGCCGCCGAGCA
>JAGWSV010000342.1 GCA_028869315.1 Rhodospirillales bacterium
GTAACCTTGCCCTTGAGCAGACGAAGTTGCGGATCGTCGCCGCACAGGATGCTCAATCCGTAAAAGGGAACCTTGTTGAGAAACGAGAGGAACGCCTCTCTCACGCGGCGCATGGTTTTGTAGTAATCCATGTGCTCGCGATCGAGATTGGTCACGACCGCGATCGCGGGCGTGAGCTTGTTGAACGAGCCGTCGCTCTCGTCCGCCTCCACCACCATCCAGTCCCCGGCGCCGAGCCGGGTGTTCGAGCCGTAGGCGTTGATGATGCCGCCGTTGATCACGGTGGGGTCGAGCTTCGCCGCTTCCAGCACCGCGGCGATCAGGCTGGTCGTCGTGGTCTTGCCGTGCGTGCCGCCCACCGCGACCGACCATTTCAGCCGCATCAGTTCGGCCAGCATCTCGGCGCGCCGCACCACCGGGATGAAACAGGCCCGGGCGGCGGCGACCTCCGGGTTGTCGCGCTTCACCGCCGAGGACACGACCACCACCTGCGCGTCGCCGAGATTGGCTGCGTCATGGCCGATGGCGACCGGAATCCCGGCCTCCCGCAGGCGGCGGACATTGGCCGATTCGGCGATGTCGCTGCCCTGCACCCGGTAGCCCAGGGTGTGCAGCACCTCGGCGATGCCGGACATGCCGATACCGCCGATGCCGACGAAGTGGATGGTTCCGATGGAGAGCGGCAAGGCCCTCATGCGCGCACTCCTGTGGAAATCCCGCCCGTGTCGGGCATCTCGCCGGCCGGCCCGCCGACGCCCTCGCGGTGCATCACCCGCTCGACCAGGTCGGCGAGCCGGGCGGCGGCATCGACCCGCGCGACGCCGGACGCGGCGGCCGCCGCGGCGGCAAGCCGGGCGGGCTCGCTGAGCCAGGCGCCGAGACGGTGCGTCAGCGCCGCTGCGGTGAAGTCCGCCTGCGCGACCGCCTCGGCGGCGCCGGCGGCGACCAGGGCGCGGGCATTGGCGCTCTGGTGATCGTCGATCGCGCCCGGCAGCGGCACCAGCAGCGCCGGCCGGCCGGCAACCGCGAGTTCCGCCACGCTGGAAGCGCCGGCGCGCGAAATCACCAGATGCGCCTGCGCCAGGCGGACGGCGACGTCGGCAAAGAACGGCGCGAGTTCGGCAACGAGCCCGGCCGCCGCATAGGCCGCCTGCACCCGCGCCAGATCCTCCGCCCGGCATTGCTGGACGATGCGCAGCCGCGCGCGCAGCGCCGGCGGCAAGGCGGCCAGCGCCGCCGGCACGACATCGGAAAACACCCGCGCGCCGAGCGAGCCACCGAGCACGAGCAGCCGCACCGCGCCGCCGGGCTCCGGCGGCACGTAGCCAGCGCCGGAGCCCACGGCCGCCCCGGGAAACGCCGAAAGGGAAGTCCCAGGGGAAGTCCCAGGGGAAGCTAAAGCGGCGATCGCCGGGCGCACCGGATTGCCGGTCACCTCGGTCGCGACGCCCGCCGGCACCCGCGTCGTGTCGGAAAAGCTCAGCGCCAGCACGGCGGCGTGACGGGCCAGGAACCGGTTGGCCCGGCCCAGCACCGCGTTCTGCTCGTGCAGCAGCACCGGCGGGCGATGGCGCAGCAAGCGCGCGCCCAGCACCGGCGCGACCGACGGATAGCCGCCGAACCCGACCACCGCCGCCGCGTCCAGCCGCGCCAGGATCGTGCGCGCCCGCAGAACGCCCGCCGCCAGCGCCACGGCGGCCCGCGCCGCCCGCACCGCGCCGCGGCCGGCGATGCCGGCACCGGGCAGCACGAACCGCTCCCGCCCGGCGAAGGCCTGGCTGTCCAGCGCGCGGGACCGGGCATCGGTCATCAGCGCCACCCGGTGGCCGCGCGCCACGAGTTCCGCCGCCAACGCCTCGGCCGGGAACAGATGTCCGCCCGTGCCGCCCGCCGCGATCACCACCGGTTTCACTGCCGGCCCTCTCATGACCCGCCCCTCATCGCACGCCCCTCATGGCACGCCCCTCATGGCAGCTCTCCCCGGGCGCGCCGCCGCGTCAGCGCGAGCAGCATCCCGATCTCGAGCGCCACCGCGATCACCGAGGAGCCGCCATAGGAAATGAACGGCAGGGTCATGCCCTTGGTCGGGATCAGCGCCAGCGAGGAGGCCATGTTCACGAAGGCCTGCAGTCCGAACGCGGCGAGCAGCCCGGTGCAGGCGAGCACGGTGAACGGATCGGGCTCCCGCAGCAGGCGCAACAGGCCACGCAGGACGATGAAAGCGAACACGCCGACGATCACCGCGCAGATGACCAGGCCGAATTCCTCGCCGGCGACCGCGAAGATGAAATCCGCGTGCGCATCGGGCAGGATGTCCTTGATCCGTCCCTCGCCCGGCCCGCGGCCCCACAGGCCGCCATTGCCGAACGCCTCCAGCGCCGTCGTCATCTGGTAGGTGTGCGGTCCGTGCGGATGCAGGAACTCCGCCACCCGCAAGCGCACATGGGCGAACATCAGGTAGGACCCGACCGCGCCGCCGGCCATCAGCAGCACGCCCACGCCGGCCAGGAACAGGTTCAGCCCGTCGACGAACAGCTGGATGAAGAACACCGCGGTGATCACCGCGGTCATGCCGACATCCGGCTGCTCCTTCAGCAGCAGCACGATCAGCAGGAAGATCCCGCCGGCGATCCACGCACCGGGGAAACGCGGGTTGCGCCGATGCTCGGCGAGCAGCCAGGCGGCGACGACGGCAAAGCAGGGCTTCAGGAACTCGCTCGGCTGCACCGCGAAGCCTGGCAGCGCGATCCAGCGCCGGGCCCCCAGTATCTCCACCCCGATCACCATGGTGGCCGCGGTCCCGAGCAGCGCCACCGCGCCGCCGAGCAGCGCCAGGCGCCGAATGTCGCGCGGGGACAGCATGGAGACGCCGATCACCACCAGGCCGCCAAGCGCAAGGAAGACCACCTGTTTCACGAACAGCGCGTCGCGGGCGTCGCCCAGCCGCTGCGCCACCGCGGGCGACGAAGCCAGCACCAGGATGTAGCCGAAGCCGATCAGCAGCCCGACCGCGCTCAGGGTCGGACGGTCCACGGTCCACCACCAGCGGCCCAGCACGGAGTTGTCGGCGCGGGAGACGGGCATCACGCAGCCTCCGCGCCGCCGGCCGGCGGCGCGCCGGCCCCTGGTTCGGCCGGCTCGGCGGCGAGGCCGGACGCCAGCGCCGCGAAGCGGTCGCCGCGGGCCTCGAACCCCGGGAACTGGTCGAAGCTGGCGCAGGCGGGCGACAGCAGCACGACCGGCGCGGAGCGGTCGCGGGCAGCGGCGAAGGCGGCCGGAACCGCCGCCGCCAGCGTTCCGACGACCGTGTGCGGCACGCCGGCGGCGGCGAGGGTCGCGGCCAGCGCCGGGGCGTCGCGCCCGATCAGGAACGCCGCCGCGACGCGCGGGAAGAACGGCGCCAGCGACGCGATGCCACCCTCCTTGGCGAGGCCGCCGGCGATCCAGACCAGCCGCGGATAGCAGGCGAGCGCCCGCGCCGCCGCATCGGCGTTGGTGGCCTTGCTGTCGTTGACGAACACCACCCCATCGATCTCGGCGATTCGCTGCTGGCGGTGCGGCAGGCCGGGGAAGTCGGCGATTCCCGTGGCGATCGCGGCGCGGCCGACCCCGAGGCCGAGCGCCAGCGCCGCCGCCGCGGCGGCATTCTGGGCGTTGTGCGGGCCGGGCAGCGCGGCCGCCTGGTCCATCGACAGCAAGGCTCCGGCGGCGTCGCACAGGCGGCCCGCCGCGCACCCGATCCCGGCCGCGCCGGCGCCCGATACCGTGACCACCCTGGCCGGGCGCAAGGCCAGTTCGTCGGCCAGGGCGCGCGACAGCGGATCGTCGATGCCGATGACCGCCAGATCCGCCGCGGTCTGGCGATCGAACACCGCCCGCTTGGCGGCGACGTAGCCCGCCATGCCGCCATGCCGGTCGAGATGGTCGGGCGAGAGGTTGAGCATCGCCGCGGCATCGAAGCGCATGGTTTCGATTCGCTCCAACATGTAGCTGGACATTTCCAGCACATAGACGCCGTCGTCCCCGAGCAGGGGCAAGGCGAGCGCGGCGGGACCCAGGTTCCCGCCGGCGGCGGCCGGCACCGAGGCGCCGGCCAGGATATGGGCGAGCAGCGCCGTGGTGGTGGATTTGCCGTTGGTGCCGGTGACGCCGACGAACCGGGCGCGCGAGCCGGCGGTGCGGACGGCGCGGAACAGCAGCTCCGCGTCCGACAGGATCGGCACGCCGGCGGCGCCCGCCCGCGCCGCGACGGGATGCGCCTGCGGCAGCAGATGCGGGATGCCGGGCGACAGGACCAGCGCGTCGAAGCGGAAATCCGTCTGCAGCGGATCGGCGAGCCGCAGCCGCCCCGGCTCCGCCGCCAGCGCCGCGCGCGCCGCCGGCTGATCGTCCCACGCAACGACCTCGGCGCCCATCGCCGCCAGCGCCCGCGCCGCGGGCAGCCCGTTGCGGCCGAGCCCCAGCACGGCGAAGCGCTTGCCGGCGAACAGGCCAGAGGGGAAACCATGCGGGGGACCGCCGCTGGCCATGGGAGTGCGCCCGCTCATCGGATCTTGAGCGTCGCCAGGCCCAGCAGGGCCAGGATCATGGAAATGATCCAGAAGCGGATCACGATGGTGGGTTCGGCCCAGCCCTTCTTCTCGAAATGGTGATGCAGCGGCGCCATCAGGAACACGCGGCGGCCGGTGCGCTTGAACCAGAACACCTGGACGATGACGGAGACGGTCTCCACCACGAACAGCCCGCCGACGATCGCCAGCACGATCTCGTTCTTGGTCACCACCGCGA
>JAGWSV010000048.1 GCA_028869315.1 Rhodospirillales bacterium
CGGCGACGGCCCCCGGATGCGGGGCGCCGCGCGGCGCCGCCGCGATCTGCCGGCTGGACGGTTCCCGCACGGGCCGCCCGCTGGCGGCAAGGTGCGACATGCCGGACCGGTCCGGACGCCCTGGACCGGACCGCCGGGCGACGGCGGCGACCAACGGCGCGGGCGCCGCGGCAGCGGGTTCCGCCCGGCCGGATGCCGGCAAGCCGGCCGTGGTTGCCGCAGGTCCGGACGCGATGGATGCCAACGAGACGGGCGGCGAAGCGGGTTGCGCCGCCGGCACGGCCCCTGCCCCTGCCCCTGCCCCTGGCCCTGCCCCTGCCCCTGGCCCTGCGGCAGGCGCGGCGGCGCCCATCGACGCGGCGAGAGCGCCGGCCGGCGTCCCGTTTGCGGTCCCATCCGGGGCGGTCCCATCCGGGGCGCCGCCGGGAAGCGCGGCCGGTGCGGCTTCGACCGCCGGCAGACGGCTCGCGAGGTCGCTCATCGCCACGAACTGGGTCGGCTGCGTCGGCTGCAACGAAAGATACTGGTCGGCCAGGCTCTGCAGCCGCTCCGGCCGGTTCAACACCGTCCATTCCGCGTGCAGCATGCGGATGCGCTCGCGGGTGAGCGTGGCCTGGTGCACGGTCTGCTCGATCTGCCGGTCGACCACGCCCACGCGGTGCGACACCGCGTAGACGTAGTATCCGCTGGCGCAGGCCAGCACGAAGGCGACGACGGTGACGGGGCGGATCATGTCGCGCCCTCCCCGGCCGCCGCGCCGCCCGGGTGCGCAGCCCCCCGGCCGGCACGCTCCGGCGACCCGGCCTCCACCGGACGGACCAGCCGCTCCATCGCCCGCAGCCGGCCGCTGCGGGCACGCGGATTGGCCGCAACCTCGGCCGTCCCGGGGCGCAGCAGCGCGCCGCCCAGCAAATGGAAGCGCGGCGCCTCGCGGACCAGCAATCCGCGCGGATCGTGCCGCGACGGCGACGGCGCCCGTCCCGACGCCGCCAGCATGAAGCGCTTCACCAAACGGTCCTCGAGCGAATGGAACGCGACGACGACGAGCCGGCCGCCGGGAGCGAGCAGCGCCGCGGCGGCCTCCAGCCCGCGCTCGATCTCGCCCAGCTCGTCGTTCACCCGGATGCGCAGGGCCTGGAAGCTGCGCGTCGCCGGATCGATCCCGGACCGATCCGGCGGCAGCACGGCTCGGATGATCCCGGCCAGCCGCGCGGTGGTTTCGATCGGCGCCTCGGCGCGCGCCGCGACGATGGCCCGGGCGATGCGCCGCGCCGCCCGCTCCTCGCCGAACTCGTGCAGCAGGTCGGCGAGTTCGCGTTCGCCCAGCCGGTTGACGAGGTCGGACGCGGTCGGGCCGGCGCGGTCCATGCGCATGTCGAGCGGCCCGTCGGTCCGGAACGAGAAGCCGCGCGCCGGATCGTCGAGCTGAAAGGACGAGACGCCAAGATCGAACGCCACGCCATCGAGCGCGCGCACGCCGTGCCCGGCCAGCAGCCCGTCCGGCGCGAGCGCCCCGGCGAGCACGTCGCCGAACCGCCCCTGCGCCAAATGCAACCGGCCGGGGAAGCGCGCGGCGAGCGCGGCCCCGCGGGCGATCGCCTCCGGATCGCGGTCGATCGCGAACACCGTGCAGGCGGCGGCCGACAGGATCGCCTCGGCATAGCCGCCGCCGCCGAAGGTGGCGTCGAGGTAGATGCCGCCGTCACGCGGGGCGAGCGCGGCCAGCACCTCGGCGCGCAGCACCGGCACGTGACCCGACGCCGGTTCGCCGCCCGCCGGCGACGCCGGAGCCGGTCCGGCGGGCCGCCCGGCAGGCAGCCAGACGGGGAGCGCAACGAGGCCGAGGGGCGCGGTCATGACGTTGCCCCGCCGGATGCGCCAGGACGGACGAGCCCCGCTCCCGGCAGGGTCAGGCCACGGGCCTGGGCACGGGCGCGCGCCTCCGCGCGGTGACGCGCGCCGGCGGCCGGGTCCCAGATACGAAAGATGCGGCCATGGCCGACGAACTCCACCGACTGACCGAGTGCGGCATGGGCGACCAGCATATCGGGCAGCATGATGCGGCCCTCGCGATCGGTTTCGACCGCGAATGCATCGGCATAGAGCGCGCTCGCCATGTCGTCGTGCTCGTCGCTGAACAGCGCCATCTGGTCGAGCGGCGCGGCGAGCGCCTGAAACGCCGACTCCGGCCAGGCTTCGATGCACGGAAACTTGTGGGACGGGCGCAGCACGAGATGCGCGGTCGCGGCGCCCTCGGCGCCGGCGGCCTGGCGCAAGGCGGCACGAAACGGCGCCGGCACCGAAACGCGGCCCTTGGCATCCAGCTTGTTCTGGTGGGTGCCCAGGAATTGGGTCATCCGCCCGACCCGCCCTTCGCGCTTGCTCCGATCGGCCGTGCCCGGCGGGTTGGGTGGCTGTGTCCAGGATGCCGGGCAGGGGCGCGCAGAGTGATGGTTGGCCCGTTAATGGGATGTCATGGGATATCATGGGCTACCATGGGCGTCAAAGGGATTTCCAGCCGGCCGTTGCCAAAATCCGCTGACCACGCCTTGGCACTACGCCTGCCACACGTAGGCGTGTAGGAGATGCGGCCGTGATCGGGTCAAGGGCGATTCGTCGAGAATTCGATATTCCCGATTTGTTCCGAAACCTGTCGGCCGGCCGGCGAAACGACAGCACGGAGATGGAAGGCGCCAGACGGCCTGTAAGCCGGGTTCTGTCCGCCGCGTCCCGGTTGCCCGGAAAGCGGCGGGACGGCCATTCCTCTGGGACGCGCCTTGCGGCGCGCCTCACGCGACCAACCCGGGCGGCGGAGCGGGAATGCCCCTGGCGCCCGTGACGCCGCAGCGTCGCGGCACCGGCCGCCCCTATTCGGTCTTGCTCCCGGTGGGGTTTACCCTGCCGCCCCCGTTGCCGGGGGCGCGGTGCGCTCTTACCGCACCCTTTCACCCTTGCCCGTTACGACCGGCGGGTGCCGATCGGAGCGGGCGGTTTGCTTTCTGTGGCACTGTCCCTGGGGTCGCCCCCGCCGGCCGTTGGCCGGCACCGTATTCCCGTGGAGCCCGGACTTTCCTCCACCACGCGGCGGATGCGCTCCGCCCGCGGCAGCGGCCGCCCGGCCGTCTGGCGCCCGGGCAGATGCGCCCGGGGGGCATGCAGGTCAAGCCGCCGCCCGCCCCGCGACGGCCGCGCGGCGGGCGCGTCAGCGGCGGTCCACCGCGGCGAACACCCGCCGATAGAGCAGCAGGTAGGCGGCCTGGAACACCGAGGCGAGCAGGAACGGCGCGGCGAACCACCCGGCGCCGAACAGCAGTCCGGCCAGCCACGGTCCCACCGCGCGCGGCAGTTGGGTGGAGACGCCGCTGACGCTCGCCGCCAGCCCGCGCCGGTGGCCGCGCACCGCGCCCATCACCAGCGCCTGGCGTTGCCCGACCGTGCCGCGGTTCAGCACCGTGCGCCCCGCATAGGCGGCCATCGCCCACCCGAAGCCCGGAGCGAACGGCAGCGCCACCTGCAGGCCGAGCCCGACCGAGCGCATCGCCACCACGACCCGCACCAGCCCGAAGCGCGTGCCCAGCCGCCCCGCCAGCAGGGTGGCAAGCCCGGAGGCCAGCAGCACGAGCCCGATCGCCGGACCGATCTGCCCGGGCCCGGCGCCGAAGCGCGCGGCCAGCCACCACGACAGCAGCGGGCCGGTCAGGCCGATCCCGACCCCGTTCAGCGCGTTGATCCCGGCAAGCCGCAGCAGCAGCCGGTTCTCCGCCGCCTGCTCGCGCGCATCCCGGGCCGGCGCCGCCGCGTGCGCCGGCCGCCGCGGCTCGGCAAGCCGGAGCAGCAGGACGAGCGACATCAGGGTGGTGACGGCGACCAGCCCGAAGAGCGGCCGATACGCGAGCGCGCCGGGCAGCGCCTGGCGCCACACCTGCGGCAACCCGCCGAGGAACGTGCCGGCTGCGGTGGCGAAGAAGCCGACGGCGGCGTTGCGGGCCAGCGACCGGCTGAGCGCCTGGCCCTCCACCTGGTCGGCGAGCCAGGCCTGCTGCACCGCGCCGAACGCCCCCGGGACGCCCACCGCGCCACGCCCGAACCCGGCGACGATCGCCGCGCCGGCCACCACCGCCGCCCGCGCCGAGACCGCCGCGAACCCCGCCGCCGCCACGACCGCGGCCAGATAGGCGCACAGGAACGGCTTGCGCCCGAACCGGTCGCTGAGCGGCCCGGCCAGCGCCGTCAGCCCGCCGCCGAACAGGATGCCCGCGCCCACGGTCGCGCCCAGGAACCCTGGGGACCAGTGCAGGGCGCGCGCGTAGAGGGCAAAGTCCACCCCCATCGCCCCCTGCCCGACGCTGATCGTGGCCCGCGCGGCAAGCAGGCGGCGGGCGGCGGGCGGCAGGCGGGCGCTCATGGTTGCATGCTCCGTCCGTGTCTCGCGGTCCCTCCTCGCCGCCCACATGGTCTCGTCTGCGGACGACGCCCCTGGGATGGCTGCCGAGGGATACCGCCGACGACCGGCAAGACCGGAGGAGACCGGCGCGGCGGCGGACGCTGGGCCGAAGGTCACGCTATGGCCGGCGAACCGCGGAGGCTATAGAGGGGATCGCATGGCCGCCACCCGTTCGCTCGCCCGCATCGCCGTGAACGCCGCGTGGGATTTCGCGCTCGCGGCGCTGGCCGTCCCGCTCGCGGGATGGATCGCCGCGCCCAACCTGCACACCTTGCCGCCGCCATGGGCCATGCCGCTCAGCGCGGCGCTCCTGCTCGCCGCGGGGGTGCCGTTCCGGCTGTCGCGCCAGCACTGGCGGTTCGCCGGGCTGGGCGACCTCGCCGCGGTGGCCGGATCGGCCGCGCTGGGTGTGGTCCTGCTCGCCGCATTGGTGCTGCCCTTCGTCTCGCTGTCGCCCAACCCGGCCTTTCCGGTGGCGCTGGCGCTGGTGCAGACGGTGCTGCTGGCCGCGCCCCGGGTCGCCTACCGCCACGCCCGCAACCGGCCGCGGATCGATCCCGACCAGGCCGCGGAGCCGTCGCTCGCGCTGCTCGCCGGCGCCGGCGAGGACGCGGACCTGTTCCTGCACGCCCTGGCGCAGGACCGGCGGCAGAATCTCCGGGTGATCGGCCTGCTCGGCTTCGGATCGCGCCAGACCGGGCGGCGCATCATGGGCCAGCCGATCCTGGGCTCGGTGTCGGATGCCGGCGCCGTGCTCGACCGCCTCGCCGCCGAGGGGCGGCTGCCGCGCATGCTGGTGGTGGTGAGCGCGTCCATCCCGGGCCCGGCGCTCGCCGGCCTGGTCGAGCAGGCGGACCGGTACGGGCTGCTGGTGCGCCGTGCCCCGCAGCTCACCGCGCTGGACCCCGCCACCGTGGCGGCGACCGGCGCGGCCGCAGCGGCCACGCCGGGCAGGCGCACGCCTCTGGAGTTGCGTCCGGTGGAGATCGACGACCTGCTGAACCGCGCGCAGGTGCCGCTGGACCGCGACGCGATGGCGCGGCTGGTGCAGGGACGGCGGGTGATCGTCACCGGCGCCGGCGGCACCATCGGCTCCGAACTCGCCCGGCAGATCGCAGCGCTGGGGCCGGAACGTCTGATCCTGCTCGACAACGGCGAATACGCGCTGTGGCAGATCGACCTGGAACTGGGCGAGCGCCACCCCGGCGTCACCCGCAAGGCGCTGATCGCCGACGTGCGCGACGCGGCGCGCATCCGCGCGATCTTCGCCGATGCGCGCCCCGACCTCGTGTTCCACGCCGCGGCGCTCAAGCATGTTCCGATGGTGGAGGCCAATCCGGCCGAAGGGCTGCTGTCCAACGCCGCCGGCACCCGCCACGTGGCCGACGCGGCGCGCGCCGCGGGCGCCCGCGCGATGGTGCTGATCTCCACCGACAAGGCGGTGAACCCCACCTCGGTGATGGGCGCGTCGAAGCGGCTGGCGGAGATGTACTGCCAGGCGCTCGACCTCGAATCGGGCGGCGACGACAGCCGGATGCGCTGCATCACGGTGCGGTTCGGCAATGTTCTCGGCAGCACCGGCTCGGTGGTGCCGCTGTTCCAGCGCCAGCTTGCGCGCGGCGGGCCGCTGACCGTCACCCATCCCGACATGCGGCGCTATTTCATGACCGTGCGCGAAGCGGTCGGGCTCGTGTTGCAGGCGACGGTGGTGCGGCTGACCGGGGCGCCGCTTCCGTCCGGCGAGCAGGGCGGGATTTTCGTGCTGGACATGGGCGAGCCGGTCAAGATCGCCGATCTCGCGCGGCAGATGATCCGCCTCGCCGGGCTGCGTCCGGACGAGGATGTGGCGATCCAGGTCACCGGGCTCCGTCCCGGAGAGAAGCTTTACGAAGAGTTGTTCCACGGCCAGGAGCCGCCGGTCCCCACCGGCTATCCCGGCCTGCTGATGGCCGCGCCGCGCACCGCCGATCCGGCGATCGTCGGCCGCGCGATGGACGACATCGCCGGCGCCTGCCGCGGCGGGCATACCCGCCTCGCGCTCGAGCAGCTCGGCCGGCTGATCCCCGAATTCGCCCACAACGCCGATGGCCAGACACCAGGCCAGGCACAGGTGACAGGCACGCCATGACCACGCCGGACCCGATTCCCTTCCTCGACCTCAAGGCGCAACAGGCGCGCATCGCCCCCGAGCTGCGCCGCCGGCTCGACGCCGTGCTGGCGCATTGCCAGTTCGTCCTAGGGCCCGAGGTGGCGGAGCTGGAAGCCGCGCTGGCCGGCTTCTGCGGCGCCGCCCACTGCGTCGCCGTCAGTTCCGGCACCGATGCGCTGCAGATCGCGCTGATGGCGGAAGGGATCGGCCCCGGCGACGCCGTGTTCCTGCCCGCCTTCACCTACACCGCCACCGCCGAAGTGCCGCTGGTGCTGGGCGCCACGCCGGTGTTCGTCGACGTCGATCCGCGCACGTTCCAGATCGACCCCGCGCATCTCGCCCAGCGGATCGCCGCGGTGCGCGCCGCCGGCCGGTTGCGTCCGCGGGTGCTGATCGGGGTGGACCTGTTCGGCCAGCCCGCCGACTGGCCGGCGCTGGCGGCGATCGCCCGGCGCGAAGACCTGGTGACCGTCGACGACCTGGCGCAGAGCTTCGGCTGCAGCTTGCACGGGCGGATGCTCGGCGCGGCGGCGGACGCCACCGCAACCAGCTTCTTCCCCTCGAAGCCGCTCGGCGCCTACGGCGACGGCGGCGCGCTGTTCACCGAAAGCGCCGACCGGGCCGCGCTGTTCCGCAGCCTGCGCACCCATGGCGAGGGGACCACCCGCTACGAGGTGCTGCGCACCGGCATGAACGGCCGGCTCGACACCTTGCAGGCGGCGGTGCTGCTGGCGAAACTCGCGGTGTTCCCCGAGGAACTCGCCGCGCGCGAGCGGGTGGCGCAGGTCTACGACCGCCATCTGGGCAACCTGCTGGAGATCCCGGCCCGGGTGGCGGACAGCACCAGCGCCTGGGCGATCTACTCGGTGCTGCTGCCCGACGCCGCCACCCGCGCGCACGTACAGGAAAGCCTGCGCGCCGCCGGCGTGCCGAGCGCCATCTACTACCCGCGCCCGCTGCACCGGCAGCCGGCCTACCGCGACGCCCATGACGGCACCGCGCTGCCGGTTTCCGAGTCGATATCGGAGCGGATTCTGGCGCTGCCGATCCATCCCGACCTGTCCGAGCACGCGCTGAGCCGGATCTGTGCCGCCGTGCAGGAAGCGCTCGGCCGATGAGCCTGTGGTCCGACTTCCTCCGCCACGACCAGCGGCTGATCGACAAGTGGACCCACTACTTCCCGGTCTATGAGCGCCATTTCGGCCGCTACGTGAACCGGCCGCTGCTGTTCATCGAGATCGGCTGCGGCGAAGGCGGCTCGTTGCAGATGTGGAAGCGCTACTTCGGCCCGGGCGCCCAGATCGTCGGCCTCGACATCCGCCCCGAATGCGCCGCGCTGGAGGAGCGCCAGATCGCGGTGCGGATCGGCGACCAGGCCGATCCCGCCTTCCTCGACCGGGTCCTTGCGGAATTCGGCACGCCCGACATCGTGCTGGATGACGGCAGCCACGTCATGAGCGCGGTCACCGCGTCGTTCCGCCACCTCTATCCGCGCACCGACCGCAACGGGATCTACGCGGTGGAGGACATGCACACCGCCTATTGGCCGCAATACGGCGGCGGGCTGCGCCGGCAGGGCACCTTCATCGAACTGGCGAAAGGGCTGATCGACGAATTGAACGCCGAATTCTGGCGCGGCGCGGCGCCGCCCAGCGATTTCAGCCGCACCACCCTGTCGATGCATTTCTACGACAGCCAGGTGATCTTCGAGCGCGGACGCCTCCTGCCGCGCCGGTCGGAGAAGATCGGGGGCTGACCGGACGCCCTCCCGCAGGCAACGCCGGCGGCAAGCGGCGGCGCACCGGTCGGGAGGCGCCGCTCAGGCAGCCGCAGACAGCCCGCCGCGGACCGGCGCCGGCGTCGCGCTCTCCGGCCTGACGCCGAAATATTCCATGTAGGGACGGAATTTTTCGCGTTCCGTATCAGGATCGAGCCCGTGATCGGCGAACCGGTAGGCATCGTGGGCGTAGCCGCCGCGCGGCTGCAGGGTGACCAGCCGTCCCATCGACGCGGCGGCGCCCGGCTCCAGCGACAAGTCGAAATGGCGATAGAGCCGCCGCACCGCGCCCACCGGATCGCGCACCAGCTCGGTATGGTGAACATGACAGATCGGCGTGGCGAACCCGTCCGCGGCGGCCGCGGCCTGCATGCGCTCGGTGCCGAGCAGCCACCGCTCCGCTTCGCCGCGGCCGATCGCCACCGGGTCGACCGCGCGGCTGAAGGGCCGGCGCAGCACTTCCGTCAGCTTGGCGACCGAGACCAGCACCTTGATCGGATCGCGGTGCACGAACACGATGCGCGCATCGGGGAAGGCGGCGCGCAGATCGTCCAGCGCGAACACGTGGTCCGGGCATTTCAGCACCCAGCGGCCGGGGCCGGCGGACGGATCCGCCAGCCGGCGCTGGTGCTGCAGATGTTGCAGGAACCGCCGCTCGAACCGATACGCCGGCAGCAGGCCGGCATGATCGAGCCACCGGCGATAGGACGGCACCCGATAGGTCGTATCGAACCGCAGGCTGCGGAACACATGCGCCCCGATCTCGGAACATTCCTGCGGCGAGGTCGCGCTGAGCGGATGCAGGCCGGGAAATTCCGGGGCGCAGCGGGCGAACATGCGCAGCTGCGCTTCGACCTCGGCAACGCGCCGGTCCGGGCCGGCGGCCGGGGGATAGGGTGCGATCGTCTGCCACACGAGCGGCGCGAAATTGTCCGGGTCTTGCAGCAGCAGGCGATGCAGGAAGCTGGTGCCGCTGCGCGGCAGGCCGGTGATGAAGATCGGCCGGGCGATCGGCTCGGCGCGGATCGCCGGGTCGCGCGCGTCCTCTTCGGCCAGGCGCAGCAGGTTGCCGAGGAAGCGCAGCACGTCCCACCTGGTGGCGATTCGCCCGACCAGGCTGGGCGCCGATTCGCTGGCGCAGGCACCAAGCAGGCGTGCCAGCGGCTCGTGGAACGGGATGTCGCCGAAATCCGAACTGCCGGCCCGGCGCGCCGCCCGCGCGATCAACCGCTCGGGTCGCAACGGTTGGTGCAGCAGGCCGCACCGGTCGGCAATTCGATCGAGAAGCTGGAGAATGGCTGGAAGCGACAACCGAAACCTCCGACCGCGGCACGACACGCTCGAACAGAGATATGGGCGGCCCGAACCGCGATTGCAGCCTGCCGCCGCACACAGGGCTGCATTGTCGCAACTCCGCATCGGCGGCCCGGCCGGAGATGCCGCAACGGCGGCGAAGCCGTCGTGTCCCGGTTTGACAACCAGCGCCGGCGCACGCCCCTGCCCGGCCTCCGAACGCCGATCGCGCGCGACCGGGTGCAGCCGCGCGGGGCGCCGCCAGGCGTCCGGCCCGGGCCGGCACCAACCGGCGATCCCGCCCGGGCCCCCGCCCGCAGACTCGATCGAACGCCGGCTTCGCCTATATTGTGTTGCAGACCGCGCGCCCCGCGCGCCGGCGGAAACCCGGGGCTCTCGACCGGGACCCGCCCGTGCCGCGAACCGCACGTGCCTCGCCCAGCCAAAGGAAGATCGATGGCGTTTCCCTTGTCGCCGCTGCCCCGCCGCCGGCTCGCCGGCCTCTCTCTGACGGCGCTGCTGGCGGCCGCCGGCCTCGTAACCCTGAGCCCGGCGAGTCTCGCCGCGCTACCCGCCGCGGCGGCGCCGCCAGACGCGACGCCCGCTGCCGGGGCGCTCGCGCCGATCCGGGCGCTGGACAAGGCGCTGATCGCGATCATGCAGGCGGGCCGGACGACGCCGTTTGAGAAGCGGGCCGAAATGCTGGCCCCGGCCGTCGATCGCGCCTTCGACCTGCAGCAGATCCTGCGCATCTCGGTCGGCTCCGACTGGTCGAGATTCAGTGCACAGGTGCAGAGCGACCTGCTCGCCGCCTTCCGGCGCTACACCGTCGCGTCCTATGTCGACAATTTCGATACATTCGACGGCGAGCACTTCGTGGAACAGCCGGTCACCCGGCCGCTGCCGGGCGGCGAGCAGGTGGTCCTGACCCAGATCGTCTCGCGGTCCGGCTCGTCGCATCAACTCAACTACGTGATGCGCAAGGTCGGCGATGCCTGGAAGGCGGTCGACGTGCTCGCCGACGGCTCGATCAGCCGGGTCGCGGTGCAGCGATCGGATTTCCGCCACCTGCTCGACCGGGGCGGCGCTCCGGCGCTGATGGCAAGCCTGCAGCGCAAGACCAGGGACCTGTCGCGCGGCTGAGCCCTGCCGCGCGACGGCCCCGGCCTTGACCACACAAGGAACGGTCCGGACCCGCCGGGCGCGGAACGGCCGAAGATCCGTCCGGCCGGCATCCGGCCCGGCGGATCGGCGGGCCGGTCAGTCGTTATAGCCGGGCGGCGGTGGCGGCGGCGGGTAATAGCCGCGCTGGCTCTCCGGGTAACCCCGGCGCGGGGGCGGCTGTGGCGTGGTCACCGCGCCGCCCACGGCGCCGACCGCGCCGCCGATCAGCGCACCCGCCGCGGCGCCCTCGCCGCCGCCGGCAAGGCCGCCGATCGCAGCGCCGGTTCCGGCGCCGATCAGGCCGCCGCCCAGCGCGCGCTGGCCCGGGTCGTAGGGATTGGTGCACCCGGCCAACAGCAGCGCCATTCCGAACCCGGCAGCGACGCCCCGGCAGGAAAAACGGATTCCGCGCATTCCAAGCTCTCCTCTATCGCACGCCGATCCCGATGCTCACGCCGGGAGCATAAAGGACAGGTGGAGGGGGCGGCGCGTAATACACGGGCGGCGGCGCATAATAGACGGGCGGCGGAACGGCGACGACGCCCCAGGGCGCGCGCCAGTCGTCGTCCTCGCGGTGACGCCAGCGCCAGGGGTGCTCATCGCGCCAGTCTCCGCGGTGATCGCCGTGCCAGCCCCCATGCCATCCATGATCCCAGCCGCCTTCGTCGGCACGGGCCGGGGCAGCCGCCACCCCGGCCATGCCCGCCACGACGCATGCCAGGATCGCAAGGTGAACCGAGCGCATGGAACTCTCCTTCTCTGCGCCACCGCTTCGTCGCGGTGGCGACCCGCACGAGACCGGGCGATCATGGCGGCATCCTGGCAGCACGACGGCCAAACCGGGCCCAGGCCGCAGGGGCGTCGGCACGGACCACGCGCCGTCGGCAGCGCAAAGCGAGCCCCCGGCTTACGAATGTCCTGTAACACCTGTCGCCGGCGGCGGCGGTCCGATCCCGTTGCGCACCGGTTCACATACGCGCGACCAGGCGCGAGCGCGGCGACGAACGGCCCCCGCTCGCCCGCGTTCCGGGTCGGCCGTCACCCGGCGTCATCGTCGCCGCTTGATCTGCAGCATGCCCCAGAACAGGGCCGCCGCCGCGCCAAGGCCGAGGGCGGCACCGATTGCGAGCCCGGCCATGCCCCCGTTCCGGCCCCCCGCCGCGGCGCCGACGAAGGCGCCGCCGATCGTCAGAACGAAGGGCAGCAGGCAACCGAGCCCGGTCATGACCGGCCGGCCCGCCGTAATCGCGCGGCGGACCCGCATCCGCACCCCCGGCCGTGCCGCGCGCGGCCCGGCATGGCGGCGGGCACGACGGCATGTGACAGCGCGCTGGTCATCGGAAACCCATCCCGGTGGAGAGATGCGCATCCGGCAGCCGATTTGCACCCCGGCCTCGGCACCGTCCCCCGCGCATGCGGCCCCGCCGCGGGGATGCGTCGCATGCCGGCCGGTCAGTCGCGGTAGATCATCTTCCGGGTCATGCCGCCATCGGCGATGAACTCGGCGCCGGTGACGAAGCCGCTGTCCGGGCCCAGCAGCCAGGCGGCCATCGCCGCGATGTCGGCCGGCTGCCCGACCCGGCCGGCCGGGTGGTCGGCGTGATCCTCCGGCCGCGGCGGCGGCCCCTTGGTGGCGATCCAGCCCGGGCTGATCGCGTTCACCCGGATCTCGGGTCCCAGGCTGATCGCCAGCGCATGGGTCAGCGCAACGAGCCCGCCCTTGGACGCCGCATAGGCCTCGGTGTCCGGCTCCGACATGTGCGCGCGGGTGGAGGCGATGGCGACCACGGCGCCCCGCGCGGCCCGCAGCAGCGTCTCGGCGGCGCGGACCAGCAGGAACGTGCTCGTCAGGTTGGTGGCGAGCACGCGATTCCACTCGGCAAGGCTGATCGCGCCGATCGGCTTGCGGATCATGATCCCCGCGTTGCAGACCAGCCCGTCGAGACGCCCCTCGGCGGCGGCGATCCCGGCGACCAGCGCCGCCACCGCGGCTTCGTCGGCCACGTCGCAGACCACGTCACGCCCGCCGGGCGGCGGGCTGCCGTCAGGGTCGCGGTCGGCCGCCACCACCCGCCAGCCGGATTCAGCCAGGCGGGCGGCGATGGCGGCGCCGATGCCCCGCCCGGCGCCGGTGACCAGCGCGACCTTGCCGCTCATCGCCCCCTGCTCCGCGCTGCCCAGGTCCACTCCGGCCTGGCCCACTCCGCCCAGATCCACTCCGGCCTGGCCCGCTCCACCCTGGCCCGCTCCGCGCCGGAACCCGCCCTTCGCGCGCCCGCCATGCGCCCGCCCCGACCGGTCCGCGCCGGGCTCAGGCCGCCCGCAGCGCCCGCCAGATCCGTTCCGGCGTGGCCGGCATGTCGATCTCCCGCACCCCGTCCTCCGCCAGCGCGTCCAGGATCGCGTTGATCACGGCCGGCGGGCTGCCCACGGCGCCGGCCTCGCCCGCGCCCTTCACCCCGAGCGGGTTGGTGGCGCACGGCACTTCGACGAACGCCACCTTGATCTCGGGCAGGTCGTCGGCGCGCGGCAGGGCGTAGTCGGTGAAGCTGCCGGACAGCAACTGCCCCGATTCCGGATCGTACACCGTGCGCTCCAGGGTCGCCTGGCCGAAGCCCTGGGCCACCCCGCCATGCACCTGGCCGCTGACGATCATCGGGTTGACCGCCTTGCCGACATCGTCGGTCACGGAATACCGGACGAGCCGCACGGTTCCGGTTTCCGGATCGATCTCCACTTCGGCGACGTGGCAGCCGTTGGGGAAGGTGTGCGCCTTGATCTCCGCCACCTCGGCGGCATCGAGGCTGACCGCCGCCTGCCCGGCCGCGGCCTTGCGCCGCTGGCTGGCCGCCAGCGCGAGGATGTCGATGTCGCGGTCGGTTCCGGCGATCGAGAAGCGGCCGTCGGCGAACACGATGTCCGCCGGCGCCGCTTCCAGCTCCTCCGCCGCCGCCTCGCGGCCCTTGTTGATCACGCTGTCGGTGGTGACCAGGATCGCCTGGCCCTCGGAATAGAGGCTGCGCGCGCCGCCGGTGCCGCCGCCGACCGGAATCGTGTCGGTGTCGCCCTGGCGGACGCGCACCAGTTCGGCGTCGATGCCGAGCCGGCTGGAGATCAGTTGGACATAGGCGGTCTCGTGGCCCTGCCCGGTCGATTGGGTGCCGACATAGACATCGACGCCGCCATCCTCGGCGAAGCGGATCTCGGCGCGTTCGGTGGGATCGCCGCCGGTCGCCTCCAGGTAATAGGCCATGCCGATGCCGCGACGCCGGCCCGCCGCCTTCGCCGCCGCCTGCCGCTGCGCGAAGCCGGCCCAGTCCGTGGTGGCGAGCGCGGTGTCCAGCACGCGGGGGAAGTCGCCGCTGTCGTAGGTCTTGCCGACCGGGGTGGCGTGCGGCATGTCGGACGGGCGCAGCATGTTGCGGCGACGGAACTCGGCGCGGTCGATGCCGAGCTCGCGCGCCGCCTGGTCCATCAGCCGTTCCACCAGGTAGTTGGCCTCCGGCCGGCCGGCGCCGCGATAGGCGTCCACCGGCACGGTGTTGGTGAACACGCCGATCACGTTGGCGTACACCGCCTGCACGGCGTACACCCCGCCCAGCACACCGGTGCCGGCATAGGTCGGGATATACGGGGCGAAGGTCGAAAGATACGCGCCCATATTGGCGACGTTGCGGGTGCGCAGCGCCAGCACCTTGCCGTCGGCGTCGATCGCCAGTTCGCCCAGGGTGACGTTGTCGCGGCCCTGGGTGTCGCAGACGAACGCCTCCGACCGTTCCGCCGCCCATTTGACCGGCCGGCCGAGCTTGCGCGCCGCATAGCAGGTCAGCACGTGCTCGGCGTACAGGAACAGCTTCATGCCGAAGCCGCCGCCGACATCGGGGGTGACGACGCGGAACCGGTCCGCCGCCACCCCGAACAGGCCGCTGATCAGCCCCTTCACCAGCCAGCCGCCCTGGGTGTTGGCATAGAGCGTCCAGCGCCCGCTCGCGGCGTCGTAATCGGCCAGCGCCGCGCGCGCTTCCATGGAGGACACGACGATCCGGTTGTTCACCACCGTCTGGCGGGTGACGTGCGCCGCCTTGGCGAACAGCGCATCGGTCGCCGCCTGGTCGCCGATCGACCAGTCGAACGCCCGGTTGCCCGGCAGGTCGGCCCATACCTTGGTCGCCCCCGCCTCCAGCGCCGCCATCGGGTCGGTGATCGCCGGAAGGATGTCGTAGGCCACGTCGATCGCTTCCGCCGCATCGCGGGCCGCCTTGACGCTGTCGGCGACGATGAAGGCGACGGGGTCGCCGACATGGTGCACGGCGCCTTGCGCCAGCGCCGGATGCGGCGGCACCGGCATCTTCGATCCGTCGCGGCTTTCCATCGGCACCGCGCAGGGCATCGGGCCGATCCCGTCGGCGGCGAGGTCCTCGCCGGTATAGATCGCCCGCACGCCCGGCAGCGCGGCGGCGGCCGCGGTGTCGATGCCCCTGATCGCCGCCGCGGCGTGCGGGCTGCGCAGCACCACGCCATGCAGCATGCCGGGCAGCACGATGTCGTCGGTGTAGCGCCCATGACCCAGCAGCAGGCGTGGATCCTCAACGCGGCGAACGGGTTGGGCGAGGCCGAACTTCGTCATGGCAATCAATCTCCGGCAAGGGCGTGGGCGCGAGGCGCCAGCATGCCCGCTTCCCCGGCGCCAGGGAAAGGGGCGCGGCGCGTCGAACCCGGGGTCCACATAGGCATCGTCGGCAAATAAGTGCGTCAGCACGCCGACAAAGATGCCGATCAAAACAAAACCTTAGGGCCCGTTCGACATCGCTGATCGATTCGATAGTTGTCGAACGGGCCCTAAGGCAGCCACGCGACGTTGATAAGACGGGCCGCGGACGCCGACGCCGCCCCGGACCGCCGGTTTTCCCGGGCGGGGGCTCGCCGCCGCTGCCGAATCGTATAAGAGGCGCGCCATGACATCTTCCCGCGCGATTCCGCTCGAGACCGTATCGCTGGACGTGCCCGACCCGGCGCTGCCCGCCTACGAAGCCGCCTTGCGCAGCGCCTGCGCCACCGTCGGCTTCTTCCGCGACGAAGCCGCCGGACTTTGGCGGCTGGAAGGCGTGAAGCCGGTCGGCGAGCACGATCCGGCGCTCGCCGCCGGGCTCGCCCTCGCCGCACTGCTGACCGGGACCGAGCTTCCGGTTGTCCGCCAGCCGGTGGCGGCCGAGGGCTGGGCGGAACGCAGCTACGCGAGTTTCCCCGAACAGCGCGTCGGCCGCCGCTTCGCCTTGCGCGGGACGCATCTGCACGGGCCGATGGCAGCCGGGCGGATCACCCTCACCCTCGACGCCGGCGCCGCGTTCGGCTCCGGCGAGCACGGCTCCACCCGCGGCTGCCTGCGCGCGCTGGAACGCGCGGCACGGCGCCGACCGCGCCGGCTGCTCGATCTCGGCACCGGATCGGGCGTGCTGGCGATGGCGGCCACGCGGCTGCTGCACCGGCCGGTGCTGGCGGTGGATATCGATCCCTGGGCGGTGCGGGTCGCGGCGCGCAACGCACGGCAGAACCGGGTCGGCCCGTGGCTGCGCTGCCGGCGGGCGGATGGCTGGCACAGCCCGGTGGTGCGCGCCGGCGCGCCCTACGACCTCGTGCTGGCCAATATCCTCGCCCGGCCGCTGTGCCGGATGGCGCGCGACCTTGCGCAACGCCTCGCGCCCGGCGGCACCGTGATCCTGGCCGGGCTGCTCGCCACCCAGGCGCGCAGCGTGCTGGCGGCGCACCGGCGCGCCGGGCTCGTGCTGGCCGAGCGGCTGACGGAGGGACCCTGGACGACGCTGGTGCTGCGCGCGCCGATCAGGAATCCGCCGGCACTGCGAACCGGACCCATACCAGGTTGACGGCCAGCAGCAGCGCGGTGACCACGAACACCCAACGCAGCCCGGCGCTCGCCGCCACCACGCCGCCGGTCAGCGGCCCGAGCGCGATGCCGAGGAACGAGGCCGACGAACTCAGCCCGTAGACGAAGCCGCGCGAACTGGCGGAAACCATGCGCCCCACCAGCGCGTTCGCGGTCGGCAGGATGCCGCCGACGAAGCAGCCGACGCCGAAACGTTCTGCCACGAAGGTCCAGTAGCTGTGCGCGAAGGCCTGCGGCAAGGTCGCCGCCGCGGCGCCGAACAGGCTGATGATCAGCACCCGGCGATAGCCCAGCACGTCGCTGCGCTTGCCGAGGAACGGCGAGGCGATCACGTCGGCCAGCCCGGTCACCGAGAACGCGACGCCGGCCAGGGTGGCCACCTGCGGCACCGGGCCGGTGAGGCTTTGCACGAACAGGGTCACGACCGGCTGGACCGCCTGCACCGCGAACTGCGCCAGCAGCAGCACGAGCATCAATGCCGCCAGCCCCGGGGTGGCGCGGAACAGCGCCATCGCCGCCGGGATCGACCGGCTATGCCGCCCCCCCGATGGCGGCGGCGCCACGAACCGCTCCGGCACCAGCCACCAGGCCAGCAGGAAGGCGACGACGGAGAGCGCCGCGGCGAAGAAGAACGGCGCCCGGTAGCTGTCGGTCACGTCGGCCAGCACGCCGCCGACCACCGGCCCGATCAGCGCCCCCACCAGTTGCCCGGTGGAAAGCCAGCCCAGCGCGTAGCCCAGCCGCTGGTCCGGCACCTGGCTCGCCACCAGCGCGATCGCCGCCGAGTTGAACCCGGCGAACAGCCCCATCGCCATGCGGAACGCCAGCATGTGCCACACGGTCTGCGCGATCCCCATCAGCCCGGTGAACACGGCGATGCCGATGCTCGAGCGCAACACCATCAGCTTGCGCCCGTAGCGGTCGGCCAGCCGTCCCCACACCGGCGCCGCGAAGGTGCCGACCAGCGAGGTGACGGACGCCAGGATGCCGGCCCACAGATCGACCATGTCCGGCCGGCGGACGCCGAGATCGGGCAGGAAGAGCGGCACGATCGGCGCCAGGATGGTGAAGGCGATGCTCATCACCACCTGGATGCCCACCATCGTCCACAGGGTCAGCACCCAGTTGGGCGGCGGCTCGGACGCCGCCGCGGGCGCAATGGTGCCGGGTCCGCCCGCGCGCGCCGCGGCGTCGGTGAGCGTCGGCTTGGTGAGCGGGGGTTCGGTGGCCCCAGGCTGGGTGGCCCCAGGCTGGGTGGCCCCAGACTCGGCCGCCGCGCCTCGCGGGTCGTCGCGCCTTTGCATGAAGTTCCATCCCTGCGGTGCTGCGGTCGCCGGCCTGATGCCCCGCCGGACCTCGGTGCGGCACTATGCCGTACTCCGGTCGCCGTTCCATCCGACGTATCTGCGGCGCCCCCTTGCGGCGGCCTTGGCCTTGCCGGGGCCCCTCGTGCATGCTGCGCCTTGCAAAAAGAACCGGAGGAACCCCATGGCAGGCATGCTCGACGGGAAGACCGCGCTCATCACCGGCGGCGGCGGCGGCATCGGCCGGGCCACCGCGCTCGCCTTCGCGCGCGAGGGCGCGCTGGTCGCGGTGGCCGACGCCAACCGCGACTCCGCACAGGACACGGTGGCGATGGTGAACGCGATCGGCGGCCCAGGGGGTAGCAGGGGGGGCAACCAGGCGCTCGCGCTCGGCGGGGACGTGACCGATCCGGCCGCAGTGCAGGCGATGCTGCGCGCCACGCTGGAGGCATTCGGCAAGCTCGATTGCGCCTTCAACAACGCCGGCATCGCCGGCTACCAGGTGGACGCCTCGGGCAAAAAGACCGCCGAATGGTCGGAAGCCGCATTCGACCGGATGATCGGGGTCAACCTGAAAGGCGTCTGGCTCTGCATGAAATACGAACTGCTGCACATGCAGGCGCACGGCGGCGGCGCGATCGTCAACACCGGCTCGGTCGCGGGGCTCGTGGGCCTGCCGACCTCCTCGGCCTATGTGGCCGCCAAGCACGGCGTGCTGGGGCTCACCAAGACCGCGGCGATCGAATACGCGCCGGACAACATCCGGGTGAACGCCGTCTGCCCCGGCTACATCCGCACCAAAATGACCGAGGACGTGATGAGCCGGCGCGGCGAGGCGCTGATGGCGATGGTGCCCGCCCATCGGATGGGCGAACCGGAGGAGATTGCCGAGATGGTGGTCTGGCTCTGCTCCGACCGCGCCTCCTTCGTGACCGGCGCCTGCTATAATGTCGATGGCGGCTACATGGCGGTGTAGACGCCGGCCACCCCCTCCCGCCGCGGGAGGGGGCGGCGGCGGCCTCAGCCGTTGCCGGGCTTGGCCCCGAGCTTCAGCGCCACGAAGGCCGGCTGGCCGTCGTGGAAGATGCGCAGCGCGATCGCCTGGCCCGGCTTGTGCAGCGCCGCCTCGATCGCCCGCGCCGCCTCCACCGGATTGTGCACCGGCGCCGAGCCGACCCCCACGATCACGTCCCCGGCCGAGATGCCGGCCTCCTGCGCCGGCGAGCCCGGCTGCACGCCGGTCACCAGGGCGCCGTCGGTGCCTTCCGGCAGGTTCAGCTGGCTCACCATCCCCGGCGACAGCGCGCCGAGCGCGAGACCCAGCCGCTCCGGCCGGTGACCGGCGCCCATGACGCTGGCCAGCTTCTGCTGGCTCGGCATCTCCGCCACCTTGGCCTCAATGACGGTGGGCTTGCCGTCACGGATGATCGAGAGCTTGGCGTCGGTCCCCGGCTTGATGCCGGCAACGTGCAGCGCGAGGTCGCGCGGGTCCTTGATCGGCGCGCCGTCCACCATCGTGATGACGTCGCCCGGCTTGATCCCGGCTTGCGCGGCCGGCGTGTTCGGCTCCACCGCCGCGATCAACGCGCCGCCCTTGTGCGGCAGGCCGAGCGCCTTGGACATCGCGTCCGATACGGCCTGCGCCTCCACACCGATATAGCCGCGTGTCACATGGCCGTATTTCTGCAGGTCGCTGCTGATCTTGCGGATCATGTTGGACGGGATGGCGAAGCCGATGCCGATCGAGCCGCCGCTGCCTTGCGCAAAGATCGCCGTGTTGATGCCCACGAGCTTGCCGTCCATCGACACCAACGCAC
>JAGWSV010000343.1 GCA_028869315.1 Rhodospirillales bacterium
CCCTGCCAAGGGCGGAGCCCTTGGAACCCGTTCGTTTTGGCTCCGGGCGGGTGGGGGGGCAGCGCCCCCTTGGCCTTGCTTACGAAACGCGCCGCGCTTCATACGCCTGCAGGTGGCACCAGGCAGTGCGCAGCAGCGGCGCGGCCTGGCCGGCGGCGCGGGCGCGGGCGAGCAGGTCGCCGACGACGTGGTCGGCTTCCGTCGGGCCGCCGCGTTCGACGTCGCGCAGCATGGAGGCGGCGAAGGAGGAGCCGCGTTCGGTCAGGGTGGCGCTTGCGGCGGCGAGGCGGCTGAGGCGGGAGGCGTGGCCGGCCGCGCCGGCGACCGCGTCGGCTTCGGCCAGGGCTTCGCGCATCAGCGCCTCGCCCTCGTCGGCCTGCATGATCTGGCCGACATTGGCGCGCATCAGGCAGGTCATGCCCGCCATGGTCGCGAGCAGGACGAATTTTTCCCACATGTCCTGGATCGGGTCGTCGCTGACCCGGACGTCGAAACGGGCCGGCGCGGCGGCGGCGGCGAAGGCGGCGACCCTTGCCTGCTGGCTGGCCTGGCGCGGGCCCAGGGTGATCGCATGCAGCTTGTTGAGGTGGCGCACCTCGCCGGTGTCGGTCAGGGTCGCGGCGATGTGGCACAGCCCGCCGAGCACGGCCGCGGCGCCGAAGGCCGCGTCCAGCCGGTCGAGATGGCGCATGCCGTTCAGCATCGGCAGCACCGTGGCGCCGCCGGCGACGGCGGGGGCGATAGCGGCGATGGCCGCTTCCAGGTCGTAGGCCTTGCAGGTCAGCAGCACGAGGTCATAGGCGCCGTCGGCGGCGAGCGCTTCGGCGCCGACGGTGCGCACCGGGCGGGTGAAGTCGCCATGCGGGCTTTTCACCACCAGCCCGTCGGCCGCGAGCTGCGCGGCGCGGCGGGGGCGGACGAGGAAGGTGGCGTCGGCGCCGGCCTCGGCCAGCCGGCCGCCGAAATACCCGCCGATGCCGCCGGCACCCAGGACAAGAATCCGCATCGGTTCAGCTCCAGCCCGGTGGCGGCACGAAGGCGCGCCAGCTTTGTTCCAGCATGTGGGCGACGGCGATCGTGGTGTGGTCGGCGCCGAACGGCCCGACGATCTGCACCCCGATCGGCAGCCCCGTGCGCGACAGGCCGAGCGGGGCCACCGTCGCCGGCAGGTGGAACCCGCAGGTGATCCCCGGCCAGAACAGCAGGTCGTTGTAGGCGTGGCTGTGCCCGTCGATGGTGATCGTCCGCTCCCACGTCTCGCCGTGCTGCATGTGCGGCAGCGCCGGGCAGCCGAGCACCGGGCAGAGCAGCACGTCCCAGTGGCGGAAGAACGCGCTCCAGACCCGGCGGAGCTGGTGGCGGCGCTCATGCAGCTTCAGCCAGTCCCGGTGCGGCAGGTCCACCGCGCGCAGCATGACGGCGTCGGCGCTCTGGTCGTCGGGGCGCAGCGCGGCCTTCTGCGCCCGGCGCTTCGCCAGCGTGGCCTCGGTGGCGCGGCCCGACATCGCCGCGTCGAGCAGGGTGAGATAGAGGTGGTAGGCCTCGGTGGGGTCGAGATCGGGCCTGGCGCTGCGCGACACCTGAGCGCCCTCGGAATCGAGGTGGCGGGCGAGGTCTTCGAGCAGGCCGGCGGTCTCCGCGTCGGTCGCCTGGCCGGGTTCGTGCGACCAGACGGCGACGCGCAGTTCGGAGAGATTGGTGGTGCGCGGCGCGGGCAGGGTGAAGCCGAGCCCGGTTTCCGCCGGGTCGAGCCCGACGATCCCGTCCATCGCCAGGCGCAGGTCCTTGGCCGAGCGGGCGAGCGGGCCGATCACCGAGATGTCGGTGAAGGCCGCGGCGTCGACCAGCGAGTGGCCGCGCGGGGAGGCGATGCCCCAGCTCGGCTTGTGGCCGAACAGGCCGCAGAAATGCGCCGGCACCCGGATCGAGCCGCCGATGTCGCTGCCGCATTCGAGCCCGCCGAACCCCGCCGCGGTCGCCGCTGCGCCGCCGCCGGAGGAGCCGCCTGGCGTATGCGCGGCGTTCCAGGGGTTGGAAGCGGTGCCGTAGACCGGGTTGTAGCTCTGCCAGTCGGCCAGGCTCACCGGCACGTTGGTCTTGCCGAACACCACCGCGCCGGCGGCTTCCAGGCGCTGCACCGCCAGCGCGTCGGCGTCCGCGCGGTGCCGGGTGCGTTCCTTGTGGCCCCAGGTGGTGGGCAGGCCCTTGAGGTCGAAGCTTTCCTTCACCGTCATCGGCACCCCGAACAGCGGCGGCGCGTCCTGGCGCGAGCCGCGGTCGAGCGCGTGGGCGCGGGCGCGGGCGCGTTCGAGGTCGCGCGCCACCACGGCGTTGATCCGCGGGTTCAGCCGCTCGACCCGGGCGGCGAAATGATCGAGCAGTTCGCGGCAGCCGAGCTCGCCGGTGCGGGTGAGGGCGGCGAGGCGCCAGGCGGGAAGGAAGCTGGGATCGTCCATGGTCGGTCTCCGGACGGCGGGAACGGCACCGGAAAAGCGGGGGCCGGGGGCGTGCGCGACAGGGCGCCGCCGGTCGCCGCGACTATGCGGGTGACGGATCGGACGGCGCAAGCCGCGGCGGGGCGCGGCGGGGCCTCAGCGCGTGACGGTGACCTGCGCGGCGACCTTGGCTTCGTCGGGGAGCAGCGAGACGGTGAAGCTGTCCCTTCCGACGAAGCCGGGGGCGGGCGTGTAGTCGATCCGGGTCGCCGCGCCGACGGTATGGATGTACACCGTGCCGTGCGCGGCCGGGGTCAGCAGCAGGCCGGCCGCGTAGGGTTCGGTCCCGTCCGTGCCGCCCTTGCGGGCGACGGTGATGCCGCACCAGCCGCCGTCATTGCCGAGCTTCACCGTGACCGGCGTGGTCTTGCCGGGGCGCAAGGCCGGTTTCGGGGCGTTGCAGTGCGCCGCGCCCCCTTGCAGGTCGATCGCATAGACCGGCGGACCCGATTTCGAGGCGGCCACGGGCGCGTGGTTCGCGCAGCCCGCCAGCACGGCCGCGAGGCCGAGCAGCGCCGCGGCGGGCAGGTTCGTGCGCCGGCGACGGCTGCCATCGGGAGCGCCGCGGCCGAACCGCGGCCGGAGCTGTGCGGGGTCGGAGGAGGAGCGTCGCGCCCCGCCGGCTGGGATGGTCTGCAAGTCGTGTGTCTCCAACGATGAAGGTCGTCGCCATTGGTGATCAGCCGCCCAAGGGAGACGGCCCCAGGGAGTGACCCGGGGAATGACCCAGGGACATGGCCGGGGGAATGACCCGGGGAAAACGCGCCGCGGCGCGTTCCCTCCGCCGGCCCCTTGCCCCGGGGCGAGTCCCGCGCGGGCGCTGTCTAGCTTGTTTGCCGGTGCCCCGAATAGCCGGGGGCCGACGGCGCCGGCGGTGGTGACCGAGTTGTAAGCAAGCCGGCGTCGCGCCCGGTTCGGACCCCCCGGTTCGGACCGGCTGCGCGCCGGGCGGCTGCCTCCCGGCAGGGCCTCTCGCTGCATCGCGGGAAACCGGCTATATGAGCTGTCACATCCCGCCCGGCCGCCGGCCGGCGCACCTGACCGCCGGGCCGTTCGGCCCGTTGGAGAGCGAGACAAGCGTGAGCGACCAGCCCGTCCCACCCCCTCCCGTCCCGCCGGAGGGGCAGATGCCCGTGACCATCGAGGAGGAGATGCGCCGCTCCTACCTCGACTACGCGATGAGCGTGATCGTCGCGCGCGCGCTGCCGGATGCGCGCGACGGGCTGAAGCCGGTGCACCGGCGCATCCTGTTTTCGATGCAGGAGTCGGGCTACACGCCGGACAAGCCGTATCGCAAATCCGCCCGCGTGGTCGGCGACGTGATGGGGAAATACCACCCGCACGGCGACGCCTCGATCTACGACGCGCTGGTGCGGATGGCGCAGTCCTTCTC
>JAGWSV010000344.1 GCA_028869315.1 Rhodospirillales bacterium
CCGCGCGTGGCCGCTTCCCGCCGGACCGGCGAGTCCGCCGATGCGCTCGGCCAGCCAGGCAGCGAGGCCGGCAAGGCGGTCGAGAAGGGGGGTGGCGCCCATGGATGTGAACAAATATAGAACATGCACCCCGGGCGAGGCAACAGGTTTTTGCCGGCGGGCCGTGTCGCGGCTTGAAAGCCGGCGCCGGCCCGCACCTCCGCCTGGCCATCCACTGCCGGCATGTCGGCGTTGGGAGCCTGGGCTTGGGCGCGGGCCGGCGCCCCTTCCCTGCCGACGCGGCTCGTCCAGGTAGTGCGAACCGCCCGGAACAACGCCGGTCCCGGCCGCCGCGGCGCACGCCGCCGGCCTCTCGGCCTTGGCCGCTGCCGCCCCCGCGCGCCAAGCAAGCCACCGCCCGGGCCGCCTGCCGCGTGCCGCGTCCCCCGCGCGCCGAAATCCGCGCCCCCTCTGGCCTTCCACGATCGCGGCTTGCTAGATTAGGCTGATCGACTCGCCCCATTTCGGGGGCTCGGCCGCTTGGGGTGACAACATGAAATTGAAGGCCGACCGCGCCGCCCTGCTGAAGGCGCTGGCCCATGTCCAGAGTGTGGTGGAAAAGCGCAACACCATCCCGATCCTCGCGAACGTCATGATCGCGGTGCAAGACGGCACCCTGACCCTGACCGCCACGGACATGGAGATCGCGGTGGTGGAGGCGGTGCCGGCCAGCACCTCCCGCAACGGCGCCTGCACCGCGCCGGCCGCCACCCTCTATGAAATCGTGCGCAAGCTGCCGGACGGCGCCGAGATCGAGCTCGACCATCCCGGCGGGGACGCGCAGCTCGCCCTGCGCGCCGGCCGCTACGCGACCAGCCTCGTCGTGCTGCCGGTGGAGGATTTTCCCTCCATGACCGCCGGCGCCCTGCCGCATCGGTTCAGCCTGTCGGCACAGCAATTGCGGGCACTGATCGATCGCACCCGCTTCGCGATCTCCACCGAGGAGACGCGCTACTACCTGAACGGCATCTATCTGCACGCGACCGAGAGCGACGGCACCAAGGTGCTGCGCGCCGTCGCCACCGACGGGCACCGCCTCGCCCGGGTGGAGGAACCGCTGCCGGAAGGCGCCGGCGCGATGCCCGGCGTCATCGTGCCGCGCAAGACCGTCGCCGAGCTGCGCAAGCTGCTGGACGAAATCTCCGGCAACGTGGAGGTCGCGCTCTCCGACACCAGGATTCAGTTCACCATCGACGCCGTGCGGCTGACCAGCAAGCTGATCGACGGCACCTTCCCCGAATACGAGCGGGTCATCCCGCGCGGCAACGACAAGGTGCTGCGGGTCGGGAAGAAGGAATTCGCCGATGCGGTGGCGCGCGTGGCCGCCATTTCGGCCGAGCGGTCCCGCCCGGTGAAGCTCAGCCTGTCGCACGACCTGCTGGTGCTGTCCGCATCGAGCCCCGAGCAAGGCGCGGCCACCGAAGAACTGGATGACGGGCGGGTCAACTATGATTCGACGCCGCTCGAGATCGGCTTCCAGGCCCGCTATCTCAACGACATCACCGACCAGGTCGGCGACCGGGTCGAATTCTGCTTCGCCGACGGCTCCGCCCCCACCGTGGTGCGCGATGCGGCCGACGCCAGCGCCCTTTACGTGCTGATGCCGATGCGGGTCTGACGGGTGACGGCCGGATCGATGCGGGCGCCGCCGGCGGCGGCAGCGGAGGAGCAAACGGGGGCGGGCGGCGGGCGGCCCATGCGGCACCGCACCCACCGCCTCGGCGGCGCGCGGCGCCTGCGGCTCGTGGTATGCGGCCTGCTCGCCGGCGCGCTGGCCGCCTGCCAGGCCGGCTCCCTGCCGACGC
>JAGWSV010000345.1 GCA_028869315.1 Rhodospirillales bacterium
GCCACTTGCGCTCGATCCGGTCGGAAAACAGGGTGCCGAGCAGCGGCCCGAACGGGTTCGCCAGGGCGATGATGAAGGCGTATTCCAGGCTGGCGGTCACGTGGATGCCGCGGTGGATCAGCAGGCTCGGCACCCAGGCGGCGAAGCCGTAATAGCCGACGGTCTGCGCCAGGTTGAACACCGAGAGGGTGACGGTCCGGCCGAGATAGGGCGCGCGGAACGCTTCGGCGAGCGATCCGCGGCCCTCGGCCTCGCCCGGCTCCGGCACCGGGGCGGGCAGGGGGCCTTTCTCCGCGGCGACCGCCGCCTCGATCGTCTCGACGATGCGGGTGGCCTCGGCGTAGCGGCCGTGCTTCACGAGCCAGCGCGGGCTTTCCGGGATGCCGAGCTGGAGGAACCACACCACCAGGGCGCCGGTCGAGCCGATCAGTACCACCCAGCGCCATCCGTCCAGGCCGAGCGGGGACAGCGGCACCAGCTTCCAGGCCAGGAACGCGATCACCGGCACGACGGAGTAGGTGATGGTCTGGTTGACCGAGAAGGCCCGGCCGCGTTCGCCCTTGGGGATCAGTTCGGCGATGTAGGCGTCGATCGTGACCAGTTCGACGCCAAGCCCGATGCCGGCGACGAATCGCCAGATGTTCAGCGCAAAGCCGGTCTGGGAGAACGCCATGAACGCGCTGAATACCATGTACCAGACCAGGGACCAGGTGAACACCTTGCGCGCCCCAGCCGGTCGGCGACCTGGCTCACGATCAGCGCGCCGACCCAGAGCCCGGCGAAGGTGGCGAACACGAAGAGGCCGAACCCCGCGATCGCGATCGCCTTGAGCGAGGCCAAGGGGCCCAGCGACTGCGGCGTGAACAGGCCGGACTTCACCATGCCGGGCGCCACGTAGCCGGTGAAGAACAGGTCGTAGAACTCGAAGACCCCGCCGAGCGAGAGCAGGATCACCATCCGCCACACGTGCCGCGACGGCGGCAGCCGGTCCATGCGCGCGGCGATTTCGGCAATCCGCGCCGTTTCGCCAGCGGGAGTGGCTGTGTTGCTCATTGGCATGTGTTCATCCTCTTGGCATCCTCCTGGTCTCCCCTCGGGGCGTTCCCTTCGGGTATCGGCGTCGGCTTACCCCTGGCCCATCCATCGGCCTATCCCTTGGGCAATCCCCTGGGGGCTGGCGCGCGTGCCCGCGGCGCCCGTTCGTTGTCCGTCTGGCGCCCGGCAGCGGGCGAGGGTGCAACCCCGCCGCCCGGCTGGCGAAAGCCTGATCGGATCGCCGGATCGGTGTGCCCTCCGCCGAGGCGGTCCGCAAGCGGCCGAAGGGGCTCGACGCGACGACCATGTCGGTGGCACAATTGGTAACATGGCGGGCCAAGACGCCATGAGTCACGACAAACATCAATAATCCTTAGGGGGCACTATGACAGACGCAGCCGCGAGCACGCATCCACCGGGGCTTCTGGATCGAGACCGCATCGTCGCCGGACCCGGATTCAACCGCTGGCTGGTTCCGCCGGCGGCGCTGGCGATCCACCTCAGCATCGGCATGGCCTACGGATTCTCGGTGTTCTGGCTGCCGATGACCCACCTGGTCACGCATGCGAACGCCGCCGCCTGCAAAGGGCAGGGGTTCATCGCGCAGCTCACCACGACCAGCTGCAACTGGACGGTGCCCTCGGTCACCCACATCTTCGAAACCTTCATCGCCGTGCTCGGCATCTCGGGGGCCATCTGGGGCGGCTGGCTCGAGCATGCCGGGCCGCGCCGGGCGGGGCTGTTCGCCGCTTTCTGCTGGGGCGGCGGGCTGATGCTGGGCGGGTTCGGGGTGGCGATCCATCAGCTCTGGCTCGCCTATCTGGGCTGCGGCCTGCTGGGCGGCATCGGCCAGGGACTCGGCTACATCACCCCGGTCTCCACCCTGATCAAATGGTTCCCGGACCGCCGCGGCCTCGCCACCGGCTTCGCCATCATGGGCTACGGCGGCGGCGCCATGATCGGCGCGCCGATCGCGGTGGCGCTGATGGGCCATTTCGCCCATAACGGCGTGCCCGGCGTGGCCTCGACCCTGATCTTCATGGGGGCCATGTATTTCGTCGTCATGGCGCTCGGGGCCTTCGGCTTCCGTGTCGCGCCGCCGGGATGGATGCCGGAAGGCTACGTGCCGACCGAAGCCGACCGCGCCCGCGCCATGGTCACCCACCGCCACGTGCATCTCGACCGGGCGATTCGCACCCCGCAGTTCTGGCTGATCTGGGGCGTGCTCTGCCTCAACGTCACCGCCGGAATCGGGGTGATCTCGATGGCGAGCCCGATGCTGCAGGACGTGTTCGGCGCCAAGCTGGTGGGCGGCGGCGCGGGCCTGTCGCCGACCGCGCTGCACGCCGCGATCGTTGCCTCCGCCGCCGGGCTGGTCGGGCTGATCAGCCTGTTCAACAGCCTCGGCCGCCTGTTCTGGGCCTCGCTGTCGGACATGATCGGACGCAAGACCACCTACTACACATTCTTCGTGCTCGGCATCGTCCTCTACGTGCTGCTGCCGCGCTGGGGCGCGCTTGGGGTCGCCGGGCTGTTCGTCGCCAGCATCTGCATCATCCTGTCGATGTACGGCGGCGGGTTCTCCACCGTGCCGGCCTATCTCGCCGACGTGTTCGGCACCCAGATGGTCGGCGCGATCCATGGGCGGCTGATCACCGCCTGGTCGGTCGCGGGCGTCGCCGGGCCGATGCTGATCGCCGGCCTGCGGCAATATGAACTGGACCACGGCGTGCCGCACGCCCAGGTGTACAACCTCACCCTGTACATCATGGCGCTCCTGCTGGTCGGCGGGCTGATCTGCAACTTCTTCGTCCGCCCGGTGGCCGACCGGCACTTCATGGACGAAGAGGAACTGGCCCAGGAACGCGCCCTGCAGCGTGAGGACCGGACGGCGGGCGCAGCCAGAACCGCGGCCCGTGGCGAATTCGGGCTCGTCGGCGGCGTCGCCTGGGTGCTGGTGGGCGTGCCGTTCCTGATCGGCGTCTGGATCGCCATTGCCAAGGGCGCCAGGCTGTTCTGAGCGCGAACGAACCGGGCGGGGCATCGCTGCCCCGCCCGGAAGGTCCTGGTCAGGTCCGCCCGGACAGGACGGGACGGGCGATGAGGCGCTAGGTTGCTTCCGACAGCACCGGCAGGTCCGGCTTCGGCTCGTCGCTCAGCATCTCCATCTGGCCGGAGATCTGCCCGCCATCCTCCACCTGCAGCCGCCGGCAGCGCGCGGTGCCCAGCAGCCGGCCGCTGCCGCGCAGGACCAGGTTGCCGCGTGCGGTCAGGGTGCCGTTCATGGTGCCGGCGATCTCGGCGTCTTCCACCTCGACCTCGCCCTTGAACATGCCGCCCTGGGCGATGGAAAGCTCGGTCGCGCGGATCATGCTGGCTTCCACCGTGCCTTCGACGACCAGGCGCTCGGCGTCCTGGACCGTGCCCTGCACGCTGATCCCGCGGCCAACCACCAGGGTCCGGCGCTCGGCCTGGTCCCGCTGCGGGGCGCGGGCGGGAAGCCCGGTCGGCCGGGGGCTGAGGGCCGAGCCGCCCGGCGAGGGGACCGGCGTCGGAGACACCGGCGTCGCCGGGGCGGGGGCGAAAGGCGATCGGGCCATGGCGGGGGTGTCCTTGGATGGGTCGGGCGATGGGGCGGGGCGAAAGGGGGGCACGCCAAGGCCGCTGTCGGGGGAGGTGCCGCGCGCGGTATCCTTGCTGCCGGGCAACGCGGAGCCCTCCGGCTTCGATCGGGCGCCTGCCGGCCCAAGCGCGGAGTCGACGGCGGTCGGTTCGTCGGGTTTGCGGCGTTTGAACACGGGTTTCCACCCTCGAAAGCAGGAGTTTCCGGCCGATGCCGGTCCAGCCCGTTAGCATGCCCCGCCGGTGGCTCACAATCCGCCCGCCGGTTCGCAAATCCGTGATGCGCGCCGGGCCGGTGCCGGCGGCGTCCCGGCGGACAAGGCGGCCGCCCCGTTGGGGTGTCCCACGGGGGATGTCCCACGGAAGATGTCCCACGGGGAAGCCCCCAGGGGAAGCCCCCAGGGGAAGCACCAGCCGGATGCGCGGCCCGGTCGGGATCGGTGACCCGCAGCGGAATCGGCTACAAGGGCGATCCGTGACCGCGAAGGAAGCCCGTTCGATGGAAACCACCAGCCTGGGCCGCACCGGCCTTCAGGTCGGCGTCGCCGGCCTGGGCGCCGGCGGGCACAGCCGGCTGGGGCTCGGCACCGGCGGCAGCGAAACCGCCGCGGTGGCGCTGATCCACGCCGCGCTCGATCTCGGCGTGAACCTGATCGACACCGCCTCGGCCTATGGCACCGAGGCGGTGGTGGGCAAGGCGCTCGCCGGGCGGCGGCAGGGCGTGGTGCTGGCGACCAAGGCCTCCGTGATGCAGGCCGGGGAGCCACTCTCCGCGGCGGCCGTGCGCGACAGCCTGGAAGCCTCGCTCCGCCTGCTCGGCGTCGACTGCATCGACCTGTTCCAGTTGCACGCGGTGCCGCCGAGGCAGTACGAGACGATCCGCGACCGGCTCGTTCCGGTACTGCTGAAAGCGCGCGCGCAGGGCAAGATCCGTTTCCTCGGCATCACCGAAACCGCGCCCAACGACCACGAGCACGCCATGCTGGCGCGCGCGGTGCCGGAGGGGATCTGGGACAGCGCGATGGTCGCGTTCCACATGATGTGCCAGAACGCGCGCGCGCAGGTGTTTCCGCTCACCCGCCGGCAGGGCGTCGGCACCCTGCTGATGTTCGCCGTGCGCGGCATCTTCGCCCGCCCGGCGCAGCTTGCCGCCACCCTGCGCGACCTCGCCGCCGCCGGCCAGGTGCCGGCGGATCTGGCGGCGAGCGAGGATCCGCTCGGTTTTCTCGTGCATCCGGACGGCGCCAGCTCGCTCACCGACGCCGCCTACCGCTACGCGCGGCACGAAGCCGGGGTCGATGTGGTGCTGTTCGGCACCGGCGATGTCGGGCACCTGCGCAGCAACGTCGCCTCCCTCCTGAAGCCGCCCCTGCCGGCGGCCGACCGCGCCCGGCTCGCCGCCCTGTTCGGCCATTTGCGCGGCGTCGGCCTGGACGTGCCCGGCCGGGGCCGGTAAGCCCCCGCGATCGGTCGGGCCTCGCGGCCCGCGGCACTTGGTCGGGCTTCAAGGCCCGCGGCATTGGCAGGGCCTTGCGGCCCGGGGGCAAAGGGGCAAGGCGCATGGCGCGGTTCGATGTGTTGGGTATCGGCAATGCGATCGTCGACGTGGTGGCGCGGGTGGAGGAGACGTTCCTGTCCCGCCACGACATGCGCAAGGGCGCGATGGCGCTGATCGACGCCGCGGCCGCCGCGGCGCTCTATGCCGCGCTGCCGGCCGGGATCGAGAGCAGCGGCGGGTCGGCGGCGAACACCTGCGCCGTGGCGGCCGGCTTCGGCGCCCGGGTCGCCTATCTCGGCAAGGTCGCGGACGACCAACTGGGCCTCGTGTTCCGCCACGACATCACCGCGAGCGGGGTGCATTTCCCCTCCGCGCCGCTGGTGGGCGGGGCGCCGACGGCGCGGTGCCTGATCGCGGTCACGCCGGACGGGCAGCGGACGATGAACACCTATCTCGGCGCCTGCGTCGCCTTCGGCGAGGAGGACGTCGATCCGGCTTTGATCGCCGAGGCGTCGGTGCTCTATCTCGAAGGCTACCTGTTCGATCCGCCGGCGGCGCAGGCGGCGTTCCGCCGCGCCGCGGCGGCGGCGCACGCGGCGGGGCGGCAGGTCGCGCTGTCGCTGTCGGACGCGTTCTGCGTCGATCGCCACCGCGCTGCCTTCCTCGATCTCGTGCGCGGCGAGGTGGACATCCTGTTCGCCAACGAGACCGAGATCACCGCCCTCTACGAGGCCAACCGGTTCGAGGACGCGATGGAGCAGGCCCGCGCCGATGTCGGGCTGGCGGCGCTGACCCGCAGCGAGGCCGGCAGCGTGATCCTGCGCGGGGCGGAGACGGTGGAGATCGCGGCCGCGCCGGCGACGGTGGTGGACACCACCGGGGCGGGCGACGCCTACGCGGCGGGCTTCCTGGCCGGGCTGGCCAAGGGGCGCGACCTGCCGGCCTGCGGGCGGCTCGGCAGCCTGGCGGCGGCGGCGGTGATCGGCCGGGTCGGCGCCCGGCCGGACGGGGACCTGGCGGCGCTGGCCGCCGCGGCGGGGTAGGGCGCATGTTCGTCTCCCGTCCCGCAAGCGGAGGGGAGACGGCCGCGGTCACACCGAGAAATACTTCGCACGCGGATTGAGGATCACCAGCGCGCTGGTGGACTGTTCCGGGTGCAGCTGGAACTCGTCCGACAGCGACACGCCGATCCGCCCGGCGTCCAGCAGGCGCAGGATCGGCGCCTGGTCCTCCAGCTTCGGGCAGGCCGGGTAGCCGAAAGAGTAGCGCGAGCCGCGATAGCCCTGCGCCAGCATCTTCTCCATGTCGCGGTCGTCCTCGGCGGCGAAGCCGAGTTCGGCGCGGATGCGCTTGTGGACGTATTCCGCCATCGCCTCGGCCATCTCCACCGACAGGCCGTGCAGGTAGAGATAATCCTGGTAGCGGTTCTCCTCGAACCACGCCCGCGCCACGTCGGAGGCGCGGGTGCCCATGGTGACCACCTGCAGGCCGATCACGTCGCGTTCGGCGTCGTCCACGTCGCGGACGAAGTCGGCGATGCATTCGCCGTCCTCCTTCGGCTGGCGCGGCAGGGTGAAGCGGGCGACCTCGGTCCGGCCGTCGGTGTCGAACAGGATCAGCTCGTTGCCCTGGCCGGCGGCCTTCCAGTAGCCGTAGGCGGCGCGCGGATGCAGGATGTCGTCGGCCTCGGCGATCGCCAGGATGCGCTTCAGCACCGGCCGCAGCTCCTGTTTCGCCCAGCCGAGGAAATCCTCCAGCGAGCGCCCCTGCTTGCGGAAGCCCCACTGGAATTGATAAAGACTGCGTTCGTTGATGAACGGCACCAACGCCTTCGGCGTCGCCTCGACGATCCGCGCGCCCCAGAACGGCGGCGTCGGCACCGGCACGCCCGCGGTGATGCGGTGCCGGCGGTCGCGCACCGCGGCGATATCGACGGGACGGAACGCCTTCGCATCGGCCTGGCCCAGGGTGCGCGCGGTGTTGCGCGCCTTGCCGGACCGTTTCGCCTGCACGGCGGCGAGATAGTCGTCGAAGGCGTTGCCGGTGACCTTGTCCATCAGGTGCAGCCCGTCGAACGCGTCGCGCGCATAGGCGACCCGGCCGCAGGCGTAGGACTGGACGCAGGCGTCCTCCACGTAGGTGCGGGTCAGCGCCGCGCCGCCCAGCAGCACCGGGATCTGCAGCCCCTGGCGCGACATCTCCGCCAGGTTCTCGCGCATCACCACGGTCGATTTCACCAGGAGGCCGGACATGCCGATGGCGTGCGCGCGGTGCTCCCGCACCGCTTCCAGCATGTCGGGCAGCGGCACCTTGATGCCGAGATTGACCACCCGGTAGCCGTTGTTGGTCAGGATGATGTCGACCAGGTTCTTGCCGATGTCGTGCACGTCGCCCTTCACGGTGGCAAGCACGATGGTGCCCTTCTCCTGGCCTTCCACCCGTTCCATGAGCGGTTCCAGATACGCCACC
>JAGWSV010000049.1 GCA_028869315.1 Rhodospirillales bacterium
ATAGCGGGTGGAAAACGCCCGCTCCGGGAACACCCGCGGCAGCATCGCCTTCATGCCGTGGCTGCGGAGCACGAAGCTGTCGCCCGAGCCCTTGGCGACGGTCGGCAGCAGCACCTCCGGCGGCACGCCGTGACGGCGGCCGAGCGCCATCGCTTCGGCCAGCGCCGCGGTGTTCTGGAACACCAGCATGTTGTTCAGGATCTTCACCACCTGGCCGGTGCCGACCGGGCCGCAGTGGGTGACGTCGGTGCCCATCGTCTCCAGCACCGGGCGGATATGGGCGAACACCGGTCCGCTCGCGCCGACCATGATGGAGAGTTCGCCGCGCGCCGCCGCCTCCCGCGTGCGGGCCACCGGGGCGTCGGCGAAGCCGATCCCGGCCGCGGCCAGCCGCTCGCCGATGGCGCGCGCCAGCGCCACCGGGGAGGTGGAGGTATCGACCACGCACTGGCCCGGCTGCAGCGCGGGCGCGATCGTCGCCAGCACCTGCTCCACCGCATGCCCGTCGGGCAGCGACAGCAGGATCAGGTCGGCACGCTGCGCGACCGCCTCGGCCGAGGCGGCGGCGACCCCGTCGGCGGCGAGGCGGGCGAGCGGCTCGGGGCGCAGGTCGTGCGCCAGCACCGGCCGGCCGAAGCGGCGCGCGAGATGGCCGCACATCGGCTCCCCCATCACCCCCAGGCCGATGAAACCAAGGGTCGCGACCGGGCGCAGCGAGGGGGTCATGCGATGGGGCTCCGAAGATGGCGGGACGATCGGGGGCAGTCTGCGAACCGCCGGGCAGGCTGTCAAAGCCGCCTGGCGAGCCGTTCGACCGCGGGGGGCTTACCCCGTCGTGGCCATCCGCCTGATGGTCGCGGTGGTGCTGTGGCCCTGGCGCAGGTCGACCAGCAGCACCTTCCCGCCCCAACCCGTGACCAGGTCGCCGCCGACCACCTGGTCGATGCGGTAATCCGCGCCCTTCACCAGCACGTCGGGCCGCAGTTGGCGGATGAGGTCGAGCGGCGTGTCCTCTCCGAACACGGTCACCAGGTCGACCGGGGCGAGCGAGGCCATGACGGTGGCCCGCGCCGCTTCCGCCTGCACCGGCCGCGCCGGCCCCTTGAGGCGGCGCACCGATTCGTCGCTGTTCAACGCCACCACCAGCCGGTCGCAGGCGGCGCGCGCGGCACGCAGCAGGTGCACGTGGCCGGGATGGATCAGGTCGAAGCAGCCGTTGGCGAAGCCCACCTTCAGCCCGCGCGCCCGCCAGGCGGCGACCCGGGTCGCGGCCTCGGTCGCGGAGACGATCTTCTCCTCGCTCGCCAGCAGTTCTTCGAGATGGAGCGCCCCGAGCACTTCGTGCGCCGAAACCGTCGCGGTCCCGCGCTTGGCAACCGACAGGCCGGCGGTGATGTTCGCCAGCCGGGCCGCCGCCGGCAGGTCGGCGCCGGCGGCGAGCGCGACCGCAAGGGCCGCCACCAGCGTATCGCCGGCCCCGGACACGTCGGCCACCTCGCGCGCCCGCGCCGGCAGGTGCAGCGGCCGCGCGTCGCGGCGGACCATCGCCACGCCCTTTTCCGAACGGGTGACCAGCACCGCTTCGCCGCCGGTGGCGGCCAGGGCGCGCGCCGCCGCCGCCTCGACCGCGCCGGTGTCCGCCAACGGATCGCCGTCGGCCAGGCGGAGTTCCGCCTCGTTCGGAGTCAGGATCGTTGCACCGTGATAAGCTGCGAAGTCGGCGCGCTTGGGATCGGCGACGACCCGCCGGCCGGCCGCCGCCGCGGCCGCGAGCACATGATCCAGCACCGGGCCGGCGAGCACGCCCTTCGCGTAGTCCGACAGCACGACGACATCGACCTCGGGCAGCGCGGCATCGAACGCGGCGCACAGCGCGGCCGCGACCGGCGCGGCGGGCGGCTGCGCCCGCTCCTCGTCGAGGCGGAGCAGTTGGTGCGACCCTGCCATGAAGCGGGTCTTGGTCGTGGTCGGCCGATCGGGATCCTCGACCAGCATGGGCCGAACCGAGGGAATGGCGGCGAGCAGGCGACGGAGATCGGTGCTGCCCACATCCTGGCCGGTCAACCCGACCAGGACGGCCCGGCCGCCCAGCTCGGCGATATTGGCGGCGACGTTGGCGGCACCGCCGGCGACCGCACGCGTGGCGTCCGGGCGCAGCACCGGGATCGGCGCTTCCGGCGACAGGCGGCCGGCCTGGCCGGTGACGTAGCGATCCAGGATCAGGTCGCCGATCACCAGGACCCGGGCGGTCGCGAAGCCGGCCACGAGCGGTGCGAGGGCCGCGTCGCTCGGGGCCTGGCCAATACCCGGCTGGTCGTCCTGGTGGTCCATGCGCGTCGTCTTCTCCAACGGCTGCCGGGGCGAACGGGCGCGCCGATACCTTGCAACCATATCACGACTTCGTGCCGGCAAAACCTCCGCGCCAGAGAGCGCCGGGCAGCGCGCCTGTCCCGACCGGGATGGCCCGCACGGTCCGGCCCGCCCATGTCTGGAAATCCTCGCTTGACGCTTGGAACGCAATCACGTTAACGAGATTCGACCGGAAACAGCCAATCCGGCTGTGCGCGGCTCCCGCCGGACGAGAGCTTTGATGCCGAAGTTCATTCCGCATTTTGAGACCGCGCGGCGATCCGCCGAAATATCGATGGTGCGCGGCCAGCTCCGCGTCAGTCTGTCGTACGAAGATTTCGTGAACCTGGTGAAGTCTCTCGTCGCCGCGGTCGCGGTGGACACGGCATGGTACCTCGATCGCAACGACGACGTGGCCGAAGCGATCGCCAGGGGCGCGATCGCCTCGGCGCAGGAGCATTTTGCCAACGACGGGTATCTGGAGGGGCGCATGCCGTTCCAGATACCCGTCGACGAGCAATGGTACCTGGAGCAGAACCCGGATGTGGCGGAGGGGATCCGTACCGGCAGCGTCGCCTCCGCGCAGGCGCATTTCGAGGCAAGCGGGTATCGCGAAGGGAGACGGCCGTTCCGAATGTGACCAGGACGCCGCGATCGGGTCCGCGCGCGCGGACCAGCCGGGTCCGTACCCCTCCGGATCAGGCAGGCACGGCCCGAACCGCGCACGCCCCGCCGGAGGATGCGCCCGCGGCGGATCCCGCCCCCGCCACCGGCATCCGGATCGAGGTCGCCCCCGAGCTGATCGGCGGCCTGCTCTATGGACGGCAGGACACCTCGTTGCGCGGCCGTGTGATCGCCCCGGCGCCGATCACGGCGGTCAGCCTCTCCGTCGCCGGGCAGGAACTCGGGGAGCTGCGGTATCCGATCGCGCATGAGGCGGCGGCCCCGGCCGGACCCGAGCCGCCCTGCACGCAGAGCTTCGCGTTCACGATCGCCCGCCCGTCCGCCGCCGCCGCGCCGGGTTTTGGCTTCAGCCTCTCGGCGCACACCGCCGACGGCCGTTCGTGCAGGGCCGACTTCACCGCCCGGCATGACCCGAACGGCGAACCGGGACAGCTGGCGTCCGGCCCAAGCTGGGCCGCCGCGGACCCGGCACCGGCGGCGCCCGTGATCGGCTATGTCGAGCGCGCCGCGCTCGATCCGTCCGGCAATCTCGTCGTCAACGGCTGGGCGGTCGCGGCGGCCCCGGTGGTCGCGGTGCAGGCGCTCCTCGGCGGCGCGCGGGTCGGCAGTGCGGTCCTCGGCGGCACGCGGGACGACGTGGCGGCGTATTACGGCCAGTATCCGAACGCCGCGCGCGCCGGCTTCGCGATGGCGATGCCGCTCGGCCCCGCAACCGGCGGCGGCTCGCTGGCGGTCCACGTGATCGCGGCGGACGGCGCCGGGCTGCAGATGGTGGTGCCCCTCGAACGGCCGTCGCGGATCGACCTGCCGCCGCCCGCCGCGGCCGCGCCGGCCGCGGCGGCGGGGTCGGGTGGGCTCTCGGCGGAGCGGCGGCGCATCCACATGTTCTGCGACGTCGCCGAGCTTCGCGACGACGGCACGCTCAGCCTGTCCGGCTGGGCCGTTTCGGCCGTCGGCATCGCCGCCGTCGCCGTGCTGATGGACGACGCGCCCCTGGGAGAGGCCGAAACCGGACTGCCGCGGCCGGACGTCGCGGAGACCTTCGTCACCGTGCCGATGGCCCGCTACCCCGGCTTCACCTTTGCCACCGCCGTGGCGCTGCCGGTATCCGCGGAGAGCCGCGTCAAATTGCTGATCCGCAACGGGCTCGGCGACGTGGAGGAGGTCTGGATCGCGCCCGAGCGCACGACCTCGTCCGTCGCGGCCGCCGGCGATCCGGCCCTGAACGACCCGTCCCGGTTCCGGCTGGAGATCGACCGGCCCATCCTCGTCGACGGGATCATGGTCGAGCCGGTCAGTTCCCGCCTGACGATCGAAGGCTGGGCCCTGAGCCGCTCGCCGCTCGCCGAGATCGCCGTGTACGTGGACGGCCACCGGCGCGGAGAGGCGCATTACGGCCTCGCACGGCAGGATGTGGAACAGGCGCTGCCCGACTGGCCGAACGCGCTGCGCAGCGGCTTCGCCTACCACTGCCCGCCGCGGCTGTTGCGCAACGGGGACCATCGGGTCGAGCTGGTGCTGCGTGCAGACGACGGCACCAGCCTGACCCGCGGCTTCCGGATCAGCGTCAACCGCAGCATCGCCGATGACGAAGGGCAGACGATCCGGAACCGCATCGAACAATCGGAGGGCATGGCACTGGGCCGCGCGCTCGCGCGGCTGGATGCCCGCCCGAGCTTCCGGCTGCTGATCCGTGACGCCGGCAGCGCGGCGCCGGAGGCGCTGGCCGCGACGCTCGCCAGCCTGCGCGCCCAGACGGCGGTCGCCGCGGGTCCGACCGGCTGCCATGTGGAGCTTCTCGCCGGCGACGCCGCCGCCGCGACACGCTTGCGGCGCGCGCTCGCCGCCGCGGGCGCGGACATCCTGCACGTAAGCGTGGCGGCACCCGCCGGAACCGCACGCACAGAAACCGCGGCCTGGCCGCCGCCGGCGGTCGCGGACCAGGTGCTGTGCGGCGTGCTGGCCGCCGGCGACGAGCTGGACGCCGCGGCGCTGGCGGAACTGGCGCTAGCCCGCGCGCTCCACCCCGACACCGAGTTCCTGTACGCCGACGAGGTCCGCATCAGCCCGGCCAGCCAGCAGCGGGAGCCCTTCTTCAAGCCCGACTTCGCGCCGGCGCTGCTGCTGTCCACCAACTATATCGGCCGCCCCTGGCTGGCGACGGCGGGCCTGCTGCGCCGCGCCGGCGCCTCGCTCCGCGGGATCCTCGCCGCCGGGGAGTACGACCTGGTCCTGCGCTGCACCGAGCAGGCGAACCGGGTGGGCCACCTGCCGAAGCTTCTGTGCCGCCGCGGGGCGGCGACCCAGGATGATGCACCGGCGGAACGGGCAGCGCTGGCCGCGGCGGCGGCCCGGCGCGGGATCGACGCCCGGCTGCAGGAAGGACGCGCGCCCGGCACCTGGCGGCTTCGCCGCCAGGTCGGCGAAACCGGGCTCGTCTCCATCATCATCCCCACCAACGGCGCCGGCGGGCACGTCGAGACCTGCATCCGCACCCTGCGCGCGCGCACACGCCATCGAAACTTCGAACTCGTCTGTATCGAGAACATCCCCGACAGGCGCGCCCCGCTGCGCGGCTTCCTCCGCGACCATGCCGACGTGGTCGTCGCCGCGCCGGCTGCGTTCAACTGGTCGCGCTTCAACAACCTCGCCGCGGCCAAGGCGCGGGGCGCGTATCTGCTGTTCCTCAACGACGACATCGAGGTGGAGCAGGACGACTGGCTGGACGCCATGCTGGAACAGGCGGCCGATCCCGGCGTTGGCGTCGTCGGGGCACGGCTGCTCTATCCCGACCGGACGGTGCAGCACGCCGGCATGTTTCTCGCCGGCGCCGGCACCGGGCGGCACGCGTTCCGCTTCGCTGCCGACGACGATCCTGGCTATTTCGGCCTGTCACTGACGACGCGGGAGGTGAGCGCGGTGACCGGCGCCTGCATGCTGATGCGCCGGACCCACTACGACGCGCTGGGCGGGTTCGACGAAGCGCACGAGGTGATCAACAACGACCTCGATTTCTGCCTGCGCACGGCGGCGGCCGGCCGGCGCGTGGTCTACACGCCGCATGCCTGCCTGATCCACCACGAACTGGCGAGCCGCGGCGGGCTGGGCGAGGTGTTCGACACCGCCGGCTTCGAGGAGCGCTGGCGGGCGCGCTTCGCGGCCGGCGATCCGTTCCATAACCCCAACCTCTCCACCGAGCACGACGACTGCCGGCCGAACGACGAGCCGCTGCGCCTGGTACATGGCGGCGGTGCCCGCTTTGCCCGCGAGGACATCCGCTCCATCCTGGCGGTGAAAGTCGACCATATCGGCGATTTCGTCTCCGCCTTGCCGGCGATCCGCCGCCTGAAGGAAAGCTTCCCGGCGGCTGCGATCCGTGTCCTGGCCAGCCCGGCGGCGGTGCAACTGGCGGCGATGGAACCGGCGATCGCCGAGGTGATCCCGTTCGGATTCTTCCATGCCCGTTCGGCGCTCGGGCGCGCGGCGCTCGACCCGGCGGAGTTCGATGCGCTGCGCGCGCGCCTGTCGCCGTACCGCTTCGACCTGGCGATCGACCTGCGCAAGCACCTCGACACGCGCGAGCTCCTGCAATGTTCCGGCGCGCGGTGGCTGGCCGGCTTCGATCACATGGGGCAGTTCCCGTGGCTGGACATCGCCCTGGAATGGGAAGGCGACCGCGCGCTGCACCCGAAGCGCCAGCACATCACCGAAGACCTGCTGCGGCTGGCGGATGCGGTCGCGCTGGGCGCCGGCACCGGGGCTTCGCGGGCCGTCCGCCCGGCGGCGGCCACGCCGCTGCCGCCGGCCCTCGGCGCGCTGTTCGACCGGCCGGTGATCTGCATCCATCCCGGCGCCGGCAACGTGATGAAGGAGTGGCCGCGGGAGCACTACCTGGCGCTGATCAGCCTGCTGCTGAAGGCGCACCCGGTGAACGTGGTGCTGATCGGCGGGCCGGACGAGGCCGGGACGGCGGCCTGGCTGGAAGCCAGCGCCGCCGATCCGGCGCGGATCGGATCGATCGCCGGGCGGCTGCAACTGGACGCGCTGCCGGGGCTGCTGGCGCGCTGCGCGCTGTTCATCGGCAACGACAGCGGGCCCAAGCACATCGCCGCGGCGCTCGGGGTGCCGACGGTGGGGATTCATTCCGGTACCGTCGATCCGACGGAATGGGGGCCGGTTGGCCAGGATGCGGTGGCGGTGGCGCGGGCGATGTCCTGCGCGCCGTGCTACCTGAACCGGGAAACCGATTGCCCGCGGGCGCTGGCCTGCATCCGGGGGATTGCGCCGGGGGCGGTGTACCGGGTGTGCCAGCCGTTGCTGGCGCCATTCGGCGGGCTCGCCGCGCCGCCCGCGCGCAACGCGGCGGCGCGGCCAGCCAGGACGACGGCCGGGCGGCACGCGCGCCCGGCCCCGGCCTCGCGGGCGGCCAAGCGCGTCGGCGCGCCGACAAACAGACCGGTCGAAACGACGCCTTAGGACACGATCGGCCGGAATCGCGCGCAAGGCGGAACGGACCGCGCCCCGCGAGGCGGCGCGGTCCGCCGGTTTAGGCCGCGAGTTGCTTGCCGATCGGCAGGCTGCGGATGCGCTTGCCCGTCGCCGCGAAGATCGCGTTGCACAACGCCGGCGCGAACGGCGGCAGCGGCGGCTCGCCGACCCCGCAGGCCGGGTTGTTCCAATCCGCCGGCACGATGTCCACATGCACGTCGAGCGGCGACTCGTTGATCCGGGCCACCACGAAGTTGTTGAAGTTGCTCTGCTGCACGCGTCCGTTCGCGAAGGTGAGCTCGCTGTGCTTGGCAAGCGCCAGGCCCATCACGGCGGCCCCCTCCACCTGCGAGTTGATCCGCTCCGGATTGATGTGGAAGCCGCAATCGATCGAGGTGTACACGTGCGGCACCGTGAAGTCGCCCTTGCCGTCGACGGCGACGTGCACCACGCTCGCCACATAGGACTGGAAGCTGCGATGCGCGGCGATCCCCAGCCCCTCGCCTTTCGGCAGGACTTTGCCCCAACCGGCCGCGGCGGCCGCGCGTTCCGCCACGCGCCGCAACCGCCCGGTCTCGATCGGGTAGGTCTCGAACGGATCGCCGTAGTTCCAGAAATCCTTCACGTCGGCGGATTTGCGCGGGTCGACGATGCGGTCCGGCCCGATCAGTTCGAGCAGCATCTCCTTCGGATCGCGCCCCAGCGCCGCAGCGATCTCCGCCACCATCGACTGCACCGCGAACCCGTGCGGTATGTTGGAGACCGACCGGAACCAGCCGATCCGCGCATGCGCCGCCGCCTTGCCGTTCTCGCAGCGCAGGTTGGGGATATCGAACGGATTGTCGACGAACCCCATGCCGAGCTCGATATTGAACTCGTGATCCGCGCCCTTCTTGAAGGTGGAGAGGATGGTCGGCGCCACGCTGCGGTGCCGCCAGGCCGTCACCTTGCCGTCGGCGTCCACGCCGGCGTCGATGCGCTCCACCGAGACGGTGTGGTAGAAACCGTGCTGGATGTCGTCCTCACGCGTCCAGGTGAGCTTCACCGGAGCGCCGATCTCCTTCGACACCAGCGCCGCTTCCAGCACGTAGTCCCAGTTGGACTTGCGCCCGAACCCGCCGCCCAGCAACGGCACGTGCACGGTGACGTCCCCGGGCTGCAGCCCGAGCAGCTTGGCCAGGTCCTGGCGGCAGCCGCCGGGGCTTTGGGTTGCCGCATAGGCCTCGCATCGGTCGGCGGTGACATGGACCGTCGCCGAAGGCGGCTCCATGGTCGCGTGCGCCAGATGCGGAACGTAGTATTGCGCGGTCACCAGCTTGGCGGCGGATCGCAACGCCGCTTCCGCATCCCCGTCGTTGCGCACGACAAGGCCGGGCCTGCTCGCCGTCTCCTCCATCTGCTTGCGGTAGGCAACGGAGTCGTAGCGCGCATTGGGCCCCTCGTCCCAGACGATCTTGAGCTTTTCGCGGCCCTTGATCGCCGAACCGGTGTTGCGCGCCACCACCGCCACGCCGCCAAGCGGCATGAACCTGGAGGGCCACGGCCACCCCTTGATGGCGACGACCTTCTCCACGCCCGGGACTTTCAGCGCCTCGCCGGCGTCGAAGGACACCAGCTTGCCGCCGACGACCGGCGGGCGCGCGAGCACGGCGAACTTCATGCCGGGAATCCGGGCGTCGATGCCGTAGACCGCGCGCCCTTCGGTGATGTCGCGCAAGTCGACGATCGAGATCGTCCCGGTGCCGATATAGCGGAAATCCTTCGGGTCCTTGAGCCGGATCTCGTCGGCCGGCGGCACCGCCAGCGCGCTTGCCGCGGCGGCCAGTTCGCCGAAGCCGGCTTTCAGGCCCGACGCCACGTGCACGACCACGTGGTTGTCGGCCCGCACCTGCGACACCGGCACCCCCCAGCGGGTGGCGGCCGCCTGCTCCAGCATCATGCGCATGGCCGCGCCGCATTGGCGCATCGGCTGCACGAAATGGCGCACGCTGCGCGAGCCGTCGGTGTCCTGATTGCCATATTTCTTCTCGTCGCCGGGCGCCTGCGCCACGTGCACCCGCGACCAGTCGGCTTCCATCTCGTCAGCAACGACCATCGGCAGGCTGGTGCGCACCCCCTGGCCCATTTCGGAGCGGCTGGCGATGATCGTCACCTGCCCGCTGGGATCGATGGCAACGAACACGTGCGGATCGTCCACCGTGCCGCCGGGCATCTTGTTCGCGCCCGTCACCCATGCGGCCATCGCCCGGTTCGGCAGGATGCTGGCCCCGACGACCAGGGTTCCCGCCGCGACGGCGCCCTTGAGCAGGAAGCGGCGGCTGACATTGGCGACGGTTCCAGGCGGAACCGAAAGCGCATCGAACATGTGGGTCATGGCGTCAGGCCTCCGTCGCGGCGAGGTTGATCGCTTCGGCGATGCGCTGGTAGCAGCCGCATCGGCAGATGTTGCCGGCCATCACGCGGTGGATGTCGGCCTCGGTCGGCTTCGGGTTGGCGGCCAGCAGCGCCGACGCCTGCATGATCTGCCCGGCATGGCAGTAGCCGCATTGCGGCGCGTTCGCCTCCCGCCAGGCCCGCTGCACCACGTGCTCGCCATGCGGGTCGAGCCCCTCGATGGTGACGATCTGCCGATCCGCGGCGTTTTCGGCCTTGACCTGGCACGAGCGCACGGCGACGCCGTTCAGGTGCACCGTGCAGGCGCCGCAATACCCGCCGCCACAACCGAACTTGGTCCCCGTCAGGCCCAGTTCGTCGCGCAGGACCCAGAGCAAGGGCACCGACGGGTCGCCGTCGTAGCTGTATTGCTGCCCGTTCACATGAAGCACGACCATATGCAGTCTCCCACCCCAAGGGGAAAACGGGGGCCGGATGCCCCGGCCCCCGCATGCTCTATTTCCGCGCGACCTGATCGTTGAGCGCGAAGATCGCGATCCCGTCGCCGAAATGCAGCCCCAGTTCCTTCATCAGAACCGGATTGCCGTTCGCCGCGTTGCCGCCGGCGGCAACCGCAACGTATTGCGTGCCGTTGACCCGGTAGGTGACCGGCGGCGCGTTCACGCCGGCGCCCAGCTGGAAGTGCCAGAGCTTCTGCCCGGTCTGCGCGTTGAAAGCGTCGAAGTCGCCGTTCATTTCGCCCGCGAACACGAGATTCCCGCCCGTCGCCAGGACGCCGCCAAGCATCGGGTAGTGCGACGCGTACTGCCACGCGATCTTGCCGCTATCCACGTCGACGGCCGACAAGGTTCCGGTCGGCTGGATCGCGCCTTTGGTATGCGCCTGGTTCCGCCCCGCCCCGGGCTCGCCCAAGGCGATCGCCCCGTTCTTCGTGATCGGCTGCAGCACGGAGCCGAGCCGCAGATGGCCGACGACCGTCTGGTCCGGCTTTTCGGCGGTATATTCCCAGGACTCGTTGGTGCCGTCGACGTAGAACAGGCGCGTTTTCGGCGAGTAGGCCTCCGGCGACCATTCATTGCCGCCCTGGGCGCCGGGATAGATGTTCACGTATCCCTTGGCCGGCGGGGTGGTGTACATGTTGGCGCTCTGTTCGACGAACGGCTCGGACTTGCGGATCAGGTGCCCGTTGTCGCGATTGACGAAGAAGACCTGCCCTTCCTTGCCCGCCTCGGCCGCCGCCGCGATGTCCTGTCCCTGGGCGTCCTTGACGTGCAGCAGCACCACCGGCGCGTCCGCGTCGTAGTCCCACAGGTCGTGCTTCACTTCCTGGTACCACCAGGCGAGCTTGCCCGTCTTCACGTGCAGCGCGACGATCGAGTCCGTGTAGGCGTTGTCGCCCTTCCGGCCCCCACCGTAATTGTCGGGGTTGGGGTTGCCGACGCCGAAGACGATCAGGCCCCGCTTGGGGTCGATGGCGGGCGTGTTCCACATCGACCCACCGCCGGTCTTCCAGGAATCGCCGCTCCAGCTGTTGCCGCCGGGCTCACCGGGCGCGGCGATGGTGTGGAAGCGCCATATCTGCTTGCCGGTGCTGCCGCTGTAAGCCGCGACGAAGCCCCGCGTCGGGAACTCGGCCCCGGAGCTGCCGACGATCACCATCCCGTCGTACACCTGCGGCGCCATCGTCAGGGAGAAGGCGGCCCGCGAATCCGCGACCTGCGTGTTCCATTCGACCTTGCCGGTGGCGGCGTTCAGGGCGATCAGATGCGCGTCCAGCGTCGCAAGATAGACCTTGCCGTCCGCCACCGCGACGCCGCGGCTCTCGGGGCCGCAGCACAGCTGGGTGTAGCCGAGGCTCGCCGTGTAGGACCACAGCTGTTTCCCGTTCGTGGCGTCGTAGGCAATGACATGGTCCCACGGGGTCGAGACGTACATGATCCCGTTGACGACGATCGGGCTGTTCTCGAAGCTCGCGGCGACCCCGGTCTGGATGATCGCGACCGGCTGCAGCGCCTTGACGTTGTCGGCGTTGACCTGCTTCAGCGGCGAGAAGCGCTGGTTCTTGTAGGTGCGTCCGTAGAGCATCCAGTTATCGAGGTTGCGGCTCGCGTTCATCAGCTGCTGGTCGCTGACGTTGACGTCCACGCCGACCGCGCTGCCGACGCCGCGCGTCGTCCCCGGGGTCGCGGCGTTGTCGGTGGTGCCTGCGTGCGCAGGAGCCAGGGCGCCAACCGCGCCGGCGCACGCATAGAACACGCAGGCCAGCAGGCTGGCACTGAGAGGGATTCCGCTTTTCTTGCTCATGTCGCTCCTCCACGTCTTCTGTTGTTTTCTAGGGCTTCCCCGGCGGTTCGATCTTGATGCGGGTCAGCTTCGTGTCGTTGGCGGCAATCTGGTGCAGGCCGGCCGGATAGCCGTTGACCCGCAGGATGTACGCCAGGACGTCCAGGTACTGGGTTTGCGTCAGGCTTCCGGGCGCGTTCAGCGGCATGTGCTTGGACATGAACCGGAAAAGATAGTCGGCCGTGAGCTTCTGGAACTGGGATACGCTCAGGAACATCTTGCCGGAAAGCGCGGGACCGGCCTTCCCCTGCAAATGGCGGCCATGACAGATCGCGCATTGCTGCTGGAACACGGCCTTGCCGGCATCGGCCTGCGCCGCGGTGTAGTAGCGGCCCGCACCGCTTGCGCTTCCATCCGCTCGAGCGGCGAACGGGATCGCAAGCGATGCGACGAGCGCCGCGACGACGGGGAATATCAGGCTCCGACGCGCCAGCGCCGAAACATGGCGCTCGGCATGGTGATGCTTTACCGCACGGTGCTCGTTGCTACCCGGTCTCGCGGTGGAGCGGCATGCAGGGCTGCTCTCCCTCGGGTTCGAGAACGCCCCGAGATGCACGCGACCGCGCGTTGGGCAGTTGCGCTCCATCCCCCCCCCTCTCTCTCCGACGTTGCCGCGTTCGGTTCGGGTCCGAATTGCAACCCGGTATCGAATGTATACCAATCTACGAACCGACGATGTCAGACTGTCAATCTTCGGCATCATCACAATCTGTTGTGAAACGTTGCCTAGCGCACTGACGGGCGGCGCAGATCCGGCCTTCGCCGCCGGCGCGTCGCGGGTGCGATCGTCAGCCGGTGCAGACCTCAAAAAAGCGGCGGCGGGCGTCGGCACGTCCCGAAATCTGGATTTAGGCGCCGCAATGGCAGACAGTGTTGTTCAGGAATGAATACATGCCGGAATCCCGGCTGCCTCGAATTTCTGCTTTCGCCTGCGGCGCTGCAATGCTGCGCCCACGCCGCCGCCGGACGGCGGCGCGGCCATGTCGCGTGCCCGGGAAAGTTTCAATTTTGCGCACCGCGCGGCGGCCGTGATCGCCGGATCGCGACACGGCGGCAAGACCCGTCCGGCGTCCCGGGCGGCAGTTCTGCGCCAACGGGGCGCCCACCAGGGCGCCCACCGGGGCGCCCACCGGGGCGCCGCGTCGGGCGTCGCCCCTACGTGCCCGCGAGCGCCGCCACCGTGCGGTCCCGCGCCGCCCAATCCGCCTCCGCATGCACCGGCTGCAGGCACACATGCGTCGCGCCGGCGTCGAAATGCGCCCGCAGCCCGCGCTGGATCGTGGCCGCGTCGCCCCACAGCACCATCGCGTCGATGAACCGGTCGGATCCGCCATTCTCCAACTCGGCCTCGGTGAACCCGATGCGCAGCCAGTTGTTGCGGTAGTTGTCGAGCCGCAGGTAGCGCTCCAGCTCCTTCCGCCCGAGCGCGCGCGCCTTCGCCGGATCGGTCTCCAGGCAGACCTTCTGCTCCACCGCGAGCCATTTGTCCGGCCCAAGCGCCTTCGCCGCCGCGGCGGTATGCGTGGGCGTCACGTTGTAGGGCAGCGCGCCGCGGGTGCGGGCGGCCGACAATTTGAGCATCAGCGGCCCGAGCGCGGCGAGCGCGATCGGCGCATCGGCCGAGCCTCCGCCGAGCGCCTTGTCGATCCCGTCCAGATAGGCCCGCATCGCCGGCACCGGCTTGGCGTACTGGTGCCCGCGGAGCCCCTCCACCATCGGCACGTGGCTCACGCCCAGCCCCAGGATGAAGCGGTCTCCGTACATGTCGCGCAGGGTCGCCAGGCCGCGCCCGGCGGTAAACGCGTCGCGCGCATAGATGCTGGCGATCGAGGAGCCGAGCTTCAGCTTCGTGCTCGCTCCCAGCATGAACCCGGCGATCGAGAAGGATTCGTAGCCGCGCGATTCCGGGTACCACAGCGCGTCGTAGCCATGCCCCTCCACCGTGGCGACGAAGCCCCGCAGCCCCGCCGCATCCAGCCGGTCCACCGGATACCAGACGCCCAGACGACCCAGTTGCATCTTACACCACTCCTTCCGCCCGCAACGCGGCGATCGCGTCCGGGGTGTAACCAAGCTCGCGCAGGACCTCGTCCGTATGCTGGCCGAAGCCCGGCGGCGGGGTATCGATCCGCGGCCCGTCATGGGCGAATGTGAAGGCCGCCAGCGGCACCGAGAAGCCCCCCTCCACCCCCGGCGCGCCGTCGTGGCGATGGATCACGCCGCGGCTTGCCAGTTGCGGATCGGCCAGCGCCTCCTCCATCCGCCGCACCCGCGCGGCGGGAACGTGGCGGGCCTGCAGGTACTCCTCCCACTCGTCCGCGGTTCGGGTCGCCAGGATCTCGGTGAGCAGCGCTTCCTCGCGCGCGTGATCGGCGTCGCGCGCCTCGTTCGTGCGCTTGATCATGTCCGGCCGTTCCAGCACCGTCCACAGCCGCTTCTGCTGGCGCAGGTTGGAGGCGCCGAGCATCACCAGCGCGCCGTCCCGGGTCGCGTAGGCGGAGTTCGTCGCATGCGGGTGCTTGTTGCCGGCGGGCTTCGGATGCCTGCCGTTGCGCAGGAACCCGGTCAGGTGCGACGCCATCAGGATCATCGCCACGTCCAGCATCGCCATGTCGATGCGCTGGCCCGCCCCGGTGCGCGCGCGCTGGAACAGCGCGGCCGACAGCGCGAAGGCCCCCATCGTGCCGGTCGCGTAGTCGATCGCCGGGGAGCCGAACTTGATCGGGTTCACCGCCTCGGTCCCGGTCATCGCCATGATCCCGGAGGTCGCCTGGATCACGTGGTCGTAGGCGGTCTGCTCGCGCCGCGGCCCGCCCTGGCCGAAGGCGGAGAACGAGGCATAGATCAGCCGCGGATTGATCGCCGCGAGCGCTTCGTAGCCCAGGCCCAGCGCCTCGAACGCGCCCGGCCGGTAGTTCTCCACCAGCACGTCCGCCGTCGCCGCCAGCTTGCGGATGATCTCCTGCCCCGCCGGCGTCTTGAGATCGACGGTGATGGCGCGCTTGTTCGATCCCTGGGTGAGGAACCCGGTGCCCATCTGCGCCTGGTTCAGCGCCGGGTCGGTGCCCGATCCGCGGCTCTGGTCCGGATCGGCCGGATGTTCCACCTTGATCACGTCCGCGCCGAGCACGCCGAGCTGGTAGGCCGCGAACGGCCCCGCCAGCACATGCGTGATGTCGATCACCCGGATGCCTTCGAACGGCCGCGCCATCATCCCTCTCCCTCGTCCCGCCGCCCGGGACGCTGGCGGCTTGTCCCGGCCCCGTCAACCGCGCATGGATAGCCGCGGACAAGATGAACGGCGCCCGGTGCGAAGGGGAAAGCGATGGCGGTCGACCTGATCCTGGACGGCCCGGTGGCGCGGCTGGTGCTGAACCGGCCGGAGCGGATGAACGCGCTGAGCATGGAGATGCGCGCCGAACTGCGCGACCACCTGATCCGCGTCCGCGACGACGGGGCGATCCGCGCCGCCATCCTCACCGGCGCCGGGACGCATTTTTGCGCGGGGGCCGATGTCGGGAAGATGGGCGAGGCCCGCTCGCTCCGCGCCGACCGCGCGCGGCTGCAGCGCGGCAGCCATACGGTCGTGCGCCTGCTGCATGACATCGAGAAGCCGATCATCGCCGCCGTCAGCGGCGTGGCGGTCGGCGTGGGCTGGAGCTACGCGCTGGCCTGCGACCTCATCGTGGCGGCCGAGGATGCCCGCTTCGGCGCCACCTTCCGCCGGGTCGGGCTGGCCCCCGACGGCGGCTGCGCCTGGTTCCTGGCCCGCCGGGTGGGCCCGGCCCGCGGCAAGGAACTGGCCTTCTCCGGCCGCATCGTCGCCGCCGACGAGGCGCTGCGGCTCGGCCTCGTGGAGTATGTGGTGCCGGGGGACACGCTGCTCGACAAGGCGCGGGAACTCGCCGCCGACTACGCCGCCGGGCCAACCTTCGCGCTCGGGCTGGCCAAGCGCATGTTCGACCGCGCGACGGGCCCCGGGCTGGACGAATTCCTCGACTACGAGAGCCTGGTGCAGCCGCAGCTGCATGATACCGAGGACCACCGGGAGGGCGTGGCCGCCTTCAAGGAGAAGCGCCCGCCGCGCTTCACCGGGTCGTGACCCGGCGCGCCGGTCACGGGCGCACCGGCCACGGTCGCCCCGGTCATGGGCGCGCCGGTCATGGGCACGTTGTTCATGGGCACGTTGTTCATGGGCACGTTGTTCATGGGCGCGCCGGTCATGGGCACGTTGTTCGGGCAGGCCGGCGATGCCCTGGCTGATCCTTGGCGGCCTCGCCCTGCTGGCCTTCATGGGCGGGCTGCGGGCATTCGAACGCGCCAACGTCGCCTCCATCAAGTCCTTCCTCGCCTGGCTGTTCGTCCTCGGCGGCCTCAGCCTGATGCTCATGCTCGTGTTGACCGGGCGGGAGGGGAT
>JAGWSV010000050.1 GCA_028869315.1 Rhodospirillales bacterium
GCATAGGACAGCGCGATCTCCAGCGCGTTGCCGGACGGGTTCTGCGCCACCGCGACCAGGCAGGGCACGCCGCCGCCGCGCTGGTACTCGCTGCGCACGGTGTGGCCGGGGCCCTTCGGCGCGATCATGAACACGTCGATGTCGGGGCGCGGATCGAGCAGGTTGAAGTGGACGTTGAGCCCGTGCGCGAAGGCGAGCGCGGCGCCGGGCTTCATGTTGGGGCCGAGCTTCTCGCGGTAGAGGTCGCCCTGGCCTTCGTCGGGCGTCAGCACCATGACCACGTCGGCCCACCTGGCGCACTCGGCCGGGTCCATCACCTTGATCCCGGCGGCTTCCGCCTTGGCGACGCCGGCCGAGCCCGCGCGCAGGCCGACGGCGAGTTCGGCCACGCCGCTGTCCTTGAGGTTGTTGGCATGGGCGTGGCCCTGGCTGCCGTAGCCGATGATGGCGACGCGCTTGCCCTTGATCAGGTTCACGTCGGCGTCGCGATCGTAATAGACACGCATGGTCGGAGGTCCTTCTGTGACGGAGATGGGGTGGCGGTCAGCCTGGGGCTGAAGCGGGCGATAGGCCGGTCAGCCGCCGGAGTCCATCGCGCAGCTTGCCGAAACTGGGCGAGAGGTTGCGGGCGGGATCGAGCAATGGACCGATCCGTTCGGCCCAATCGTGCTTGAGTTGACCCGGCAAGGGCCATCCGGCGTGACGGACGGCCGCGCTGCCGCCCGGGTGGACGGCATCGGCGATGCGTTCCCAGGTGCCGCAGACGCTGTCTTGCGCATAGGTGTCGAGCGCCGCCATGCGCGCCTTGGGAAATGCGGCGGCGAAGGCGGCCCGGTCGCCCAGGTACCAGGCCTCGATTTCTTCGATCGCAAGGCGGAACATGGTCAGGTGCCCGGCACCGCACCGGTCGGCAAGGACGCGTAGCTCGTGCAGGAAAGCCGCGCAATCGCGGTCGTCCGTATCGAGAACCACGACGACGGCATCGATTCCCGGTGTCCTGGCGTAGCCGCGCAGAAGGCGTGGAAGCTGATCGAGCAGGATGCGGCGATGTGCATCACTGGTGCCAACAAGATCCGGAGGAAGTCGGCCAACGCCACGATAGGGGTGAACGCGCCAAGTATGCGGCTCGCCATGCGGCCCGATCAGCTTCGGCATGATATGCCCGAGCAGACGCGCGCCGGAACTGTCCTCGGCCAGAACCTCGATATGCATGGCTAGGAATCGAGATAATCGCTGTACCAGAGGCCGCCGAGCGGCAGCCCCTCGGCCACCATGTTGCGGACGACCGCGATCTCGGAGGCGCGACGGACCGCCGAGAACCCGTCCTGGCCCTTCTCGAGGATCCAAACCTCCTCCGGCGTCAGCGCGTCCACGAAATAGGGTTGGTGGGTGGTCACGAAAAGCTGCGGGGCGCCGGAGCGGCCGGTGGCGTGGGCCCGGAACTCGCGCGCCAGCGTATCGAGCAGCCGGTGGTACAGTCCGTTTTCCGGCTCCTCGATGCAAATGAACGGCGGCGGGTCGGGATCCTCGAGCAGCAGCATATAGGCGAACAGCTTGAGCGTGCCGTCCGACATCTGCTGCGCGAAAAACGGATCGGTGAAACCGCCGTCATTGAAGCGCAGCAGGACCCGCTTGTCCTCGGTGACGTGGGTGTCGATGGTCTTCACGCCGGGGATCCGCGCCGCGATACGGCGGAGGATGCCCGCGAACCGATCCTTGTGTTCACGCTCCATGAACTGCACGACATTGCCCAGGTTGTCGCCATGCACGCTCAGGTGCCGCTGCGGCCCCGCCGCCGGAAGGCCGCGCGCCGCATCGGGCGTGAAGTAGGACAAATACCAGCCCTTGAGAAAATCCCGGAACCGCGTGATCCGCGGGTGGTCACGCAAGGTCCCCAAGGTGGCGATGCCAAGCTGCCGCGGGTCGGTCAGCCGAACCGGCACCCGTTCGTTCGACTCCTCGCCCTCGATGTCGAGCGCGTCCTCACCGGCCCAGGCCTGGCCCGCGCCGTGGTCGAGGCGAAGAAATGGGAACGGTTGGCCGTATCTTTGATCGCGGCGCCTCTGGCGCAGCACTTCCGATGCGACAACAGGCCGGCCGGCTCGGTCCAGGTCGATCGCGAGCTCGTAGGTGATCGGGCGATGGTTCTGCGCCTCTCTGTAATATACTTCGAAGCTGATCGGCTCCACGATGCCCATGGAGCGCAGGCGTTCGAACCCGCCGCGCTGCGGGCGGTCGCACGCCGCCTCCACACCGATCACCAGACAATCGGCGAGGAAACCGAACGCATCGAACAGCGTGCTCTTGCCGGCCCCGTTCCTGCCGATCACCACGGTGAGCGGCGTCAGCGGATCACCCGTTTGGGACCGCGACAGCCGCCCCAGGGTCACGTCACGCAGAGCACGATAGTTTCGTATTCGTAACCCTTCGATCAGCGCCACCAGCTTATCCCTTTTGCTACGTGACGTTGCCGCCGATCGTCCTTGTTCCCCGCGCCAGCGCGGCGACCCCGGTGCGCGACACCTCGGCCAGGCCCAGCGGGCGCATCAGCTCGATGAAGGCGTCGAGCTTTTCGGTGGCGCCGGTCAGTTCGAAGACGAAGCTCTCGATCGTGGTGTCCACGACCCGCGCGCGGAAGGTCTCGGCGATACGCAGCGCTTCCACCCGGCCGTCGCCGGTGCCGACCACCTTCACCAGCGCCATCTCGCGCGCCACATGCGGGCCTTCGCGGGTCAGGTCGGCGACCCGGTGCACCGGCACCAGGCGGTCGAGCTGGGCCTTGATCTGCTCGATCACCATCTCGGTGCCGGAGGTGACGACGTTGATCCGCGAACGGCCGCGCGCGTCGTCCACCGGCGCCACGGTCAGGCTGTCGATGTTGTAGCCACGGCCGGAAAACAGCCCGATGACGCGGGCGAGCACGCCCGACTCGTTATCGACCAGCACGGAAATCGTGGCGCTGCGCAAATGGTTGTTGTCGGGGGCGGGCATCGCTCAGTCCTGTCGGTCGGCGGCGGCGGGGCGGCGGGCGTCCGTCATACCAGCACCAGCCCCTCGTCGGTGATCCCGCGCGCTTCGTCCTCGTGCTCGGGGCCCAGGATCATTTCGTTGTGTGCCGCGCCCGACGGGATCATCGGGAAGCAGTTCTCCGCCGGATCGACCGCGATGTCGGCGATCACCGCACGGTCCGACGCCAGCATGCGTTCGATCACGCCGTCCAACTGGCCGACATTCTCCGCCCGCAGGCCGGTGGCGTGGAAGCTCTCGGCCAGCCCGACGAAATCCGGCAGCGCGTTCGAATAGCTCTCGGAATAGCGGCTGCCGTGCAGCAGTTCCTGCCACTGGCGGATCATGCCCATATATTGGTTGTTCAGGATGAACACCTTCACCGGCAGGCGGTACTGCGCCAGGGTGCCCATCTCCTGGATGTTCATCAGGATCGACGCCTCGCCGGCGATGTCGATCACCAGCGCATCGGGATGCGCCAGCTGCACGCCCATCGCCGCCGGCAGGCCGTAGCCCATGGTGCCGAGGCCGCCGGAGGTCATCCAGCGGTTCGGCTTCTCGAAGCCGAAATGCTGCGCCGCCCACATCTGGTGCTGGCCGACCTCGGTGGTGATGAACGTGTCCTTCGACTGCGCGCGGGTCAGCTCGTGCAGCCGGCGGATCGCGTATTGCGGCTTGATGATCGCGCCGGGCGCCATGTCCTGGGTGAAGCGCAGGCACTGCTTGGCCCGCCACGCGTCGATCTGGCGCCACCACTCGGCCAGCGCGGCGCGGTCCGGCGTCGCGGCGTCGGCTTCCCACGCGGCGGTCAGCTCGGCGATCGCCCGGCCGGCATCGCCGATGATCGCGACGTCGACCGGCACCGTCTTGTTGATGCTGGACGGGTCGATGTCGATATGGATCTTCTTGGCGCCGGGGCAGAAGGCGGCGAGCCGCCCGGTCACCCGGTCATCGAACCGCGCGCCGACCGCCAGCAGCACGTCGGCGCCGTGCATCGCCAGGTTGGCCTCGAACGTCCCGTGCATCCCGAGCATGCCGAGGAACTGCGGGTCGGAGGCCGGAAACGCGCCCAGCCCCATCAGCGTGCTGGTGCAGGGAAACCCGGTCATGCGCACGAAACGGGTGAGCGCCGCCGCCGCCGCTGGCCCGGCGTTCACCACCCCGCCGCCGGTGTAGATCACCGGGCGCTTCGCGCCCTTGAGCAGCGCCACCGCCTGGCCGATCTGCGCCGGATCGGGCTCCGTCCGCGGCCGGTAGCTGCGATGCGTCGCGACCGGCGCGACATACGGCGCCTTGCCGATCAGGATGTCCTTCGGCAGGTCGATCACCACCGGGCCCGGCCGGCCGGAGCGGGCGATGTAGAACGCCTCGTGCACCACCCGGGCCAGGTCGTCGGAGCGCTTCACCAGGTAGTTGTGCTTGGTGGCGGGCCGCGTGATGCCGGTCGTGTCGGCTTCCTGGAACGCGTCGTTGCCGATCAGATGCGTCGGCACCTGCCCGGTCAGGCACACCACCGGAATGGAATCCATCAGCGCGTCGAGCAGCCCGGTCACCGCATTGGTGGCGCCGGGACCCGAGGTCACCAGTACGACGCCGACCTTGCCGGTGGAACGGGCGTAGCCTTCGGCCGCGTGCACCGCCGCCTGCTCGTGGCGGACCAGGATGTGGCGGATCGCGTTCTGGTTGAAGATCGCATCGTAGATCGGCAGCACGGCGCCGCCGGGATATCCGAAGACAACGTCCACACCCTGGTCCTTCAGGGCGCGGAGCAGCACCTCCGCACCAGACTGCATCGTTTCCGCCGGCATCGCTTGCTCCCGTTCCATGGCCGCGCGGCCGAAGCCGGGCGGCGGGACGGCACGCATACGGCGCATGTTGCGGCGCGTCAACCCGGGCTGTGAATAAACTCTATGATTTCGGCCAGTATCCTTTCCGAAAATTGCGCCAGACCCGCGCTTCGCGCATGGATCATATGCGCGCGCCCGGCCGGCGCCAGCGCATGGTGCCGCAGCCAGGTGCTCTGGCGCTTCATGTAGCGGCCGGTCGCGGCGACCGCCCGGCGGGCCGCGTCCGCCAGGCTCAGCTCGCCACGCAGAAACCCCGCCAGTTCCGGCACCCCGTGCGCGCGCATGAGCGGCAGCGCCGGGTCCAGGCCGAGGCGCAGCAGCGCCCGCACCTCCTCGATCGCGCCGTCTTCCAGCATGGCATCGAACCGCGCGGCCGCGGCGGCGCGCAAGGCCTCCCGCGGCGGATCGAGCGTGATCGCGGCGAAGCGCCATCCGGGGGCGGTCCGCTCCGGCGCCGCGTCCTGCCAGGCGGCGAGACCACGGCCGGTGCCGCGCCAGACCTCATAGGCGCGCGCGATCCGCTGGCTGTCGGAGGGGCGCAGCCGCGCCGCCGTCACCGGATCGACGGCGGCGAGCCTCGCGTGCAGCGCCGCCGGGCCGAGGCTGGCGAGCAGCCCGCGCGCTTCGGCCCGCGCCGCCGGCCCCGGGTCCGGGATGTCGGCGAGCCCTTCGACCAGCGCGGCGAGATAGAGGCCGCTGCCGCCGCACAGGATGGGCACCCGGCCGCCGGCGCGGGCGGCCTCCATCGCCTCCAGCGCCGCCGCCCGCCACCAGGCGGCGCTGCCCGGCTCCGCCGCCGGGCGCACGCCGTAGAGCGCGTGCGGCACCAGCGCTTCGTCCGCCGCGCTGGGCCGGGCGGTCAGGACCCGCAGGTCGCGATAGACCTGCATCGCGTCCGCGTTGATGACGGTGCCGTCCAGCCGGCGCGCGAGCGCCAGCGCCAATGCCGACTTGCCGCTGGCGGTGGGGCCGGCGACGATGACCGCGGGCGGGTCCTTCCGCCCCGCGGCGGCGGCCGGGGCGGCGGCGGGGGCGGCGAGGGAAGCCATGGGCGGGCGGCAATCCAGGGAAAGCGGGGTGTCGCCGCCACGGTATGGGGCGCGGCGGCCGGCGGCTCAACTCTCCCCCTGCCCGGTCTCACCACAGGCTGGCGCAAACCCTCGGAAACCGGCCGCCGCCCCGGATCGCTGCCTACCGATCGGGGAGCGGCGCGCCGGGCCCGGCCCGCACGTAGCGCCGCTGCCCGGTGGCCGGGTTGAACCACACCTCCACCGGCCCGCCGCCGGTCGGATCGCGGAACCGTTCCGCGGTGCGCTCCCACCCTTCGCCGGGCGGCTCCGCGGCGATGGCGCGATAGCGGCGCCGCTCGAACAGCGTGCCGAGCAGCAGCACCGCGCCGAACATGCTCAACGCGACCGCGGCGCCGCCGGCCCCGGCGGCCAGCACGAACAGGGCGCCCGCCAGCAGCAGCGCGCCCATCGCGATCACCAGGCCGCGCAGCATGGCAGCCGGTGCCCCGCTCAGGCCGGGTCGAGGATGACCGCCGTGCCGTAGGCGACGATCTCGCTCATGGTCTGGCCGATCTCGGAGGAATCGAAGCGCAGCATCAGGATCGCGTTCGCCCCCATCAGGGCGGCGTTGTCCACCAGCCGGTCCACCGCATGCTTGCGCGCTTCTTCCAGCATCTGCGTGTATTCAACGATTTCGCCGCCGACCAGCGAGCGCAGCCCGGCGGCGATGTTGCCGCCGATGCCGCGCGAGCGCACCACCACCCCGAAACATTGCCCCAGCGTCTGGCGGACCTGCCGGCCGGCAACCGTCTCCGTCGTAACCACGAGCATGGCGATGCGTTCCCTGTTGTGCTGCCGCGCAAGACGACAGCACGCGCCCGGTAGCGAAAAGGTTTCAGTGTTGTCCTGTCGCGGCCCCACCGCGCGGGCTGTCTTGTCGCGGCTCCGCCGCGCTGCCTGTCTTGTCGCGGCTCCGCCGCGCTGGCAGTTTCCGCCCGCCATGCAAACCCCCCCGACCCACGTGCTCACCCTGGTGGCCGATCCGGCCGCCTTCCCGCTCACCCCGGCGCTGATCGCCCGGGTGCGCGCGGCGGTCGGCGGCGGCGTGCCCGTGCTGCTGTCCGCCGGCGAGGCGGCCGACATTCCGCTGCCCGCGCCGCCGCCGATGGACGCGGTGCGCGCCGCGCTCGGCGCCGCGCCGGTCGACGCGCTGGCGGTTCCCGTGGCGGGACGGCGCAAGCGGCTGCTGATCGCCGACATGGACAGCACCATCGTCACCGGCGAGACGCTCGACGAACTGGCCGACTTCGCCGGGCTCAAGGCGGAAATCGCCGCCATCACCCAGCGCAGCATGAACGGCGAGATCGACTTCGCCACCGCGCTGCGCGAGCGGGTCGGCATGTTGAAAGGGCTGCGGCTCGATGCGCTGGAGGAAACCTGGGCGCGGGTGCGGCTGACAAACGGCGCGGCGGAACTGGTGGCGACGATGCGCGCCCACGGCGCGACGACGGCGCTGGTGTCCGGCGGCTTCACCTTCTTCACCGGCCGGGTGGCGGCGCTCGTAGGCTTCGACCTGCACCGCTCGAACGTGCTGGAACATGACGGGGCCAGGCTCAGCGGCACCGTCGCCGAACCGATCCTGGACCGCGACGCCAAGCTCGCGACCCTCCGCGCGCTCAGTGCCGAGCGCGGCCTTCTCGCCACCGAAAGCCTCGCGGTGGGCGACGGCGCCAACGACCTGGCGATGCTGCGCGAAGCCGGACTCGGGGTCGCGTTCCACGCCAAGCCCGTGGTCGCGGCGGAAGCGCGCGCGCGGGTGGACCACACCGGATTGCGCGCGCTGCTGTTCGCCCAGGGCTACCGGGCCCAGGAGATCGTGGCGGGCATCGACCCCGATCCGGGCGCCGGCGCGGCATAACCCGTCGTCCCGCAGGAAGCGGGGCGGCCGTTCGGGCGGACGCGCCGGCAACGGATGCCCGTCACCGATCGGCCATGGCTGGCGAACGCCAGATGGCGTATGCTTCGCCCATGCAATGGGTGCAGTGGGTCTTCCTGGTTCTCGCCCTCTGGGCCGCGCTGGTGGAATTGCACACCGGCACGTTCTACCTCGCCGCCATCGCCGCGGTGGCGCTGCTGACCGTCGTGCTTGGCTTCTGGGTCCACCCGGAACTGCTGCTGTCCGTCTTCGCGGCCGGCTGCGTCGGCGCGATGGCCCTGGTCTGGATCATGCGCCGCCGCCTGCCGCGCGGGCGGGGACTGGCCGATCTGGATGCCGGGGAAGAGGTCACCGTCGTCTCCGTCAGTGCCGGCGGGCGGCGCGTGGTGGTGTCCTATCGCGGCACGCGCTGGGACGCCGTCATCGACAAGGGCCCGCCGCTTGCGGTGGGGGACGTGGCCGTCATCGCCCGCAAGGACGGCAGCCTGCTTCATCTGGGGCCGCCGCCGGGCACCGCCCCGCACCGCCCCGCACCGGAGAGCACGTGATGCCCGCAGCCCTCGGCTCGTTGATCGTCGTCGTCCTCGTCTTCATGCTGGTCTTCGCGATGCTGCGCACCGCGTTCCGGATCGTGCCGCAGCAGCAGGCGTGGTTGGTGGAGCGGCTGGGCAAGTTCCACCGCGTGCTCGGCCCCGGGCTCAATATCGTCGTGCCGTTCCTCGACCGGGTGGCATTCCGCTTCGATACCCGCGAAATCCCGACCGAAGTGGCGCCGCAGGTCTGCATCTCGCTCGACAACACGACGCTGACGGTGGACGGCTTCCTCTATCTGCAGATCACCGACCCGGTGAAGGCGGCCTACGGCTCGTCCAACCCGATGAACGCGGCGATGCAGCTGGCCCAGACCACGATGCGCTCGGAGATCGGCAAGCTGCATCTCGACCAGGCGCTGTCCTCGCGCCAGGTGCTCAACGCCGCCGTCGCCGCCTCGGTGGACGAGGCGGCGGTGAACTGGGGCATCAAGGTGCTGCGCTACGAGATCAAGGACATCACGCCGCCGGCGGAGATCCTGCGCGCGATGGAGCTGCAGATCACCGCCGAACGCGAGAAGCGGGCGACCATCGCGCGCTCGGAAGGGGTGCGCCAGCAGCAGATCAACACCTCCGAAGGCCAGCGCCAGCAGGAGATCAACCTTGCCGACGGGCGCCGCCAGGCGGAAGTGCTGCGCGCCGAAGGCGAGGCGAAAGCGATCGAACTGGTCGCCGCCGCCTCCGCCCTGGCGATCCGCACCATCGGCGAAGCCACCGTGACCGATGGCGGCATGGCGGCGATGCAGATGCAGCTCGCCAAGGACTTCATCGGCCAGTGGGGCAACCTGGCGAAGCAGGGCACGACGATGGTGATCCCGACCGATCTCGGCAATATCGGCGCGGTGATCGGCACGGCCTTGCAGATGGTGCGCGCCCAGCCGGGCGCGGGCGCCGCTCCGCCCGCCGCCGTCACCTCGGTGCCGCCGGCCGGGTAGGCCGGGCCCGCAAAGACGCCATCTCCCCCAGGACGCCGGTCTACCTATCGGATGCCATGACGCAAGCCGATCTCGTGCTGGTCCTGCTGTGGCTCGCCTTCGCCTGGAGCATGGGCGCCCACTACACCGGCGCCTGCATGGGCATGCCGTACGCCAGCGGCAGCATCCGGCTGCGCCCGGCGCTGCTGACCATAGCCGCCTTCACCCTGGCCGGAGCGGCCTTCCTCAGCCACCGCGTGCTGGTCCATGTCGGCCACGGGCTGCTGCGCGGCGCCACGCTCGGGACCCTGCCGGCGATCCTGATCCTGGCGGCGGCGTTCCTGCTGACCACGCTGTTCACGCAGCGGCGCATCCCGACCTCGACGATCCAGATCCTGGTGTTCTGCCTCGCCGGGGTGGCACAGGCGCTCGGTCTTGCGGTGCGCTGGACCGCGATCGGACATCTCGCCCTGGTCTGGGTGGCGGCGCCGGTGATCGCCTGCGGGCTCGGCTTCGCCTTCACCCGGCTGTTCGACCGGATCCCGGCGATGGCGACCGCCGAGGCCACCGGCGCCATCGGCACCGCGCTGGTCGCGGTGGGCGCCGCCGCCTCGCTCACCATGGGCGCCAACGACGTGTCCAACGCGACCTCGGTGTTCCTGAGCACCGGGTTTTCCGGCCCGCTGGCCGCCGGGGCGATCGGCGGCGTGGGGCTCGCCGCCGGGGTGCTCACCTGGGGCCGCCCGTTGCTGGAGCGGGTGGCATTCGACGTGGTGCGCATGGACCGCCGCATGGCGACCGCGGCGCAACTGGTGCAGGCCCTGGTGGTGCTGACCGCGGTGGGCTTCGGCGACTTCACCTCGATGAACCAGGCGTTGATCGGCGCCATGGCCGGCGCAGGGCTGGCGCGCGGGCGGGAGACCGTGCAGACGCCGGTGCTGCGCGGCATCCTGCGCGGCTGGGTGATCGGGCCCGGGGCCGGGTTCGCGCTCGGCTATGCGTTCGGCCTCGGGCTGCGCCTGTGGTGAGCGCGGCCGGATCTGCGCCCGGCGAGCGGTCGGGAGTTGAGCTGCCTCTGAAATGATCGTCGGCAGACAGCCATTCAGTGGGTTCGAGCAGGATCTCCGCGACGAGATCGTGAGATATTTGCCTTACGAGAGGACGGACTCGCGCCTGACAGGCGAGCTGGCTGAGATGCCGACGAGTGAGCTGCTTTCGGCCGGGACAACGATGGCAGCCGCACGCCAGGCAAGCCGCCTGCGCCACTCCCTGTCCCATATCAGCAAGGGTATCGCCGCCGACCCGGATCATTTGCGCCCGATGATCGAGGCCAGCGGCCACACGTACCCACGCAGCCCGCGGTTTCGTCTGGTCTTCCTTCGAAGTCCGAGCCGCTGGGAATTCGCGATCAGGGAGGAAGTGACCGGAAGCCTGATAGGGATCGCTCCGTGACCTGCGCGCGGCGCCGGTCGGCCGTACCGGCGTCATCATCATCGTTATCGGCACACTGGGACGTCGACCTACCGAACCTCAGCGCCGGATACGGCACCACCAGAGCGGTTCCCGTCCTTCGCGCAGCACCTTGGCCTCGTAGCAGATCGGGGGCCAGTCGGAACGGGCGCCTCGGCAGGGGGGCGGCGCGCCGAACCGGGGCCGATCCGCCACGACGGCACCGACCCGGTCCGGGGCCGACCCAGTCCTGGTCGGTCGGATCGTCGCTCGCGACCCAGCCTTCGGCGCCCCGACGCAGCGCCCGGCGCGTGGCTGAACGGAGGCGCGGCCGGTGCGCGCTCAACCGGCGAAATCACCGAGCAGGAGCACCGCCGGCGCCCGGCCTTCCAGCTTTCGCGCCAGCCGGGCGTCGGCGGTCACGAAGGGACGCCCGAAGCACTCCGCCACCGCCAGATACATCGCGTCATGGGCAGGATGCCCGAACGCGATCGCCAGCGCCGCGGCGCGGCGCGGTCGAGCAGGCGGCGCATCGGGATCAGCTCGATCTCCGCCCGCTCCAGGAGCCGCGCGGCGAGCGAGGCCTCGCGCGCGGACAGCTCGCCGAGCC
>JAGWSV010000346.1 GCA_028869315.1 Rhodospirillales bacterium
CGCCGCGGTGCAGAACGCGCCGTCCTGCAACGGCTGGCTGTTCTGGCACGTCGACCGCGACACGACGCTGATCCCCATCGACCGCCTGCGGACCGAGGCCCTGAGCGCGCGTTAGCGGGGGCGAGGTTCACGCGCGACGCGCTTGGTGGCGGTCCAGGAGGCGAAGCCCCTTGGCCTTGCTTGCGTGCCTCCGGCTACGCCGCGAACCCCGCCACGGCGGCGCGGAGTTCGGGGATACCGGTGCCGGTGCGGCTGCTGGTGGAGATCACGTCGGGGTAGGCGGCGGGGTGGCTGCGGGCGAGGGCGGCGGTCTCGCGTTGTTTGGCTTCGAGGGCGCCGGCGCGCAGGTCGTCGGTCTTGGTGAGCACGAGCTGGAAGGTGACGGCGGCGCGGTCGAGCAGGTCCATGACCTGGCGGTCGCTTTCTTTCACGTCCACGCGGGCGTCGAGCAGCAGCAGCACCCGGCGCAGGTTGGGGCGGCCGCGCAGGTAGTCGAACATCATCCCTTGCCAGTCGCGCTGGATGTCCTTGCTGGCGCGGGCGTAGCCGTAGCCGGGCATGTCGACCAGCACGAGGCGGTCGCCGAGGTTGAAGAAATTGAGCTGCCGGGTGCGCCCGGGCGTCACCGAGACGCGGGCCAGCGCCCGCTGCCCGGTCAGCGCGTTGAGCAGGGAGGACTTGCCGACATTCGAGCGGCCGGCGACGGCAATTTCCGGCAGGCCGGCCGGCGGCAACTGGTCCAGGCGCTGGGCGGCGTAGAAGAACGTGCAGGAACCGGCGAACAGCAGCCGGCCGGCCTCCAGGTCCGCGGCCCGCTGCGCGGCCGCCGCGTCGGCCAAGGTCGCGTCGGGCGAGGCGCCTGCGGCCTCGCCCGCGGCGTGCGTCACGTCCGCGCCAGTCCGGGGCGGGTGAGGCGGGTGCGCCGCATGATCACCCATTGCTGCGCGACCGACAGCATGTTGTTCCAGGTCCAGTAGACCACGAGCCCGGCCGGAAAGCGCGCCAGCATGAAGGTGAAGATGATCGGCATGAACAGGAACAGCTTGGCCTGCACCGGATCGGGCGGGGTCGGGTTCAGCTTCTGCTGCGCGAACATCGTGAGCCCCATGATGATCGGCAGGGCGCCGAGATGCAGCAGCGGCGAGATCACCGTCGGGTCCCACGGGACCAGCCCGAACAGGGTGAAGACGTTGGTCGGGTCCATCGCCGCCAGGTTGTGGATCCAGCCGAAGAACGGCGCCTGGCGCATCTCGATGGTGACGAAGATGTCCTTGTAGAGCGAGAAGAACACCGGGATCTGCACCACCATCGGCAGGCAACCGGAGGCCGGGTTGACCTTCTCCGCCTTGTAGAGGGCCATCATCTCCTGCTGCTGCTTCTGCGGATCGTCCTTGTAGCGCTCTCGCATCGCCGAGACCTTCGGCGCCAGCAGCCGCATCTTGCTCATGGAGCGGTAGGAGTAGTTGGCGAGCGGGAAGAACAGCAGCTTGACGCAGACCGTGAAGGCCATGATCGCCAGGCCGAAATTGCCGAGCAGCGCGTTCAGGTAGTCGAGCGCGTAGAAGATCGGCTTGGTCAGGAAATAGAACCAGCCGAAATCCACCGCCTTGTCGAATTGCGGGATCTTGTATTTCGACTCGTAGTGGTCGAGCAGGTTCACCACCTTGGCGCCGGCGAACATGTGGCTGGCCAGGCTGGCCGAGGCGCCGGGCGCGACGGTTTCGGGCGTGGCCGGCACGTAGTCGACCTGGTAGTGCCCATCGCCCCCGGGGATGGAGCGGTAGCGCAAGGTGGCCGGGACCGCCTGGTCGGGGATCAGCGCGGCCAGCCAGTACTTGTCCGAGATGCCGGCCCAGCCGCCCTTCGACGTGGTTTCGTAGCCGACATTGCCGGGCTTGTCCTTGGCGTTGCTCTTGACCTTGGGGTAGCCCATTTCCTGCAGCCGCCCGTGGGCGATGCCGGTCAGCCCCTCGAACAGGATGTAGTCGCCGGAGGGCGGCGGCGTGTAGTCGCGGCGCACGCGCATCCAGGGATACAGCTTCACCGCGGTGCCGGACGCGTTGGTCACCGACTGGGTGACGCCGAACATGTAGTGCGCGTCGACGGTGAAGGCGATGTGGAAGGTCAGGCCGGCGCCATTGTTCCACGACAGGGTGACGGGCCGATCGGGCGTGAGCGCCTTGGCCGAGGCGGTCCAGACGGTGTCGGGGCCAGGCAGCGCCAAATGCTGCTCCCCGGCGGCGGACCAGCCGTACTGGACGAAATACGATTTCTTGCTCGTCTGCGGGGCGAGCAGTTGCACGTCAGGAGAATTGGGGGCCTCGGTCGCGCGGTACTTGGTCAGCACCAGATCGTCGAGGCGGGCGCCGAGCAGGTTGATCGATCCGCGCACTGACGGGGCGTCGATCGCAAGGGCGATGCGCGGCGCCGGCTTGGCGGCCGTGGCGGCGCCCCCTGGTGGCGCGGCGACCGACTGCCCGCCGCGCGCGGCGGTCGCCGAGGAGGCGCTGCCCCCGGTGGCCGAGGTGGCGGGTTCCGTCGCCGTCTGGCTCGGGGTCGGCGGGTGCGGCAGGTAGCGGACCGCGAAGTACTGGTAGCCCAGCAGAATCGCCAGCGAAACAGCGATCGCGATGAGCAGGCGCTTCTGATCCATTCAATGCCCCGTGTGGTCGATGCCCGGTGCGGGCGCAGACGGCCCCACCGAATTTTCTCTGGCCGGAGTCCGCGGACTCCGGTTTTCTGCGGCCGGATCCGGGCTGTCGGCGACGAACCGGCCATGCTCGGGTACCGGGTCGTAGCCGCCCTGGCACCACGGATTGCAGCGCAGGATGCGCCAGGCGGCGAGGCCGCTGCCGCGCACGGCGCCATGCCGGCGCAGCGCCTCCACCGCATAGTCCGAGCAGCTTGGCGCGAAGCGGCAGTTGCCGCCGAGCACCGGGCGGAGCGTCCACTGATAGACCCGTACCGCGCCGATCCCCACCCAGGCGCCCGGGCTGATGCCACGGATACGCGTGGCGCCCGCATGCATGGCGTGGGTCTTCATGACGCGGGCGCCAGGCCGGCGCGCGCCAGGGCCCGGCGCAGGTCGTTCTGCAAGTCCGGGAAGGGGCGGGTCCGCGTCGCATCCCGCCCGATCAGCACCAGGTCGGCGCCGTGCAGCGGATGTTCGGCCAGCACCAGCCGCGCCGCTTCCTTGAGGCGGCGACGGGTGCGATTGCGGACCACGGCGTTGCCGACTTTCTTGGTCACGGTAAAGCCCAGACGCACCGGCTTGGTATCGTCGCGCGGAAGTACCTGCAGAACGAGGCCGTGGACGGGCAGCTTGCGGCCCCGTCTGGCAACGTGCAGGAACTCGGCACGGCGTTTCAGGCGAGGCGGCGAGGCGGGCACCGGAAACTCCATAGTCCGGGCAGCGGGGAACCGGGCAGCGGACAACCGGAGAGCAGGGAAGCCACAGGCCGTGCACCCGAAGCCGCTGGCGCGAGCCCCGCCGGGAGCCTCCGCAGGAGCCCCCTCGGGAGCCGCGGCGCGTTCAGGCCGACAGCCGCTTGCGGCCCTTGGCACGACGGTTGGCCAGGACTTTCCGGCCGCCGACGGTGGACATGCGCGCGCGAAACCCGTGGCGGCGCTTACGGACCAGCTTGGAAGGTTGGTAGGTGCGCTTCACGCCCGAACTCCAGCATCATTGCAAAACGTAAATCCCCGCGCCTGCGCGAAACCGGCCAAGGCCGGGCCCGCGGCACGGGGGCCAACTCAGGGCGCGGCTTATAGGCGTGGCCCGGGGGCGGGTCAACGGGCGGGTCAACGCCCGGTTGGAATATAAGGCGGGGAGATGCGCCTGGCACCGGCGGCCCGGCGGGCGGTCGGCGGTGCGGCGGATCGGGGTCCAAAGGGCGGCGGCCAAGCGGGGTTCAAAGAGAGGTCGCAAGGGGAGAGAGAGGGTCCCGGAGGATAGCCGGCAGTGCCGGCCAGGCCGAATCGGGCGAGCGCGCCACACCGGGCACGCCGTGCCGGCAGGAAGGCTTTCCTTCGGCGTTTATGTTCTTTATATGTTCTTCATGCTCTCACTCCCCTCCCTTTCCCGGCTGGCAGCCCTCCGCGCCCAGGTGGCGCGGCTGGAACGCCCGTCAGCCGCTTCGTCATCTGATGCGGGGCCGGCTCCTTCCGCCGCGGCGCTGCGTTTTGGCGTGCCGCCGATCGACCGGCATCTACCGGCCGGCGGCCTCGCCCGCGGCGCGCTGCACGAGGTCGCGGGCGCCGGTACGGAGCTGGAACATGGCGCGGCGGCGGCGCTGCTGATCGCCGGGCTGCTCGCGCGGGCGCCAGGCCCGGTGCTGTGGGTGCTGGAGCGGGCCGATCTGTTCGCCCCCGGGCTTGCCGCCGTGGGCCTCGCGCCCGGGCGGGTGATCTACGCCGAGGCCGGGCGGGTGGAGGCAGTGCTGGCCAGCCTGGAGGAAGGGTTGCGCCATCCGGGCCTGCTGGCCGGGGTGGCGGAGGTGTCCGGCCGGCTGTCGCTCGCCGCGACGCGGCGGCTGCATCTGGCTGCCGAAGCCTCCGGCGTGACTGGATTCGTCCTGCGCCGCGCCTGGCGGGGCGCGGCCGAGGCGACGGCGGGGCCGGGGGAGCCGAGCGCGGCGCTCACCCGCTGGCGGGTGGGCGCGCTGCCCTCGCCGCCACCGTTTGCCGATGCGCCGGACGTGCCGGGGCTGGGCCGGGCGCGTTGGCAGCTCGATCTCTGGCGCGCCCGCGGGGTGGCGCCGGCGTCTTTCGTGGTGGAGGCGTGCGATGCGAAGGGTCGTCTCCGTCTGGTTACCGTATTGGCGGACGGATCGGTTGCGGCGGAACCGGACGGATCGGCCGGATCAGGGGCAGGCGAACCATCCCGGCGCGCCGCCGGTTGACCGAGGCCGCTCTCGCGCCGCCTTCGGTGTCGCTATCCCCTGTGGTGCTGCCCCTCGGGTCGTCGCGGCACCGGAGGGGCCGCGGCTGGCGGTGATCGCCGTCGATGCGGCGGCAAGCGGCCTGGGGCTGCGTCCCGGCATGGCGCTGGCCGAGGCGCAGGCGCTGGTTCCCGGCCTGGCCGTGACGCCGGCCGATCCGGTGGCGGAGGCGGCGGGGCTGGCAAGACTCGCCGCCTGGTGCCTGCGCTACGCGCCGCTCGCAGCACCCGACCCGCCGGACGGGGTGTGGATCGACGTGACCGGTGCGGCGCATCTGGCGGGCGGAGAGGCGGCGCTGCTCGCCGATCTGCGCGCGCGCCTGGGGCGGGCCGGCCTCGCCACCCGGGCCGCGGTGGCGGAGACGCCGGGGGCGGCCTGGGCGCTCGCCCGCTTCGGCGCCGGGGACGCGATCGTGGTGCCGCTCGGGGAAGCGGCGGCGGCACTGGCGCCGCTGCCGACCGCTTCGCTGCGGCTGCCGCCGGACGCGGTGGCGTTGCTGGCCCGGCTGGGCGTCGAGCGGATCGCCGATCTTGCCGCCCTGCCGCGCGGCCCGCTGGCCCGGCGGTTCGGTGCCGCCGTCACGCGGCGGCTCGACCAGGCGCTGGGCCGGGCGCCCGAACCGATCGCCCCGATGCGGGCGCCGGCGGCGCTCGCGGCGCGGTCCGACTTCGCCGAGCCGCTGCTGACCGCCGACGCGCTGGCCGCCGCCATCACACCGCTGACCGCGCAGGTCTGCGCCCGGCTGGAAGCGGAGGGGGCAGGGGCGCGGCGGCTCGATCTGCTGTTCGAGCGGGTGGACGGCGCGGTGCCGGCGATCCGCATCGGTACCGCCCGCGCCAGTCGCGCCCCGGCGCATCTCGCCCGGCTGCTATGCGCGCGGCTGGAGACGATCGATCCCGGCCTGGGCGTGGCGGCGCTGGCGTTGGTGGTTGCAGCGGCCGAGCCGCTTGCCCCGGCCCAAGCCGCGGTGGCGGGACTGACCGAGGGGGCAGGGGTCGATGCCGGAAGACCCGACCTGGCTGGCCCGCCCGACCTGGCTGGTCCGCCTGATCTGGCTGGCCTTGTGGACCGGCTGGCGAACCGGCTGGGCACGGCGCAGGTCTGGCGCGCGGCGCCGGTGGAAAGCTGGGTGCCGGAGCGGATGGCGCGGCGGATCGCGCCGCTCGCCCGCTCGGTCGGGGGGGACTGGCCGGCCGGGTTGCCGCGCCCCGCCCGCTTGCTCTGTCCGCCGCAGCCGATCGAGGCGCTGGCGTTGCTGCCCGACCATCCGCCCGCCGCCTTCACCTGGCGGCGCCGGCGCTTCCGGGTGCGCCGCGCCGATGGGCCGGAGCGCATCTGGGGCGAGTGGTGGCGGGACGACGCGGAAGCGCTGGCGGCGCGCGACTACTGGCAAGTGGAAGACGAGGCCGGCCGGCGCTTCTGGCTCTATCGCCGCGGCGACGGGGTGGCGGCGGCAAGCGGGGATCTGCGGTGGTTCCTGCACGGCATGTTCTGAGCGTGGGCTAAGGAATGAGCCGGCAGCGGGCGTGCGTACAATTAACCGGCCTACCGATCATCAGTTGTACGGATGCGGTTGACGATTGGCCGGGCGCGCGCGGGCGCGTCCTTCCCGCCGGGACCGACCCTGATGGAGGACGGGGCGGCAAGACCGTTGCCATCGGTATTCGTATGGATATTCGGCGGAATCGGCATCGTTTCTTTACCGTCGGGCGTCCCCCGCCGCCATGACCTACGCCGAGCTTCAGGTCACCACCAACCACTCCTTCCTGCGCGGCGGCTCGCATATCGAGGAACTGTTCGCCGCCGCCGCCGCGCTCGGCCTGCCGGCGCTCGGCATCACCGACCGCGCCAGCGTCGGCGGCATGGTGCGGGCGCATCAGCGGGCGAAGGAAAGCGGCGTGCGGCTGGTTCCCGGCTGCCGGATCGATCCGACCGACGCGCCGCCGCTGTTGCTTTATCCCACCGATCGTCCCGCCTGGTCGCGGCTGACCCGCCTGCTGACCGTGGGCAAGCGCCGCGCCGGCAAAGGGGGGTGCCGCCTCGGCTGGGACGAGATCCAAGCGGCGTCGGAAGGGATGCTCGCCGCGTTGATCCCGGACGATCCGGTCACGTTGCCCGGTCATCTCGACCGGCTGCGCGAGGCGTTCGCCGATCGCGCCTACCTTGCCTTCACCCCGACGCGGCGGCCGGGCGAAGTGGCGCGGCTGGAGCGCCTGGCCCGGCTCGCCCGCGCCCATCGCGTCGCCCCGCTCGGTACCGGCGACGTGCTGTACCATGCGCCGGAGCGCCGCATCCTCGCCGACGTGCTCGCCTGCATTCGCGAAGGCTGCACCATCGATACGGCCGGCTTCCGCCTCGATCGCGGCGCGGAACGGCATCTGCGCGCGCCGGAGGCGATGGCCCGCTTGCTCGCCCGTCATCCCGACGCGATCGCCCGCACCGCGGAGGTGGTGCAGCGCTGCCGCTTTTCGCTCGACGACCTCGCCTACCAGTACCCCAGAGAAATCGAAGACCCGTCGCTGACGCCGCAACAGACCTTGGAACGCCTGACCTGGCAGGGCGCGGCGCAGCGCTACCCGGACGGCGTGCCGGACGCCGTCACCGCGCAACTGCGCCACGAGCTCAGGCTGATCGACGAACTCGCCTACGCGTCCTATTTCCTTACCGTGCACAGCATCGTCCGCTTCTCCCGCGGGCGCGGCATTCTCTGCCAGGGGCGCGGCAGCGCGGCGAACAGCGCGGTCTGCTACGTGCTCGGCATCACCAGTGTTGATCCGGTGCGGTCGAATTTGTTGTTCGAGCGGTTCGTCTCCGCCGAGCGCCGGGAACCGCCGGACATCGACGTCGATTTCGAGCACGAGCGGCGCGAGGAAGTGATCCAGTGGATCCTGGAGACCTACGGCCGTGACCGCGCCGCGCTCTGCGCCACCGTGATCCGCTTCCGCACCCGCGGCGCGGTGCGCGAGGTGGGCAAGGCGCTCGGGCTGACGGAGGACATCACCGGTGTGCTCGCTCGCCAGGTCTCGATCTGGGCCGACGGCGCCGCGATCGAGGCCCGCGCCGCCGAACTGAACCTGAACCTGCAGGACCGCCGGCTGCGCCTGACTTTGGAACTGGCTGAAACGCTGGTCGGTTTCCCGCGCCACCTGTCGCAGCATCCGGGCGGCTTCGTGCTGACGGACGAACGGCTGGACGCGCTGGTGCCGATCGAGCCGGCGGCGATGGGCGAGCGGCAGGTGATCGAGTGGGACAAGGACGACATCGACTCGCTGCGCTTCATGAAAGTCGACGTGCTCGGCCTCGGCATGCTGGGCTGCCTGCGCCGCGCCTTCGACCTGCTGGCGGCGCAGCGTGGTATCGATGTTGATCTGGCAAGAATACCAGCGGAGGACCCAACCACCTACGCCATGATCAGCCGCGCCGACACCTTGGGAACCTTCCAGATCGAAAGCCGCGCGCAGATGTCGATGCTGCCGCGCATCAAGCCGCGCACCTTCTACGACCTGGTGATCCAGGTCGCCATCGTCCGCCCCGGACCGATCCAGGGCGACATGGTGCATCCCTATCTGCGCCGGCGCGAACGCCGCGAGCCGGTATACTACCCGAGCCCGGAATTGCGACGCGTGCTGGAAAGGACGCTCGGCGTGCCGCTGTTCCAGGAACAGGCGATGCAGGTGGCGATCGTCTGCGCCGGTTTCACTCCGGGCGAGGCGGATGCGCTGCGCCGCTCCATGGCGACCTTCAAGATGACCGGCGGGGTGGCGCATTTCCGCGCCCGGCTTCTGGAAGGGATGGCGGCGCGCGGTTATCCGCGCGACTTCGCCGAGCAGATCTGCGTCCAGCTGGAAGGGTTCGGCAGCTACGGGTTTCCCGAGAGCCACGCGGCCTCGTTCGCGCTGATCGCCTACGCCTCGGCCTGGATGAAGTGCCACCATCCGGACGTGTTCGCCTGCGCGCTGCTGAATGCGCAGCCGATGGGCTTCTACGCGCCGGCGCAGATCGTGCGCGACGCGCGCACGCACGGCGTGGCGGTGCGCGGCGTGTGCGTGAACGCGTCGCGCTGGGACTGCACGCTGGAAAGGGACGGGGAGAACAAGACCGCGCGGTTCCGCAACGACCTGGCGGAGCATGGTCGTGCCGGGGGAAGCCCGCACGCGGCGCCACCCGGCGCGCTTGCTTCGCGCCTTGCGCTCCGCCTCGGTCTGCGCATGGTCAAGGGTCTGGCGGAAGCCGACGCGGCGCGCATCGTCGCGGCGCGCGGGCCGGCGCCTTATGCGGACGTGGACGATCTCTGGCGCCGCGCCGGCGTCTCCGCCGGCGCCTTGCGCGCGCTGGCAGCGGCGGATGCGTTCGCCGGCCTCGGGCGCGACCGCCGCGCCGCGCTGTGGGCGATCGCCGGCCTCGCCGCGCCGCCGCTGCCCTTGTTCACCGCCGCAGCGACGCATGCGCCGGAGGCGACGGAGCCGGAGGTCCGTTTTGCGCCGCTGCCGGCGGCGGGCGCGGTGATGGAGGACTACCGCCGCACCGGGCTGAGCCTGCGCGGCCACCCGGTCGCGTTCCTGCGCGCGGGGCTGGCACGCGACGGCGTCATCCCCTGCGCGGCGCTCGCGCGCGCCCGCGACGGCGCCCGCGCCACCGTCGCCGGCCTGGTGTTGGTCCGCCAGCGTCCCGGCTCGGCGCGCGGCGTGCTGTTCATGACGATCGAGGACGAAACCGGCTTCGCCAACCTGATCGTCTGGCCCGACCTGTTCGAGAAGCAGCGTCGGCTGATCCTGTCGGCCGGCATGCTCGCCGCCCGCGGGACGGTGCAGCGGGAGGGCACGGTGGTACACGTGGTCGTGCGGGAACTGACCGATCTCTCGCCGCGGCTGGCGGCGCTGGACGGCAAGCTGCGGGTGGCGACGCGGGATTTCCGGTGAGGCGGGCGGGCCGAAGGGAGATGACCACGGACCACGCCCGCCCGGTCACCCCCTGACCTCCGCGATCTCGGCCGCGTCGAACCCGGCCTCCCGCAGCACCTCCTCGGTATGCTCGCCGAGCCGCGGCCACAGGCGGCGCACTGCGGCCGGGCTTTCCGAAAACCGCGCCGGGACCGCCGGCACCCGCACCCGTCCTTCCGCCGGATGCTCGGCCAGGCCGAAGAACCCCGTCTCGCGTAGGTACGGATTCTCCAGCAGCGCCGGCAAGCTCGATGCTTCCCCGCACGGAATATCCAGCGGGCGCAGGATGGCGAGCCACTCCGCCGTGCTGCGCGCCGCCAGCCCCTCGGCCAGCGCCGCATACAGCGCGTCGACATGGTCGGAGCGCGCGCCGATTGTGACGAAGCGCGGATCGGCGATCAGTTCCTGCCGCCCGATCGCGCGGAACACCCGCGCCCATTGCGCGTCGCTCACGCAGATTACCGAAATGAACCCGTCGCGCGTCGCATAGGGCCGCCGGTGCGGGGTCAGCATGCGCGGATAGCCCATGCCGCGCGCGGGCTCGTCGATCGTGGCGCCCCACAGATGCTCGACCAGCAGGAACGACAGCATCGTTTCCATCATCGGCACGTGCAGCGCCTGGCCGCGCCCGGTGCGCTCGCGGCGGAACAGCGCCATGCCGATCATCGACGCAAGCTGCTGGCCGGTCAGCTTGTCCACCACCACGGTGGGGAAGTAGCGGGGCGCGCCGTCCGGACCGGCGTTCAGCGCCGCCGCGCCGCTCATGCCCTGGATCAGGTCGTCGAAGGCGGGATAGTCCGCCATCGAGCTGCCCTCGCGGAAGCCGGTGGCGGCAGCATGGATCAGCCGCTTGTAGCGCGGACCGAGGGTCGCGTAGTCGAGCCCCAGCCGCGCCGCGGCGCCGAGGCGCATGTTGTGCACGAACACGTCGGCGCCCGCGATCAGCCGCTCCAGCGCGGCGCGCGCCGCCGGGCGCTTGAGATCGAGCACGACGCTGCGCTTGTTGCGGTTCAGGGTGGCGAAGTAGGAGCCCATGCCCTTGCTGCGCGACGGGCCGATATGGCGGGTGGCGTCGCCTTCCGGGCTCTCGACCTTGATCACGTCCGCGCCCATGTCGCCCAGGGTCTGGGTCGCGAACGGCCCCAGCACGATGCTGGTCAGGTCCACCACCCGCACCCCGGCCAGCGGCCCGCCGGCATCCCGCCCGGCCGTGTCCGTGCCCACCCCTGCCTCGTCCATTCCGTTTCCTCTCTCAGATGCCGTCGCCCGGCCGCGCTGCGCCCCGTGTTTTGCGCCCCGTCTTTTACGCCCCGTTCTTCGTCCAGAGTGCGATGCAGGCGAAGTCGTGGCAATCTGGCCGCGCGCCCGGAGGGGCGGCCATGCCGGGGACGCGCTTGGCAGAAGACGGGACTTCAGGCTGTCTGCGCCGCATGGCTGAATCGCCGCCCCTTGCACCCGTGCCGCTGCCCGATCCGTCCGGTGCCCCAGCCGCGCCGCGCCGGATCGGCACCCGCACCGTGGCGCTGATCGTCGCCAGCTCGATGCTGATGGAGCAGCTGGACGGCACGGTGCTGGCGACCGCCCTGCCGGCGATGGCGCATAGTTTCCACGTGCCGCCGCTGCGCATGAACATCGCGCTGACCTGCTATCTGCTGACCCTGGCGATGTTCATTCCGGCCAGCGGCAAGATGGCCGACCGTTACGGCTCGCGGACCGTGTTCCGGGCGGCGATCGCCCTGTTCACCTGCGGGTCGATTCTGTGCGGCTTGTCGCAGAACCTGCCGGAACTCGTGGCCGCGCGCATGCTGCAGGGCACCGGGGGCGCGATGATGTCCCCGGTCGGGCGGCTCGTGCTGCTGCGCACCGCCTCCAAGGCCGAGCTGGTCTCGGCCATGGCCTGGCTGATGATCCCGGCGACGATCGGGCCGATCCTGGGCCCGCCGCTGGGCGGTTTCATCGTCACCTACATCAACTGGCGCTGGATCTTCTTCATCAACGTGCCGATCGGCCTCGTCGGCGTCGTGCTCGTGACCCTGTTCATCGAGGAGATGCGGGAGCCGGCCAAGACGCCGTTCGACGTCACCGGGCTCGCCCTGTCGGGCACCGCGCTCGCCTGCCTGATGTTCGGGATCGAGATGGCGGCGCGCGGCGCGGCGAGCAGCCCGTCCACCTGGGCGCTGCTCGGCGGCGGCGTCGTTGCGGGCGCGTTCTATGCCCGCCACGCGTGGGGGCACGCGCATCCGATCCTCGACTTCCGGCTGATGCGCTTCACGACGTTCCGGTTCTCGGTGATCTCGGGGGCGTTTTCACGCATCGGCGCCGGCGCGACGCCGTTCCTGCTGCCGATGATGATGCAGCTCGGATTCGGTTATTCCGCCGCGCGCAGCGGGCTGATCACCTTCGCCGGCGCGCTCGGCTCGCTGGCGATGCGGCTGGCGGCGCCGGGGATCCTGCGTCGGCTCGGCTTTCGCCCGGTGATGGTGTGGATCGGCTTTCTCGCCACCGGCTTGCTGATGATGATGGCCGGGTTCCGGCCGTCCTGGCCGATGCCCGCGATCTATGCCGTGCTGATCGTCGGCGGGTTTTTCCAGTCGCTGATGTTCATGGCCTACAACACCATCGCCTATGCGGAGGTGCCGCGCGCCGACATGAGCGCGGCGACCAGCTTCTACACCACGCAGCAGCAGATGATGCTCTCGCTCGGCATCGCCATCTCGGCCGCGGCGCTGGCCGGCTCGATGTCGGTGCGGGGCCATGCGGCGCCCGATCTGGCGGATTTCTCGATTTCTTTCCTGGTGGTGGGCGGGCTGGCGATGCTGGCCCCGGTGGTGTCCATGCGGCTCGATCGGGAGGCAGGGGCCGAGCTCAGCGGGCACAAGATTCGGGCGGTTGCCGCTGCGCCGGTGGCAGGGACGACGCAGGCCGCGCCCTGACAGGCCCGTTTTCCGGCGGCGGCCGGGTGCGTCTTTTGTTTCGCGTGCCGCCAGCATCATGCCAGCCGCCCAGATCCCTGGCCGTTTTGCGGCCGATGGGCGGGCTGGTATGCTGTGGCTTTGGCGCGTGGCCGCCGCACCACCCCGCCGCGTAATGCCGGTCGGCCCAGGAGGACTCCGGGATCAGGACGTCGGGTGCGGGCGCGGCGCGGCCTCGGGCCGACCCAGCGCCTGCACGGCCACGCGCAGCGCGTCCGGCTCGGGGGCGGCGATCCAGCGCGCCGGCGCCTCCAGCGCCTCGGTGAGCCGGAGCTTGTAGCGGTCCCGCGGGATCTCCACCGCTCCGAACTGCGCCAGATGGGCGGTGACGAACTGGGTGTCGAGCAGCCTGAACCCGCCGAGCCGCAGGCGGGCGACCAGGTGCACCAGCGCCACCTTGGACGCATCGCGCACACGGCTGAACATGCTCTCCCCGAAGAACGCCCCGCCGATGGCCACGCCATAGAGCCCGCCGACCAGCGCGCCGTCGAGGCGGCACTCCACCGAATGCGCAAGCCCCATCCGGTGCAACTCGGAGAACAGGGTTTCGATCTGGGAGTTGATCCAGGTGTCCTCGCGTCCGGGCCCGGCTTCGGCGCACCCGGCGATGGCGGCGGGGAAGTCCCGGTCGGCCGCGACCTCGAACCGGTCGGACAGCACCGTGCGCTCAAGCCGGCGCGGCAGGTGAAACCCGTCGAGCGGCAGGATGCCCCGCTGCTCGGGGTCGAGCCAGTACAGCCGCTCGCCGCGCCGGGTCTCCGCCATCGGGAACAGCCCGTGGCGATAGGCCCGCACCATCAGTTCCGACGTGATCTCCACGTGCCGCCGCGACATGAGCGGAGTGTGGCGCCCGCCCGCCCGGATGGGAAGGGTGCGGCGCGCCCGAACCGGGCCGCCGTCCGGACGCGGGCGTGCATCCCGGCGGGGATCGCGCCGTGATAGGATGCGCGGGACTCGCCAGACACCGGAGGATCTTCATGGACCCGCAGCCCGCCGCCGGCCCCGAGCCGGGACAGGTCACCGATCGCAACCTCGCCCTGGAACTGGTGCGGGTCACCGAAGCCGCCGCCATCGCCGCGTCCCGCTGGATCGGCCTCGGCAGGAAGAACGACGCCGACGGCGCCGCGGTGGAAGCCATGCGCCACGCCTTCGACACGGTGGCGATCGCGGGGACGGTGGTGATCGGCGAGGGCGAGATGGACGAGGCGCCGATGCTGTTCATCGGTGAAAAAGTCGGCTCCGGCGGGCCGGAGATGGACATCGCCGTGGATCCGCTGGAAGGCACCACGCTCACCGCCAAGGGCGGGCCGAACGCCATCGCCACCGTCGCGCTGGCGCATCGCGGCGGCTTCCTGCACGCGCCCGACATCTACATGGACAAGATCGCCGTCGGCGGCGGCCTCCCCGACGGCGTCGTCGACCTCGATGCGACGGTGGGGGAGAACCTGCGCAACTTGGCGCGCGCCCGGAAATGCGAGGTGTCCGACCTCGTCGCCTGCATCCTCGACCGCGACCGCCACAAGGAACTGATCGCCAAGACCCGCGAAGCCGGCGCCCGCATCATGCTGATCAGCGACGGCGACGTGGCGGGCGTGATCGCCACCGCCATCCCGGACAGCGAAGTGAACATCTACATGGGCTCCGGCGGCGCCCCGGAAGGCGTGCTCGCCGCCGCGGCGCTGCGCTGCATCGGCGGCCAGATGCAGGGCAGGCTGCTGTACGAGGACGACGCGCAGATCGAACGCGCCCGCTCGATGGGCGTGAACGAACCGAAACACAAATACACCGTCACCGAAATGGCGACCGGCGACGTGATGTTCGCCGCCACCGGCGTCACCTCCGGCGCCATGCTGCGCGGCGTGCGCCGCTTCGGCGGCGGCGCCGTCACCCACTCGGTCGTCATGCGCAGCAAATCCGGCACCGTCCGCTTCATCGAAGGCCATCACAACTTCAGCACCAAGACCTGGGTCACCTCCTGAACGGGCCGGGTTGTGCGGTGGGATAGCAGGGCCAAGGGGGCGCTGCCCCCTTGGATCCCCCGCCAGGGGGCAGTCGTCCGCTGGACCCCTCGGGGGGTTCCAAGGGCGGCGCCCTTGGTGGGGGTCCAGGGGGCAGCGCCCCCTGGCCTTGCTGGCTCCCTCGCATGATCCCCCCCGTTCTGGAGGTGTCCCGGAGCCTGACGGGTCGGCGTTGGGTGTGGCGTTCGGCGGAGGAGAGGCTGGGCTTGGGCGTGGCGCAGCGGGCGGGGGTGCCGGAGGTGGTGGGCCGCCTGCTGGCAGCGCGGGGCGTGGGGGTGGAGGCGGCGCGGGATTTCCTGGAGCCGACGTTGCGGGCGTTGCTGCCCGATCCGTCTTTGCTGATGGACATGGACGCGGCGGCGGAGCGGCTGGCGGATGCGGCCCAGCGCGGCGAGACGGTGGGGGTGTTCGGCGACTACGATGTCGACGGCGCGTGCAGTGCGGCGCTGATGGCGACGTTGCTGCGCCGGCTCGGCTGCACGGTGCATACCCATGTGCCGGACCGCATGACCGAGGGGTACGGGCCGAACCCGGCGGCGCTGCTCGGGCTGGCGGGACGCGGGGCGGGCCTGGTGGTGTGCGTCGATTGCGGCACGGCGGCCGGGGCGGCGCTGGCGGCGCTGGACGGTCGGGCCGACGTGATCGTGCTCGATCACCACAAGGCGGAGGGGCCGCCGCCGCCAGTTCTGGCGACCGTCAATCCGAACCGGCTGGACGACGCTTCCGGCCTGTCGCTGCTGTGCGCGGCGGCGGTGGCGTTCCTGACCGCGGTGGCGACGGTCCGGTGCTTGCGCCGCCGCGGGGTCTTCGCCGCCCGGCCGGCGCCCGACCTCATGGAGCTGCTCGACCTGGTGGCGCTGGCGACGGTCTGCGACGTGATGCCGCTGATCGGGGTGAACCGCGCCCTGGTGGCGCAGGGGCTGAAGGTGATGGCCCGGCGCCAGCGCCCGGGGATCGCCGCGCTGCTGACGGTCGCGCAGAAGCACGGGGCGCCCTCGGCGATGACGTGCGGGTTCGGCCTGGGGCCGCGGATCAACGCCGCCGGGCGCATTGCCGAGGCCGATCTCGGCCTGCGCCTGCTGCTGTGTTCCGACCCGAACGAGGCGGCGGCGCTGGCCGAGCGCCTGGATGCGGTGAACCGCCAGCGCCAGGAGGTCGAAGCGTCGATGCTGGAGGCCGCTTTCCAGGCTGCCGAGACCCAGGCCGCGGCCGGCCGCGCCGCGCTGGTGGTGAGCGGGGAGGGGTGGCATCCCGGCGTGGTCGGGATCGTGGCAGGACGGATCAAGGAGCGGTTCAACCGTCCGGCCTGCGTAGCCGGGATCGCGGGCGGGACGGCGAAGGGCTCGGGCCGGTCGGTGCCGGGGATCGATCTGGGCGCGGCCGTCATCGCGGCACGCCAGGCCGGATTGCTGGCGACCGGCGGCGGGCATCCGATGGCGGCTGGGTTTTCGCTCCGAGCCGACGGGCTGGCGGCGTTCCAGGCGTTTCTCGACGAGCGCCTGGCCGCGGCGGCCAGCTTGCCGAGCGCGGCGGACCTGCTGGTGGAGGGGGCCTTGGCGGTGTCCGGTGCCACCCAGGACCTCGCCGCACAAGTGGCCCGGCTGGCCCCCTTCGGTGCCGGCAACGAGGAGCCGGTGTTCGTCCTGCACCGCGCCCGGGTGGTGCGCGCCGACCGGGTGGGCCGCGAGGGCACCACCATCCGCAGCTTCATCGAGGGCGAGGGCGGCGGGCCGCGGTTGAAGGCGATGCTGTTTCGCGGCCGCGAGGGCGCGCTGGCCGAGTGGCTGCTGGGCCGCAGCGGCGTGCCGGTGCACCTCGCCGGCCAGTTGCGCCTGGAGGAATGGAACGGCGCGACCGGCGTGGGCTTTGCCATCCTCGACGCCGCGGTGGCGTGAGTGCCCCCAGGGAGCGAGGGGCCAGGGAGCGAAGCCACTGGAGAGGCAGGCACGCCGCCGTGGCGCTCGCGCCACAGGGAGCGTGCATTTAGGGTTCTGTCCCGGACCACCAGCCTATATATTGATTGACGGTGACTCGGCGCGGGCCGGAAAACACGCGCGTGGCGTGACGACAGAGGGGGATGCGGCGTGCTTGACGTAGTACAGATGCGAGGCCGGTTCCAGGTCCATGTCGATAGCTCGCGGGATGCGCTGATCACCGATTTCGGTCGCGCGACCCTCAACGACCGCTATCTGATGCCCGGGGAGAAGTACCAGGACCTGTTTGCCCGGGTTGCGTCATATTACGGCGACGATGCGGCGCACGCGCAGCGGCTTTATGACTACATGAGCCGGATGTGGTTCATGCCCGCCACGCCGGTGCTGTCGAACGGCGGAACGAATCGCGGCCTGCCGATTTCGTGCTTCCTGAACGAAGCGTCCGACAGCCTGGACGGCATCGTCGGGTTGTGGAACGAAAACGTGTGGCTCGCCTCCAAGGGCGGCGGCATCGGCAGCTACTGGGGCAATTTGCGCTCGATCGGCGAGCGGGTGGGCGCGGTCGGCAAGACCTCCGGCGTCATCCCGTTCATCCGGGTGATGGACAGCCTGACCCTGGCGATTTCCCAGGGCTCGCTGCGGCGCGGCTCGGCAGCGGTCTATCTGCCGGTGTGGCATCCGGAGGTCGAGGAGTTCGTCGAGATGCGCCGCCCCACCGGCGGCGACCCGAATCGCAAGGCGCTGAACCTGCACCACGGGGTTCTCGTTTCCGATGCGTTCATGCGCGCGGTGGAGGCGGACGAGGCCTGGCCCTTGGTTTCGCCGAAGGACGGCGCGGTGGTGCGGTCGATCCCGGCCCGGGCGCTCTGGATCCGGATCCTTACGGCGCGGATCGAGACCGGGGAGCCGTACCTGATCTTCTCCGACCATGTGAACCGGGCGCGGCCGGAGCATCACAAGCTGGCGGGGCTGGAGGTCAAGACCTCCAACTTGTGCAGCGAGATCACCTTGCCGACCGGGGTCGACCAGCACGGCATGCAGCGCACGGCGGTATGCTGCCTCGCGTCGCTGAACCTGGAGCAGTGGTTCGCGTGGGAGGGCCATGCGACCTTCGTCCCGGACGTGATGCGATTCCTGGACAACGTGCTGCAGGACTTCATCGATCGCGCCCCGCCGGGGATGGAGCGGGCGAAATATTCCGCGATGCGCGAGCGCAGCGTCGGGCTTGGGGTGATGGGCTTCCACTCCTTCCTGCAATCGCAGATGGTGCCGTTCGAGAGCGTGGTGGCGAAGGTGTGGAACAAGCGCATCTTCCGCCATATCCGCACCCAGGCCGACGCCGCCTCCCGCCTGCTGGCCGAAGAGCGCGGCGCCTGCCCGGACGCGGCGGAGTGGGGCGTGATGGAACGCTTCTCTCACAAGATGTCGATCGCGCCGACCGCTTCGATCTCGATCATCGCCGGCAACGCGAGCCCGGGGATCGAGCCGATCGCCGCCAACGTGTTCCTGCAGAAGACCCTGTCCGGCAGCTTCACCGTGCGCAACCGCCATCTGCAGCAGCTGCTGGCCGAGCGCGGGATGGATACGGATGAAATCTGGTCGTCGATCACCCTCGACCAGGGCAGCGTGCGCAAGCTCGATTTCCTCACCGAGCACGAGAAGGCGGTGTTCAAGACCGCGTTCGAGCTCGATCAGCGCTGGGTGATCGAGCACGCGGCGGATCGCACGCCGTTCATCTGCCAGAGCCAGTCGGTGAACGTGTTCCTGCCGGCCAACGTGCACAAGCGCGACCTGCACCAGATCCACATGATGGCGTGGAAGCGGGGGATGAAGTCTCTGTACTATTGCCGCTCACTGTCGATCCAGCGGGCCGACGCGGTCAGCGAGAAGGCGGTGCAGCCGGCGGCGCTTTCGGGGATCGCGGCGGAGGCGAATGACGCGACCCCCTCCCTGCCGCTGGTGGCAGCCGCCGCCGCCCGCGCGACGACCGACTACGAGGAATGCCTGGCCTGCCAGTGAATCGGCGCGCTCGGGACGCCGCCGTGCAGCGATCACTTTCTCCCTGGTCGCTATCGCATGCGGAAGGGCGTCGTCTTTGGAATGCTCTCGAAAAGCCTAACGCATCGTCGGCAAATAAGCGCGTCAGCACGCCGATAAAGATGCCGATCAAAACAAAACCTTAGGGCCCGTTCGACGCCGCTCCCTTCGGCGCGCCCCCCGAAGGTCTGGATCAACCCGCGATCGCACTCCCATATCAGGCACGCCGGACGCGTGAGCGCGCCGCTGTTGGCGCGCGACACCGGCGCGCGCCGCGGCGTCAGCCGACCCCGGCTGATCGGCATCCAGAGGAGGGACCCGCCATGACCTACCATCTGTCCAGAACCGTCGAGCTTCCCTTCGATGCCGCCGTGGCCGCGACGACCGCGGCGCTGAAGCGGCATGGTTTCGGCGTGCTGACCGAGATCGACGTGCAGGCTATCTTGAAGGCCAAGCTCGATGTCGCCTTCCGGCCATACCGCATCCTTGGCGCCTGCAACCCGCACTGGGCCTACAAGGCGCTGCAGGAGGAGGACAAGATCGGCACCATGCTGCCGTGCAACGTCGTGATCCAGCAGCATGACGGAGGCAAGGTGGAGATCTCGGCGGTCGATCCGGTCGCGTCCATGCAGGCGATCGAGAACGCCACCTTGGCTGCGGTGGCCGACCAGGTCCGTACCCTGCTGCGCCTGGTGGTCGACGAGGTCGCCGCGTCGGTCCCGCCCGCCGCCTGATCCCCGGGACGGCCGGAACCGGATGAGCGTCTGCCCAACGGGCCGGTGGCACCGCGGTGCCGCGCCGCAGATCGGGGATAGGATCGAGGAGGGTCCCCGATATGCGCCACCGTGCCGGTTGTCCCACCGCCGCGCCGTTCCGCCGGTCTGACCGCTCTGGCCGGCCGCGAGGCCGTCGGCGGTGCGCCGCCCGGCATGGCGGTGTCCGGTCCGCGCCGGCTTGCGTGCTGCAGGGAGACGCGATCCTGGCCTGCCCCGGCCGCCGGTTCAGACGGCCGCCCCGGCGTTGCGCGGAGCGGTCTGGGTGCGCCCGCCTACCGGCTGCACGCTGCGCCGCCGAGGACGCAGAACCGCGCGCAATGCGGGTGGTTCAGAGGCACCGGAACGAAGGAGTCCCGCAACGTGGTTCCAAGCTCGAACCGCGCGTCGTAGGCCAGCAGGGTGCAGGCCAGGACCGTCGGGCAGGCTGCGTCCTTGCGCTTCACCACCATCCGCGCCGACGCGCACATCACGCTCTCCGGCGCGCGGCCGAGAATGCCCCAGCAGGCCCCGGTGATCTCCGGCACGTCCGCCGCCGCGTCCATCTCCGGAAAGATCGTCAGCGCCACGGGGTCGGCCGCGTCCACGCGCACGCCGAGTTCGGCGAACAGCGCGGCATAGCCGGCCCGCAGCTCAGCCTCCGATTCCTCGGTCAGGTGCCGGCCGGCGATGTGGAGCGAAAATCCCGCCTCCGCCAACCAGCGCAGGCCGGCAATGGTGGGCGTCCAGGTGCCGGGGCCACGTTCGGCCTCGTGCACCGCGGCGCCATAATGATCGAGCGACACCCTGATCCGAAGCCGTTCGCCATGGCGCAGCAGAGCGGGCAGCCAAGGTCGCGCCTGGTGCAGCGGCTGCATCGCGTTGGTGAGCACCAGCGCGGAGAATCCGCGGTCCAGCACCTCCTCCAGCATCGGGCGCAGGTCGCGGTTCATGAACGGCTCGCCGCCGGTGAAGCCGATCACGGTGGTGCCCAGGCGCTCCCGCGCGATCTCGTCGAGGAAGCCGCGTACCTCCGCCGCCGTCAGGTAGGCGAGCCGGTCGTTGCGCGGCGACGACTCGATGTAGCAATGCGCGCAGGTCACGTTGCACAGGCTGCCGGTATTGAACCACAGCGTATCCAGCCGTCCGAGCGACACCACGGCGCGCCGTTCGCCGGCGGCGGTGCGCAGCGGATCGCGGAACTTGTCGGGGGGCGGGAGCGCGTCTGGCATGGGGCGGCGGGTCCGGAACAACAGGTTGCCCCGTTTTTATCGCGCCGCCCCCTGCCGGCGCAACGCACGGCCGTCAGCGGCGTGGGGAAGACGGCGCCGTCTTGCCGGCTCGGCTCGGCGCGGCGGCCTGGGAGAGATCGCCGATGCGGGCGGCATCGTCGCGGGGGGATGAGCCCGCGCGGGTGACCGTTTCGGTGTGGTAGCCGGTATGCAGCGCGACCCATCGCGTGCCGCTGTCCCAGCGGATCAGCAACGCCACCAGCGGCAGGCGGTTGGCGGTGTCGCGGATCAGGCGAAGCGCCTGCACCGGGGTGGTCACCGGCTGATCCTGGATCTTCTCGATCACGACGCCGGCAACCACGCCGCGGCTATAGGCTTCGGACATCTTGTCCACCGCGACGACCAGGACGCCAGTGTGCTCACCCAGCTTGTAGGTCTTGCGCGCCAGCGGGCTGATCGGCGCCAGCAGCATGCCGAGATCAGGCAGCGGCGCGGGCAACAGGGCGGTCGGGTTCGCGAGGACCTCGGCGGGTTGCTCGGATTCCTGCGGCCAGGCCCGCACGGCGACGGGCACCAGGTCGATCTTTCCATTCTTCCACACGGTCAGGGTGTGGGTCTGCCCGACCGGGGTCAGGGCGATCGCCGCCATCAGTGCGCGGGCGTTGGCCGGAGCGCGCTTGCCGTATTCCAGGATCACGTCGCCGGTGGCGAGGCCCGCCGTGCCGGCCGGGCTGCCGGGATCGATCCCGGTGATGAGGGCGCCACGGCTGTTCGGCAGCCCGAACGCCGTGGCGAGATTCGGCGTCATCCCTTGCAGGTGAACGCCGATCCAGCCGATCTGCTGCTGCTCGGGATGCAGCAGGTGGCGCAGCGCCGCGGCGACGACGGTGGAGGAAATCGCGAAGCCGAGCCCGTTCGACCCTTCGTTGGGCTGGTTGGTCAGCAGGATGGTGTTCACCCCGACGACCTCGCCGGCGGTGTCGATGAGCGGGCCGCCGGAATTGCCGTGATTGATCGCGGCATCGGTCTGCACATAGTCGTCGAACGGCGTGTTCATGAGGTCGCGCTGCAGCCCGCTGACGATGCCGGCGCTGAGCGACGTACCGAGGCCCAGCGGGTCGCCGATCGCCAGCACCGGGTCGCCGAGGCGGACCGCGCCGGCGGGCGCCAGCTTGAGGGCCGGCAGTGCGTGCCCGGCGTCGATCTTCAGCAGTGCGAGATCCACCACTGGCGAGGCGGCGACCAGCTTCGCCGGCAGTTCGCTGCCGTCCTGCAACCTGACCGTGATCCACAGCGCTCCGGCGATCACGTGCCGGTTGGTGACGATGATGCCGGACGGGTCGACGATGAAGCCAGACCCGGCATAGCGCTGGCGCTGGCCCAGTGTATCCGGCCGGTCCTTGGCGTCGTTCTTATCCTTCCGGTACGATCCGATGACCTTCACGGTGAGGATGTTGACGCTCGCGGGAACCACCTGCGCGGCGACCCGGCCCCATCCCGTCGGAACCGATCCCGCCAGGCCCGGTTCCTGGGGCGGCGCCGGCGCCGCGGCGGCGAACCCGGATTGGATAAGCAACCAAAACAGCGCGACGAGCGCGAACCCCGGCCTTGCGCGGGAGGATAAGACAGCACGCATGGGAATCAGCCGATCCCGCCACCCGACATCGCGTGGACTCTGTGCGGCCCGTCAGCGGGGCCGGATGAACCGGACCGGATCGTGCCGATCCGGTCCCGGTCACGAAATCCGGCAGGAGCGGTATCAGTCCTTGTCGGATTTCTCTTTCGTCTTCATGCCGTTTTCGTCTTCATGCTGGCCGGACTTCCCGGCCTCCGCCTGGCCGTTCTCGCCGGGCCCGGTGTAGTTCTTGACCTCGCCCTGGCCGTTCTCGCCGGGACCGGTGTAGTTCTTGACCTCGCCCTGGCCGTTCTCGCCGGGGCCGGTGTAGTTCTTCACTGCGGCCTGACCATTCTCGCCGGGACCGGTGTAGTTCTTTACCGCAGCCGCGCCGTTCTCGCCGGGCCCGGTGTAGGTTTGCACCGCCGCCGCGCCGTTTTCGCCCGGCCCGGTGTAGGTCTTCGGCGCCGAGGTCTGGGCGAGGGCGGGCACTGCAAAAGCCAGCGCCCCTGCCGTCAACGCCGCGAGCATGACATGTTTCATGTCCGGTCTCCATTTCTCGTTGCACCGGGGACTTGCGCCCCCATCAAGATCGCGCCGAGTAGACAGGATCGTGCCCCGCGGATCATTGATCCACGTCAAGTTTTGGCCGTTAAATCGGCAACGCCCGGCGCGTGCGCCGGCAAGCCGCGCGGCACCTGCTGCGGGAGCGTTCCGCCGCCCCCCGCGGTGTGCCGGCGATGCCGGCAGCGGCGCCGGTCAGGCCGAAAGCAGCCAGGTGGCGACGTCGTCTGCCAGCGCCTCCGAACCGTGGTCCATCATCAGCATGTGCGAGTGCCCCGCCCGCCCGCGCGCTGCCATTTCCCATAGCTCGTTGCGGACCCCGCGTGCCGTGAGCGCGTCGGCGAAGGCGCGCATCCGCGCCGTGCGGGCGGCGGCGTACGGATCGCAGTCCAGGAAATCCCCGAGCACCGTCAGCACGCGCTGGCGCGCCGGATCGAGTGCCTCGCTGTAGCCGGACGGCTCCAGCGCAACCACCGCGCGCACCTCGGCGGGGCAGAGCGCGGCGGCGCGCAGGGCAAGCTCCCCGCCATGGCTGTGGCAGATCAGATCCAGCGGTCCGATGCGGCGGATCGCCGCCACCAGGGCGGCCACCTGGGCCTCGTTGGTGCTGGTCCAGCGGGGCACGAAGCTGCGCGCGAATTGGGCCAGCTGCGCGATCGGGAAGCGCTGGCCGGGGAAGGGGCGGTCGGGGTAGCCCGCCTGCGGACCGAAGCGGAACAACTCCCATGCCCATTCCGCGTTGCGGGCCATCGGCTGGCCCTCCCATATCCCGGGCAGGGCGCAGAAGCCGGCGCGACCGCGTTCGACGTTGTCGATCACGAAGACAGGAAAGCCGCGGCGGAGGAACAATTCGAGCCAGCCCGCCCGGCCGTCGGGCGTGGTTTCCCAGCTTGCCCCGGTCAGCCCGCCGCCATGCACCAGCAGCACCGGCCGCTCGGCGAGCGGCCGCGCCGGGCGGAACCACTGCACATAGGCCTGTTCGACTGTGTAGTGGCCGTTGGGGTCGTAGGTCACCGTGGTGTGGGGCGTGAAGGCGGTGGTGCGGAGCGGCTCGCCGGACACCACGATATCTCGCCCGCCGACATGAAAACTGCCCATGGCGGCGAGGGTGAGGGGCGATGGCGTGGACTGTTCTGACATGGGCGTGTCCTTTTGCCAGGCTGTGCGGGCGGATTTGACCAGCATAACGCAGCAAGCAAAGCTGGTGTGCACGGTGAACGGCGCGATGGATTCGTCGCAGCGTAGCGCGATACGCGTGAAGCGCGTCAGCTTGCCTATCGTCTGCGCGATCCGCGCCCGCAGCTTGTGGAGCCGCTTGGGGAAGCAGTGCCGCCGCTCCTTGCTGGGTTCGAACCGAGTGGTCTCGCCGACCTCGCCACTGGTCAGGTGGAAATCGAGCGGATTGCCCTCAGGGTCGGTCTTGGGGTGGATTTTCGTCGAGAAGCCGCCACGCGCGCGGCCGTGCTATCGAAATACGGGAAGGTGGCGCCGCGAGGCGCCCCCTATCCCGATCGACTGGCCTGTCGCCGCTAAGGCATCGTCGGCAAATAAGTGCGTCACCACGCCGAAAAAGATGCCGATCAAAACAAAACCTTAGGGCCCGTTCGACATCGCTGATCGATTCGATCGTTGTCGAACGGGTCCTAAGCGAAGCTCGGCTCAGGAGGGGCGTCTTTCGGACGCGCTTCCCACGTCCGTTTCCGGATGCGCCTGCAATCAGTGGAAAGCGGAACCGGGAAGCACATCAAATACCATGCCCGCACCCCCATCGAACAGTGCGATCATGCCTACCATGCTCAGTGAACCCGCTAATTCGCGCCTACCCGCGCCAGGTTCTCCAGTTCCAGGTTCAGCGAGAAGTTCTTGATCATGGCGTCCAATTCACGGCCAAGGTCCTGCTCGATCTCCTCCTGTTTGCGGCGCTTTTCGGACGGCCCGAACGGAACGCAGGCCGTGTCCAGCCGCTCCTTGCTGAAATGGAGCTTGGCCGAAGGACCAGCAGCCTTCTCGATCTGCTCCTTCAGCGTCTTGGCACAGGTGTCGTAACTCAGCAGCTCTTTGTTCAGGTCGTCGAGGTGTTTCTGGATGTCCTCGTCCTCCCCCTGTGCCGTTTCGAGCCACTTGATCACGACGTTGCGCCTCTGCTGCAGCAGGACCAGCAGATCCTTGTGTACGGCCACCGCCTCCTTAAGGGTCAGCTTCTTCTTTTGCCCCCAAACATCGACGTCGATCTTGTTGTCCGGATCGTTGACCGCCTTCTGATATTCGTCGGTCGCCTTCTGGATCGCGCCGTCCAGCATCTCGTCAATCACCTGCGACTGCACGTACGCCTTTGCCTTGGTGAGGGCGGCGAGCTTCTCGCGGTTTTGCAGCAGCCATTTTTTCTCGCGCTCTTCCGCTTCCTTTTGGCGTTGCTCGACCGGGATCTTGTCGAGTTCTTCCTTGGAGAGACGCTTGGGGTTGGCCTGCAGATCGCGCATGATCGTCTCGATCTTATCGTCGAAGCGCTTGATCAGGTCTTGTGCGTCGTCGAGTCCGAGTTTCTTGTCCGGCTTGAAAAGGCCCGAGAACAACTCCGTTCCGTCGTCAAACTTGACGTCCTTGAGATTGTCACGAAGCTCGTCGAAACTCTTGTCCGATTTCAGCGATCTGGTTTCCTGCGTGAATTCGGTGGCGGCCTTGCGCAACTCGGACATCGCTTCTTCGCCGTAGTCCGTTTCGGCCGACGTCATGAATGCGCTTTCGGCGAGACCTTCCAGCGAAACGCGCTGGTTGGGATCCTTGTGCAGCGCGTTGATGAGACGCCCCAGCGCTCCGCTATCCGACTCGTTTCTATTCCATTTGTCCACGGAGCGTTGTTCGACCATTTCCATCAACATCGAGCCCAGTGCGAAGTTGTCGACATTGACCTTCGCACCGTCCTTAAAGGCGTCGCCCGGGGCATAGCCCGGCGTGGCGTTCCCCATGTCGTCTCCCTTGGCGGTTCCGTCCTTTCCGACGAAGGTCGACTCGCCATAATCGATAACTCTGACATCGCCCTCCTTCGTCATCATGATGTTGAGGCCCTTGATGTCGTGATGCAGCAGGCCCTGACGCTGCAACTCGTTCAGTGCCGTGGCGGCCTTCCCGACCATGTCGCCCTGCATCGCCTTGAGTGCCGATTTCGGCATCAGCCCCGAATTGCCGATCGCGTTCATCGTATCGCCGACCTCGGACATATCTCCGCCGTCGATGAATTCCATCAGCATATGCATCGAGCCATCGTCGCCCCGCGCGGCACCGTAGAACTCGGGAATGGCGGACTTGCCGGGGCTGTCGACGGCGCCCTCCTGCGCCCGGTTCATGGTCTTCATCTCTTTCAGCAGGTCGTCATAGGCACGCTTGTCTCCGAAGTTGGGTGTCTTCATCACCAACTTCTTGCCGGTCAGAGGATCCTCGAACAATGTTGCCGTGCCCAGACCGCCGGATTTCAGCACCTTGACCTTGTTGAAGATTTGATCGCCCAAAGTCACCGTGTCGGAATCGGACGACACCTTGTTCGGCGCTTCGCTGTTGATCTTGTCGAACATCTCCTTCGCCATCGACGACACCAGGCCTTGCTGCTCCGGGGAGATGTCGTTCCACTTCTGAGCGGGGAAAAGCTCGTTGAAGACGTCGTTGGTGATGTCCTCGAGCGATTTCGACATCAGGTCGAGCAGCACCGATTGCGGTGTCTCGTCGTCCTTCAGCAGGTCCGTCAGCTTCTTGCCGACGTCCTCCACATGCTGTCCGACCTCGCTGTCCTCCAGCGTGCCGTCCACGTCGATGTCCAGTTCGCCGAGGACGTCGATTGCGTGGAATTGCGGCGGTTCAGGCGTCAGTTCCAGATCGACGGAGCCGACCTTCTTCAGGGCCTGGTCGTCCTTCGCCTTTTCGTCCAGATATTGCTGACGCACGACTTCCATCCGGTCCGACTCGCGAATGAGGTTATCGAGCGTGTCCCAGACATCCAGTTGCTTGAGGCCGGACCGCACATTCTTGGTCGATGTGTCCGGTCGTTTCTGCTGCTTGGTGAAATCCTCCAGGTTCTTGCGGTCCAAAAGAACCTTCTCGGATTGAAGCGTCGCGGCTTCGAGATGTTGTCGGGCCTTGTAGTCGTATGCGTATTTGTCGTTTGCGCTCGTGTAGGTGTTTTCCGCCGCATCGACACGGCCGCTGTACCTGCCGGCAATCGTGCCGTAGCCGCCATCGTTGAGCCGTTGCAATTCCTCGCGCAGGTCTGCGATCTGCTTTTTGATCTGACGAGGGTCGAATCGCTTTGACAGAGCCTTGGCGTCGTCCTTCAGGCCCGCCATTGTTCCGCGCAGGTTCGGCTCGAGCGCGACGATGGTCTTGAGGTGCTGGATCCCCTCCTCGAACGAGCCTTTGGTGCGGCAGGGCGCCAGGTTCGTGAAGCCGGCAAGGGCCTGGTCGACTTTATTGTAGAAGGCGTTCACATCGTCGACGTGAGCGGAAAGCGTGTTTTCGAGAAGCTTGACGCTTTGGGATATCTCGTTCTCGAGAATGCGGCCGCTGGTGCCCTTATCGGTCGCCTTGGCCAGCGCCTTCGCCGCATTCAGCGAATCGTACGCTGCCTTGAAATCCCCGGCCTCAGCCGTTTTGTCGGCCTCGGTCAACGCGGCCCGAATGCTGAGGTAATTGGAATGTGACCTCGGCAGCGTGTCGAAAACATCGGCCACCTTTTGACGACGACGCTTGTAATTCTCGAACTGTTTTTTGATGCCGGACGAGGCAAAGCGGCCTTTCCCCCGTTGCGCATTCAACAGCCAATTTTTTTGGTCTTCTTCGAGTGGCATGTGAGCCGCTCCTATGATAGGGCTGCGCTGATGTTCGAAAGGCACGTCTGTCCGCGGGCCGCAACATTGACGGCGATGAACGGATTGCTGTCGATCCTGCCGAAGAACGGCCCGCCGAGAACCTCTATGTATCCGTTGACCGTATTCTTGGCGGCCGCCTTGAGTTTCGTGCGCTCGGGGCCATCGGGCGCTTGGGCGATCTGGTCGAGCTGGTCTTCAAGCCGGGTGTCGAAAACCTCGAACTCGTCCACGAGAGCGTCTACAGCGACGATGATCTCGTCCTTGTCCTCGTCGTCGCTGGCCAGATTGACGACCGCATCGCGAAACTTGCCCAGATCCTGCTTCATGGCCTGCTTGGCCGTGATCCACATGATGCGCGAGCGCTGGAAGGCGACGGTCCCTGCCGGTACCGGCCCGGCGCCCGCATTCGCTGCAAGCAGCGTCTCCAGCCGGCTTCCGGCCTGAACGGCGGCCAGGTAGTCCCCGTTCTCGGCCTTTTCCTCTGCAAACGCCCACACGGCGCGAATTTTGGAGGCTTCGGGGTGGTCGGCCTTCAGCGCCGCCTGAACACGTGGTTCAAGGTCAGCCTTGAGCTTTCCCCACGGGTTGTCGACAGCTACCGACTTCCCAACCGCCTCCGTCCCGACCGTGTGACCAGTCACCGGTAGCGTCACGCCGAGCACGCGCTGCACCCAGCTCGCCTGCTCCACCGATTTGTCGCTCATAACGTCCATCATCCTAATCGGAGATTTCCCAGATAGGCGGCCCACCTGCCCCTGATTGACGGCAGGATAACCCGATCCTGGCCCGACCGGAAAGCGGAATAGCGCGGCGATCGGCTCCGGCGCGGCAAATTCGGCATCATGGCCGACCCCAAGGGCGCGATTTCTGACGTGCCGATCCGCCGTGCCGCGCCAGGTCAGGTTGGCAACGATCGAGCCGCGGCGGGGATCGGGTTCGCCGGAATGCCACTCCACGGACATGCTTGGCGGGCGGCCGACCGGATGCTTGCGCCGACGGGCGATGCGGCCCTGAAGGACGGTGCTGGCCTTGGGGCGGATGGCGGCCGAGGCGGCCGGCACCTGTCCGGCCATCCCGGTCAGCCCGCGGGCGTGGTCCAGCC
>JAGWSV010000347.1 GCA_028869315.1 Rhodospirillales bacterium
GCGCCCGTCCCGCCGCCGCCAGCGCCGCCCGCCGCGCCGGGTCGCGCGCCAGCGCCAGCAGCGCCCGCGCGATCCCGTCGGGATCGTCGGGGTCGATGAGCACCGCCGCGTCGCCCACCACCTCCGGCAGCCCGCCGCGGGCCGAGCACACCAGCGCCGCCCCCATCGCCATCGCTTCCAGCGCCGCCAGGCCGAACGGCTCCTCCCACCGGCTCGGCATCACCACGATCGCGGCGCGGCCCATCGCTTCCAGCACCGTGGGCCGGGGCTGGTAGCCGAGCATCCGCACCCCGGCCTCGTCCGGCGTCGGCCCGGCGGCTTCGTAGCCGATCACGTCGTCTTCCGGGTTGTGGCCGCGCGCGCCCAGCATTGCCGCCTGCCAGCCGGGCAACTGCGGCAGCACGGCCGCGCAGGCGCCCACGAACAGGTCGGCGCCCTTTTCCACGATGGTCCGCCCGGCGAACAGGATCAGCCTTTCCCGCGCCTCCGGCGAGCGGCCTGGCGGCAGGCCGGCGAGGTCGAGGCAGTTCGCCAGCACTGTCACCGGAGCAGACGGCGCCGCCACGCCCTCCAGCAGCCGCCGCCGCACCCAGTCGGACACGGCGATCACGCCGTGCAGCCGGCGCAGCAAGGTCGTGCGCTCGGCCGCGGTCTTCGCCTGGCGCATCGATTGCGGATCATTGTGCAGCACCAGCACGATTTTCGCGCCCGGCAGCCGCGCGGCGAGCATCAGCGCGATCGCCGGGCGGTTGTGCACCTCCACCAGCGCCGGGCGCAGCCGCCGCAGCACGCGCAGCACCGCCCCGGCATAGCGCGCGCGGGCGTAAAGGCGCGGGAACGGCCAGGCCCGCACCGCAACGACCTCGCGATCCGCGAACGGGGCGAAGCGCCCGGCCTGCGCCAGCACGACGGAACGGAAGCCGGGCGTCGCGCCGGCCAGCGAATGCACGATCAGGCCGATGGCGCCCACCACCTCCGGACTGAACCCCTCCCCGCCCGGCAGCACGACGGCAACGAGCGGGCGTGCGGCAGGCGGCGCGGCGTCAGGGTGGGGCGGAGCAGCGTCGGTCACGACGTCAGCAGATAGACCCTCCTTTTCACGCTGTCGCGCAGGCGCTCCAGGCGGCGGGCGAGCACGATGTCGGCCGGCTGGTCCTCTCCGGCGCCGGGCGGGCGCGCGCCGATGCTCGATTCGAAGGCGGGAAGCTGGCGCACCGGGAACGGGCGGACGACATAGGGCGCGATCCCGTTTTCCCAGAACCGGTCCATGGTCTGGTCCACCGGCCGCACGATCCGCCGGCCATGGGCGAGCAGGCGGCGCGCGCCCTCCGCTCGGATCAGATAGGCCGCCGCGCCGAGCGTATGGGTGCCGAGCCGATACAGCCCGCGCCCGCCGCCCAGCGCCGCCACGCGCTCGCCACGCGCCGCTTCCGTGCGCGGATGGAGCACCGGCGTGCGCATGCTGTGCAGGCGCACCACCAGCCAGTCCGGACAGGCGAGCAGGCGGGTGATGAGGTCCGGCAGGTCCAGGTCGATGTCGATGTCGTCTTCCAGGATCAGCGCCGCCTGACGGCGTTCGTCCAGCACCCGCTGCCACAGGCGGTAGTGGCTCAGATAGCAGCCGATCTCCGCCGCGCGCATCGCCTTGCCGTAGTGCCTCAGCGCGCGGATCGGATCGTAAGCGACCTGATCCAGCGCCGAGAGCGACCCCCCGTCCACCGCGGGCACGAACATCCCCGGCTGGCCGGTCTTCGCGAGCAGGGCTTCCATGTGGGCGCGCCGAGGCGCGTCACGGGCCAGGTTGATAACGAATACCGGCAGGCTCTCCCGCATCCCCAGGCCCCTCGCGCACGCCACGCCGTTTTAGAACGACCGCTCCCGCACTGCCAGCCATGTTGTGACCGGATCGTATTGCAAATTTATGACCGACAGGGCGGTGGCCCGGCTGCGGGCGGCCGGCGGCGGAATGGAGGTCGCGCGTCGCCCCGGTTGGGTTGTATGGATCACGGGGCGAAGCGACGGGAATAGAGGCAGCAGCATGGATCAGATCGCAGGAGCGCTGCGGGCGGCGACCGAGGCGGGCGAAATCCCGGGTGTGGTCGCGGCCGCCGGCACGGCCGACGGCACGATTTTCGAAGCCGCGCACGGCCGGCGCGTCCTGCCGGACGGGGCGCCGATGAGCCTGGATACGGTGTTCCGCATCGCCTCCATGACCAAGGCGATCACCGCCACCGCGGCGCTGCAGCTGGTCGAACAGGGCAAGCTGGCGCTCGATGCGCCAGCGGGCGCGGTGGTGCCGGCGCTCGCCGCGCCGCAGGTGCTGGAAGGCTTCGACGCGGCCGGGGAGCCGCGCCTGCGCCCGGCCCGCGGGCCGATCACTCTGCGCCGGCTGCTGACCCACACCGCGGGGTTCGGCTACGACACCTGGAACGCCGATCTGCTCGCGTATGCGAAAGCGCGCGGCGTGCCGGCGGCGCGGACCGGCAAGCTCGCCGCGCTGGCGATGCCGCTCACCTTCGATCCCGGCACCGCCTGGCAATACGGCATCAACATCGACTGGGTCGGGCGGATGATCGAGGCGGCAAGCGGCCTCGATCTCGAAACCTATATCAGCCGCCATGTCTGCCAGCCGCTGGGGATGGCCGATACGAGCTTCCTGGTGCGGCCGGACATGGCGGCGCGGCTCGCCACCGTGCACGCGCGCCGCGACGGGCGGCTCGATCCGCAGCCGGGCGCGATCAACCCGGAGCGGGAATTCTATCCGGGCGGCGGCGGGCTCTATTCCACCGCGCGCGACTACCTGCGCTTCCTGCGCATGCTGCTGGGCGGCGGCGCGCTGGACGGCGCGCGGGTGCTGGCGCCGGAGACCGTGGCGATGATGGGGGAGAACCATATCGGCGCGCTGACGGTGACGCCGATGCGCACCTCGCTGCCCGCCCTGTCCAACGATTTCGAGGTGTTCCCGGGCATGCCGAAGAAATGGGGGCTGAGCTTCCTGATCAACACGGCCCCGGTGCCGGGCGGGCGGTCGGCCGGCAGCCTGGCCTGGGCGGGGCTGAACAATTCGTATTTCTGGCTCGACCCGAAAGCCGGGGTGGCCGGCGTGCTGATGACCCAGGTGCTGCCTTTCGGCGATCCCGCGGTGCTGCGCCTGCTCACTGCGTTCGAGACCGGCGTCTACCGCGCCCGCAGTGCCTGACGCGACGGCGGCGCGGCGGGCGGCGCGCGTGAGACGCGCCGCGCACGCTTGCCGTGGAAGGCCGCCTGCGCCACTAACATCGGGTCCCATCGCACATCCGGATTGGTGAAGACCACGCCCATGACCTCGGCCCCCGAGGCAAAGCAGCCGAAGCCCCGCCCCGCGCCCGGCGGCAAGCCCGCGCCCGCGCGCAGCGGCAGGCCCCGCCGCGCCAGCGACGACCTGCTGGCCGCGCCGCC
>JAGWSV010000348.1 GCA_028869315.1 Rhodospirillales bacterium
GCCGCTCAGCACCTCCTCCAGGATCCGTTCGCTCGCCAGGCTCCGCCCGGTGCCCGCGTTGACCATGGCGAGCATGGCGTCGGGATCGAGCCCGGCCTTGGCGCCCATCGCCAGCCCCTCGCAGGCGGCGACGAGGTTCGCGGCCAGCAGCAGGTTGTTCACCAGCTTCATCACCTGCGCCTGGCCCGGCCGCGCGCCCATCGCGTAGACCGTCCTGCCGATCCGCAACTGCCAGGGCCGCAGCGCGGCAACCGCGTCGGGTGCGCCGGCGGCGAGCATCGCGAGGCCGCCCGCCCGCGCGCTGGCGGGGCCGCCGCTGATCGGCGCGTCCACGCAGGCGATGCCGCGCGACGCCAGCAGCGCGGCGATACGTTCCACCGCCTCCCGCCCGATGGTCGACATTTCCGCGTAGAGCCGCAGGGCCGGGCCGGCCGCGACCTCGGCGGCGACCGCCTCGCTCACTTTGGGGCTGGGCAGGCAGGCGAACACGATCTCCGCCTCGGCGGCCACCGCGGCGGGCGAGGCGCAGGCAACGGCGCCGCGTTCGACGAAGGGCGCCATCGCCTCCGGCCGGGGGTCGAACACGTGCAGGCGCACGTCCGGCGCCAGCAGCCGCTCGGCCATGGGCGCCCCCATCTGGCCGAGGCCGAGAAAGCCGATCGCGGTTTGATTTGACATGACGTTCTCCATCCCTGGCGACGCTGCGGCGTTCCCGTTCCGCCCACGGGCAACCGGTAGCGCGGAATCGCGGCCCTGTCCCGCGGCGTGGACCGCGGGCGCAGGTTTGGCGGTTTTGTCCATGTTCTGTAAACCGCGCCCCGGTACGTCGTCCGCCGATGCAACGCGCTGCCGCAGGGCGGCGCCGCGTTTGCCTATCGGGCGAACGCCGTGCCAGCCTGCGACAGGAAACGCACGAATCGGCTTTCGATGAGAATCAACAACGACTGGTGGCGCGGCGCGGTGATCTACCAGATCTACCCGCGCAGCTTCTTCGACAGCGACGGCGACGGAGTGGGCGACCTGCGCGGCGTCGCGGCGAAGCTGGAGCACGTCGCCCGCCTGGGCGCCGACGCGATCTGGCTGTGCCCGTTCTTCGCCTCGCCGCAGAAGGATTTCGGCTACGACGTCGCCGGCCACACCGAGATCGACCCGCTCTTCGGCACCATGGATGATTTCGACGCCGTGGTGGACCGGGCGCACGCGCTGGGGCTGCGGGTTCTGCTCGACCAGGTCTGGAGCCATACCTCCGACCGCCACCCCTGGTTCCTGGAGAGCCGCGCCGGCCGCGCCAACCCGAAGGCCGACTGGTTCGTCTGGGCCGATCCGTCGCCCGACGGCACGCCGCCCAACAACTGGCTGTCGGTGTTCGGCGGCAGCGCCTGGACCTGGGAGCCGCGGCGGCGCCAGTACTACCTGCACCATTTCCTGGCCAGCCAGCCCGCGCTCAACCTGCATCATCCGGACGTGGTCGCGGCGCTGATCGGCATCGGCCGGTTCTGGCTGGACCGCGGCGTGGACGGCTTCCGGCTGGACGCGATCGACTTCATGGCCCACGACCCGGAACTGCGCGCCAACCCGCCCGCCCCGCCGCCGGACGGCGCGGTTCCGGCCAAGCTGTTCGGCCTGCAGGAACACCGCCACGACATGCTCCATCCCGCGCGGATGGGCGTGATCGCGCGCATCCGCGCCCTGATGGACGCCTACCCGGGAACCGTGACCTTGGGGGAGGTGTCCAGCCAGCCGGGCGCCTTCGAACGGGTGGCGGAATACACCTCCGGCCCGTCCCGCCTGCACATGGCCTATACCTTGCGGGTGCTCCGCGGCACGCTCGACCACGGCAGCGTCGCGGCGGTGATCCGCGCCGCCGCCCGCGAGCAGGGGCATATCTGCTGGGCGTTCTCCAACCACGACGCCGAACGGGCGATCAGCCGCTGGAACCCCGCGCCGGGCGGCCCCGCGCCGGCGGCGTTCGCGCGCATGCTGCTGTCCCTGCTGCTGTCGCTGCGCGGCAGCCCCTGCGTCTACCAGGGCGAAGAGCTGGGGCTGCCCGAGGCAAGCCTGGCGTTCGAGCAGCTGCGCGACCCGTTCGGCATCGCCTACTGGCCCGAGTTCCGCGGCCGCGACGGCAGCCGCACGCCGATGCCCTGGCACGCCGCCGCCCCGCATGGCGGCTTCACCGACGGCGGCACGCCCTGGCTGCCGATGCCGGAGGAGCACCTGCATCTCGCCGCCGACCTGCAGGAGGGCTCCCCCGGCTCCTTGCTGCATGCCTGGCGGGAGTTCATCGCCTTCCGCCGCGCCCATCCGGCGCTGGTCCACGGGAGCCTGACGCCGCTCGACCTGCCGGCCCCGGTCGTGGGCTTCGTGCGCGAACTGGGCGAGCAGCGCATCCTGTGCGCGTTCAACCTGTCCGGCACCGATGCCGTGGCCAGCCTGCCGGAGATCGCCGACGGCGCCGCGCCGCTGGGGCCGAGAGCGTCGGCGGTCCTGGCCGATGGCCGGATCGGGCTGGAGCCGTACGGCGCGACCTTCCTGGCCCTGCCGGCGGAGCGGGCGCGCCAGGTGGCGTGACGGATTTTCGCGCGGCGGCTGGCCGTGGCGTTTGCAGTATTGTTGTCATATCGCAACAATATGGACGTGCGTTTCCGGCCCCGCTCAGTCACGAATTCCGGCGCGGGCCGCGTGCACCAGCCCGGCAAAGCCGAGCCACACCAGCCGCAGGTTCCGCCGCCCCGGGGGCTGGATACAGGCCAGCGCGAACACATCCCCCTCCGACATCCCGCCCTGGCGCGCGCTGGCGTAGGC
>JAGWSV010000051.1 GCA_028869315.1 Rhodospirillales bacterium
CACCACCGGGCCGAGCGCCGGCCGGTCCGGCGGGCGGCGGGCGTCGTCGAACAGGTCGGCCGCCGGCAGCGGCGTGCCTGGGCGCGCCGCGGCCAGCAGGTCGGCGCCGAACTCCGCCCAGTAGGCGCGCAAGGCGGCGTCGTCGGGGATCGCGGCGGGATCGACCGCCGGGCCGAAGCGCAGACCCTCATTGTCCCAGTGCGCGCTGCCGTCCGGGGTCAGCAGCGACACCGCGAAGCGCGGGAACCAGCGCGCCAGGACCTGCGCGTTCGCCTCCAGCACGAAATGCGCCGGGGCGTACCAGCCCAGATAGCGGCCGCCGCCGCCCGCCGGCAGGTAGCGCAGCAGCGCCCGCATCCGGTGCGCTTCGGCCCGCACGGCCAGTGCCAGCGCGCGCGCCCGGCGCAGGTCGGGATCGCCCGCATCCTCCAGCACCGGCTCGCCGGCATGGGCGCGCCAGACCAGGCGATAGAGCAGGTCGAACCGCGCCGGCTCGCGCGCCTGGATCGCCTGCGCCGCCAGCCCGACCAGGGTGCGGGAGACGGCGAAGCCGCGATGGCTTCCGCCGCTGCCGGCGGCCGGGTCGATCGACGGCGGCGTCATCGGCGGCGCGGCGTCGGGATCGACCGTGAAGCGCACCGCTTCCGGCGGCGCGCCGTCCAGGACCAGCTGGCGGGTGGCGTCGCGCCATCCGCCCCAGTCCGTCTCGCCGCGCAGGATCACATCCGGCATCGGCGCAGCAAACCGCATCCTCCCGCGGTTTCCAATCCCGCCGGTTCGGCGCTAAGGGAGGCGGGAGCAGGAGGACGTGCCATGACCCCCGATCCGATGGTTCTCGACATGGGCCGGCAGTTCAGCGCCGAGCGCCTCGCCCCCGGAGCCGCGGCGCGGGAGAAGGCCGGGCGGATCGAGCCGGAGATCATCGCCGAACTGGGCGAGCTCGGCATCCTCGGGGCCACCACCTCCGCCGACTGGGATGGCTCCGACCTCGATCCCGTGACCTACGCGCTGCTGCTGGAGGAGATCGCCGCCGGGGACGGCGCCGTCTCCACCCTGGTGTCGGTGCACAACTCCCCCACCTGCGTCGTGCTCGACAAATTCGGCACCGATGCGCAGAAGGATCGCTGGCTGCGGCCGCTCGCCGCCGGCCGGCATGTCGGCTCGTTCGGGCTGACCGAGCCGCAGGCGGGATCGGACGCGTCGAACCTGCGCACCCGCGCGGTGCGCCGCGGCGGCCGCTGGATCGTCAACGGCGCCAAGCAGTTCATCTCCAACGCCGCGCTGCCCGGCAGCATCGTGTTCTTCGCCGTCACCGACCCGGACGCTGGCAAGAAGGGCATCTCCTGCTTCGTGGCCGACAAGTCCACGCCGGGGTTCAAGATCCTGCGGGTCGAGGAGAAGCTGGGCCAGAAAGCCTCCGACACCTGCGCGCTCGCGTTCGAGGACATGGAACTGCCGGAAGACCAGCTCGTCGGGCGGGAAGGGGAGGGCTACAAGATCGCCCTGTCCACCCTGGAATCCGGGCGCATCGGCATCGCCGCGCAAAGCGTGGGGATGGCGCGCGCGGCGCTCGATTTCGCGATCGGCTATGCGCGCGACCGCACCGCCTTCGGTCGGCCGATCATCGACCACCAGGCGGTCGCCTTCCGGCTGGTGGAGGCGAAGACCCGGCTGGAGGCGGCACGGCAGATGACCCTGCACGCGGCACGGCTGAAAGCCGGCGGAGAGCCGGCGCTGGAAGCCGCCTGCATGGCCAAGCTGTTCGCCTCGGAAGCGGCCGAGGCGGTGTGCACCGCAGCCATCCAGACCCTGGGCGGCTACGGCTTCCTGTCGGACTACCCGGTGGAGCGCATCTACCGCGACGTGCGCGTGTGCCAGATCTACGAAGGCACCTCGGACGTGCAGAAGCTGATCCTGCAACGGATGCTGTAGGCCGCCGATGGACGCGCCGGCGCCGATGACCGCGCAGCAGACGCCGGATGCGGGCTCCGCGCGGACCCGCTACGATTCTGTGCGGTCGCATACCGAGACCCTGGCCGGCGCGCTGAGCGCCGAGGACCAGGGGCTGCAGTCGATGCCGGACGCCAGCCCCGCCAAGTGGCACCGTGCCCACACGACCTGGTTCTTCGAGGAGTTCGTGCTGGGCCCGCACGCGCCCGGCTACGCCGTGTTCGACCCGGATTTCCGCTATCTGTTCAACTCCTATTACGAGCAGGTCGGGCCGCGCCATCCGCGCCCCGCGCGCGGCATGCTGACCCGGCCGGCGGCGAGCCGGATCACCGCCTATCGCGCGCACGTGGATGCGGCGATGGCGGCGTTCCTCGCCGCCGCCCCGCCGGAGGCCGCCGCTCTCGTCGCGCTTGGCCTGCAGCACGAACAGCAGCACCAGGAACTGCTGCTGACCGACATCCTGCACGGCTTCGCGCAGAGCCCGCTCTGCCCCGCCGCGCTGCCCGGCTGGACGGAGCCCGCCGGCAGCGCCGCGCCGACCCGGTTCCTGCGCGGCGCCGGCGGCGTTGTCTGGATCGGCCATCCGGGCGGCGGCTTCGGTTTCGACAACGAAGGGCCGCGGCACCGCGTGTTCCTGGCGCCGTTCGCGATCGCCTCCCGCCTCGTGCGCAACGCGGATTTCGCCGCTTTCATCGCCGACGGCGGCTACCGCACGCCCAGCTTGTGGATGTCGGACGGCTGGGCGCAGGCGCAGGCCGGAGCGTGGGGCTGCCCGCTGCACTGGCGCGACCGCGACGGGGCGTGGTGGCAGATGGGCCTGGGCGGGCTCGCGCCGCTCGATCCCGCCGCGCCGGTGCGCCAGATCAGCTGGTACGAGGCGGATGCCTTCGCCCGGTGGGCCGGCGCGCGGCTGCCGACCGAAGCGGAATGGGAAACCGCGGCCGCGCTGCCCGGGTTCGAGGAAGCCACCGGCCATGTCTGGCAATGGACCGCCAGCGCCTATCTTCCCTATCCCGGCTATCGGGCGGCGCCGGGGGCGGTGGGCGAATACAACGGCAAGTTCATGATCGGGCAGATGGTGCTGCGCGGCGGGTCCTTCGCCACCTCCCCGGGGCATGCGCGGCCAAGCTACCGGAACTTCTTCCACCCGGAGAAGCGCTGGCAGTTCGCCGGCCTGCGGCTTGCGCGCGACGAGTAGGAAAGGCACCACCGATGCCCGAGGATGCCGTTCTGGCCGCTGCGGCGGACAGCGTTGCGTCGCTGGCGCTCGCCGGGCTGCGGGCGCGGCCGAAGACGCTGCCGGCCCGGCTGTTCTACGACGATGCGGGCTGCCGGCTGTTCTACCGCATCACCGAGTTGCCGGAATATTACCTCACCCGCACGGAACTCGCCCTGCTGGCGCAGGTGGCGGCGGAGGTGGCGGCGATGCTGCCCGCGCCGGCCCTGCTGGTCGAGTACGGCGCCAGCGACGAGACCAAGGCAGGCTTCCTGCTTGACCAGCGGCGCGGCGGCGTGCCGGTGTTTGCCGCCTATGTGCCGATCGACGTCGCCGCCCCGGCGCTGGACGCCCTGCAGGGCCGGTTGGCGCGGGCGCGGCCCGAACTCAGGGTATGGCCGGTGGCGGCGGATTTCCTGGCGCCGATCGCCTTGCCGCTGGGCGGGGGGGAGCGTGCGCGACTCGGTTTCTTTCCCGGATCGACGATCGGCAATCTCGACCCGGCGCAGGCGCGCTTGTTCCTTGCCGGGGTCCGGCGGGCGCTGGGGCCGGGCGGGCGGCTGCTCGTCGGCGTCGATCTGCGCAAGGACCCGGCCATCCTGCTACCGGCCTATGACGACGCCGCCGGCGTGACGGCGGCGTTCAACCGCAACCTGCTGGTGCGGCTGAACCGGGAGGCGGGCGCGACCTTCGATCCCCTGGCCTTCGACCATCGCGCGCTGTGGAACGCGGAGGAAGGGCGCATCGAGATGCACCTCGTCAGCCGCCGCCCGCAGGCGGTGACGGTGGCCGGGGAGATCGTGCGGTTCGCCGCCGGCGAAATGATCCATACCGAGAACAGCTACAAGCACTCCCTGTCCGGCTTCGCCGGACTGGCCGCGGCTGGCGGCTGGCGGACGGAACGGGTCTGGACCGACCCGGCCGGATTGTTTTCGGTGCACCTGCTGGGCGGTTAGGCAACGTCGGCGATCGGTGCGCCGGCACGCCGACGAAGTTGCTGATCGGAACGGGGCCTCAGGGTCCGTACGGCACCGCTGGCCGATCGTCCCGCCGCCCGCCGAACGGGCCGCCGGCCGGGCGGCGATGCTTGCCGTTTTTTCATGATCCGGCCGCGCGGCCGGCGGGTCCGGGAACGGCCGGGCCGGCCCGGGCCGTCCACCGATGCGAACGGCGCCGGGCAGCTATGAATTTTCAGGAGATCGATGTTTCTGCGAGAAACTCGCCATATTTCGGTCATTGCCGGGGACAATTTCTTCCCGGCGACCGGATCTGGAGGCGAGCAGTCCCTGCTGCTCGCCACGGGTCCGGATTCTGTCACGCCGGACGGACCGAGGCGACATGGCCAGCGAAACCATCAACAGCAAGATCATTCCCCTCGGGCCCGACGAAAGCGTTATCCGAAAGACGGAGCTGATCATCAGCGGGGTGCTGCGCGGCGGCGTGCTGCTCAGCGTTGCCGTCATCCTGGCAGGGGTGGGCTATTTCTTCGCCCTGCGCTTCGCCGGATTGCTGGCGCACCCGACCTTTCCCGACACCTTGCCGGCGGTGGTCGGCGGGCTGCTGCGGGGCGATCCGCTGTCGATCGTGGTGGTCGGGCTGCTGCTGCTGCTGGCCACGCCGGTGTTGCGGGTGGCAGTCTCCATCATCGCCTTCGCGATCGAGGAGGACCGCACCTACGTGCTGATCACCTCGCTGGTGCTGGCGATCCTGCTGTTCAGCATCTTCGGGGTCGGCGCCTGGCTCGGCCGGGCGGAGCCGGCGGCGGTGGTGGACGACACGCTGCCGTTCTTCTTCTTCGTGCTGTTCAGCTCGGCCTTCGCCGGGTTCGTCGGCGCGCTGGTCGGCCTGGGCGGCGGGGTGTTCATCGTTCCGATTCTGACGCTCGTCTTCCACGTGCCGTTCACCGCCGCGATAGGGGCCTCGATCGTCTCCGTCATCGCCACCTCCTCCGGCGCGGCGGCGGCCTATGTGAAGGACCGCATGACCAACCTGCGGGTGGGCATGTTCCTTGAAGTGGCGACGACCCTGGGGGCGATCTGCGGCGCGCTGGTCTCGACCCTGCTCAATCCCACCATCCTGTTCATCGTCTTCGGCGTGGTGCTGCTGATCTCCGCGCTGCCGCTGATCATGCGCCTCGGCGAGGAACTGCCGCAGGGCGTGCAGAACCACAAATGGGCCGAAACGCTGCACCTGCCGGGCACCTACCCGGACCGGCGCACGCGCAAGGACGTCGCCTACCACGTCGCGCATATCCGCTGGGGCTTCAGCATGATGTACGTGGCGGGGCTGATCTCCGGCCTGCTCGGGATCGGCAGCGGCACCTTCAAGGTGCTGGCGCTCGACACCGCGATGCGGCTGCCGATGAAGGTCTCCACCACCACCAGCAACTTCATGATCGGCGTCACCGCCGCGGCCTCGGCCGGCATCTTCTTCCAGCGCGGCGACATCGATCCGGTGATCGCGGCGCCGGTGGCGCTCGGCGTCCTGGCCGGGGCGACCGTGGGGGCGCTCGCGCTCACCCGCATGTCCAACCGGCGGCTGCGCAAGGTGTTCGTGCCCATCGTGCTGCTGGTCGCCGCCAACATGCTGGCCCGCGGCTTCGGGCTGCTCTGATCCCGGCGGACGCTTTGGCCGGGCGTCCGGCGCGCCGGATGGCCAGGGGATCCAAGGTGCGGCTGCGTGCAACATCAGGGGCATGCCAACGCCGGCTCGACGGCCCGGACGGCCGTCGCGTGCGGCCGCCCGGCTGAGCGCGCGCGGCGAACCTTCCGGCCCGCGCCGCCTCCGAGCCGCCGGGCTTCATTCCTCTACGGTCGCCCCGGCCGCCAGCGCGAGCGCGCGGGCATAGACGAGCTTGCGCGGCAGGCCGGTCGCCGCGGTGACCAGGGCGGCGGCGTCCTTCACACTCTGGTGTTCCAAGGCGGTACGCAGCTGGCGGTCGAGATCATGCTGGTCCTGCGTCACCTCCCCCGGCGCGGGCGGCCCGAGCAGGACGGTGATCTCGCCCCGTGCCGGTTCGGCGTCGTAATGCGATGCCAGCGCCGGCACCCGGTCGCGGCGCACCTCCTCGAAGCGCTTGGTCAGTTCCCGCGCCACCGCGGCGGGCCGATCGCCGAACACCGCGGCGAGGTCGGCCAGGGTCTCCGCCAGCCGGTGCGGTGCCTCGTACCAGATCATCGTCGCCGCGAGTCCCGCCTGCTCGGCCGCGCGCAGCGCCTGGAACGCGGCGCGGCGGGCGCTGGCACGCGGCGGCGGAAAGCCCAGGACCAGGAAGGGCAGCGGCGGCAGGCCCGACAGCACGAGCGCGGTCACCGCCGCGTTCGGCCCCGGCACGCCGTGCACCGCAACTCCGGCGGCCAGCGCGGCGCGCACCAGCCGATAGCCGGGATCGGAAAGCAGCGGCGTGCCGGCGTCCGAAACCAGCGCGATCCGCCGCCCGGCTTGCAGCTGCGCCAGCACCGCGGGGATGCGCGCGTCCTCGTTATGCTCGTGCAGCGGCGCGGTGCGCGCGTGCACGCCGATCGCGGTCAGCAGCCGTGCGGTGTGGCGGGTGTCCTCGCACAGCACGAGGTCGGCGGCCTCCAGCGCCGCCCGCGCACGCGGCGACAGATCGCCGAGGTTGCCGATCGGCGTGGAAACCAGCACAAGACCCGCCGGCGGGCCGGTGATGCCGGCCTCTGACTCGTCGGGAGGTGCGGCGCATGCGTCGTCGATCATTCCTGCTCCTGGCCGGCAGCCTGGGGCTGTCCGGTTGTTCCATGGGTCCTGGCGAAGGTGGCCCGTATTCACCATACAGCGCCGGCGGCGCGACGTCCGGGCCGGAGTCGCTGGCGGGCCTCGGCGCCGGCCAGGGCGCGTCCGGCCCGGTCGCGATCCTGCTGCCGTTTTCCGGCCGCTATGCCGCCGTCGCCGAGCCGATGTTCCAGGCGGCCGAACTCGCGCTGTCCGGGCCCGGCGCTCCGCCGCTGCTGAAGCAGGACACCGGAGGCACGCCGCAAGGCGCGGCGGCCGCGGTGCAGGCCGCGCTGCGCTCGGGCGCGCGGCTGATCCTGGGCCCGCTGACGGCGCCGGAGACGAACGCCGCCGCGTCGGTCGCGGCGGCGAGCGGCGTGCCGATGCTCGCCTTCACCAACGATCCCGCGGTGGCCAGGCCGGGCGTCTGGACGCTCGGCATCACCCCGGGCGAACAGGTACGGAACCTGGTCGGCGCAGCGCAGCGCCAGGGCCGCACGCGCTTCGCCGCCCTGCTGCCGGATTCGGCCTTCGGCCGGCTGATGGCGCAGGCGCTGGCCGATGCGACCCGCGCCGCCGCCCTGCCGCCCCCGGCGATCCGCTTCCATTCCGGGGGGATGGCCTCCATCAACCAGACCGCGCGGGCGCTGTCGGACTATGCCGGCCGCTGGGGCCCGATCGAGCGGAAGATGCGCGAGGCGCGGGCCAGCGGCACCGCGGCGGGGCGGCGCGAGGCCGCCGCGCTGCGCAAGTCGGTGCCCCCGCCACCGCCGTTCGACGCGCTGCTGCTGGCCGATACCGGCGTCGCGCTGGAAGAACTCAGCGCCGTCCTGGCCTACTACGTCGTCGGCCCGCCTTCGGTGCGGATCATGGGGCCCGCCTTGTGGGCGGACCCGGCCAGCGGCTCGCGCCACCTGCCCGGCGCGTGGTTCGTGCAGCCCGCCTCCGACAGCCGGGCGGGATTCGTCTCGGCGTACACACAGCGCTACGGTAACCCGCCGCCGGGCATCGCCGACCTCGCCTATGATGCCGGCGGGCTGGCCCTTGTCGCGGCTCGCGCCGGCTACGGCGCGGACGCGCTGACCCAGGCGCGGGGCTTCTCCGGCGCCGACGGCTGGCTGGTGCTGCTGGCGGACGGGCATGTGCGGCGCGGGCTCGGCGTGTTCGCCGTGGGCGGACCATCCGGGCCGCGGCTGGTGCAGCCGCCTCCGGTATCGCCCGGCGCCGCGGTTTGAGCGCGCGCCGCGGGCACCGGGCACGGCCCGGTGCGGACGACCCGGCCGACCAGGTCGGGGGCGATCAGGTCGCGCGCGGCGCCGCCGCGTCCAGCGCCGCCCCCCCGGTCCCGACCGTGATTCGCAAGGTCTGGGACGCCCCCACCCGGCTGTTCCACTGGGCGATCGTTATGCTCGTGTTCACGAGCTGGCTCACCCAGTACGAAGGCTGGATGGGCTGGCACTTCTATTCCGGCTATGCGCTGCTGACCCTCCTGCTGTTCCGTATCAGCTGGGGGTTCCTGGGCAGCGACACGGCGCGGTTCGGCCGGTTCCTGCGTGGGCCGCGGCACGCGCTCGATCATTTGCGCCGGCTTGCCCGGCGGGAGCCCGATACCGAAACGGGGCACAACCCGGCCGGCGGCTGGATGGTGGTGGTGCTGATGGCGCTGCTGGCGTTCCAGGTCGGCACCGGCCTCTGCGCCAACGACCAGGCCGACACCTACGGCCCCTTTGCCGATGCTCTGGGCCAGGGGCTGAGCGACCGGCTGACCGACCTGCACGCGCTCGGATTCACGTTGATCGAGATCGCCGTGGCGCTGCATGTGCTGGCGATCGCCGTGTACGGGCTGGTCAAGCGCCACAACCTGGTCCGCCCGATGATCACCGGGCACAAGCGGCTGCCGCCAGAGGTGCCGGCGCCGCGCCTGGTGAGCCCCTGGCGGGCGGCGGCGCTGTTTGCCGCCGCCGCCCTGCTGGTCGCGTTCGTGATCGGCCGCTATGGGTCTACTTAGCGCGGAACGCCTTGTGGCAGGTGCCGCAGGTGCCGCCCAGGACTTTGAGCTGGGCCGCGAACCCCGCCGTGTCCTCGGCCTTCGCGAGCATCGCGAGTTTCTTCGCCGCCGCCGAGGCGTCGGCGGCATCCTTTTGGAACCTGGCAAAATTCTTCCAGATTGCCGGCCGCGCCTTGGTGTTGTCTCCCTTGTCGCTGCCCGGGGGGAACAGGCTGGCGTATTGATCCATCCAATGGGAAATCGCCATCGCCGGCTCGGCGAAGGGTTTCACCGGCTGATGATGCTTCACCGCTTCGCGCATGCCAACGAACGATCCGAGCACCAGCAACTGTCCGACCTGACGGGTTCGGATCGGATCGAACCCGGGCGCCTGAGCCAGCGCCGCGGCCCCAAGCCCGACGCTGCCAGCCAGCAACAACCCGATAGCCGCAAGTCTTCCACTGCGCATTGCCGATTCTCTCCTGGTTGGGATCAGGGCGATCCCGATATGTTTCAGACTGATGACGCCGGTGCCGGAGGCGCGCCGCGGGCCCGCGCCGGCGGGGTTCATGCCGCCCCGCCGCCGTGCCGCCGACCCGGTTCCCGCATCCCACGCTGGCCCGCCGGTATCTTGCCTGATTCGCTGCCGCGCGCCACTGCCATTTCGCCGCCGCGGCGCGCGCCGGCACCCCGTTGCGAAAGGACATCCTGATGCCAGGGATTCGTGCCGTCACCGTGTTCTGCGGCTCACGTGAAGGCAACGACCCGGCCTTCCGCGCCGCCGCCACCGCGCTTGGCCGCGGGCTGGCGGAGGCCGGCATCAGGGTGATTTATGGTGGCGGCGGCATCGGGCTGATGCGGGCGCTGGCGGATGCCGCGCTTGGCGCCGGCGGCCGGGTGACCGGAGTGATGCCAGCCTTCCTGCGCCGCCGCGAAGTGGCGCACCCGATGGTGGCGGACCTGATCACCACCGACAGCATGCAGGCCCGCAAGCGGCTGATGTCGGAACTGGCGGATGCGTTCGTCGCCCTGCCCGGCGGCCTCGGCACCTTGGACGAGACGGTGGAGATCCTCACCTGGCGGCAGCTCGGGCTGCACCAGAAGCCGATCCTGCTGTGCGACGTGGCGGGCTCCGCCGCGCCGCTTGCCGCGGCGGTGGACGCGGCCATCGCCCAAGGCTTCGCGGGCACCGAGGCGCGCGAGCTGTTCGAGGTCACGGCGGGGGTCGAGGCGACGCTGGCCCGGCTGCGGAGCCTTTCGGTGGACTGATCCCGGGCCGGTGGACCGATCCTGCCGGCCCGACGCGTTTTGACATGCGGGCGCAGGCGGATTCTTCTACCTCCGCCCTGCAACGGAGAAGTCCGACCGTGCATTCCCCCATGCATCCCCCCATGCGCCCATTGGACGGCTTTCGCGTGCTGGCGCTGGAACATGCCGTGGCCGCGCCGCTCTGCACGCGCCACCTGGCCGATCTCGGCGCCGAGGTCATCAAGATCGAACGCCCAGGCGGCGGCGACTTCGCCCGCGGCTACGACAAGTTCGTGCACGGGCAGTCGAGCTTCTTCGTCTGGCTCAACCGCGGCAAGCGCAGCCTGACCCTGGACGTGAAGCATCCCGAGGGACGCACGGTGCTCGACCGCCTGGCCGGACAAGCGGACGTGGTCGTGCAGAACCTGGCGCCCGGCGCGGCGACGCGGCTCGGGCTTGGCCATGCGGCGCTGGCGGCGCGCAATCCGCGCGTCGTCGTCTGCGACATCTCCGGCTACGGCGAGAGCGGGCCGTACGCGAAGAAGAAGGCCTATGACCTGCTGATCCAGGCGGAATCCGGCATCATCAGCGTCACCGGCACGGAGACCGAGCCGTCGCGCGTCGGCATCTCGATCGCCGACATCGCCACCGGAATGTACGCGCAGACCGCGGTGCTGGCGGCGCTGCTGCGGCGCGAACGCTCGGGCCAGGGCGCGCATGTCTCGGTGGCGATGCTGGAGGCGCTGGCGGAGTGGATGACCGCCTCCGCCTATCGGTGGGGCTATGCCGGCTCGCTCACCGAACGGATGCCGACCACCCACCCGCTGCTGGTTCCGTACGGCGCGCATCGCGCCAAGGACGGCACGGTGATCTTCGGGCTGCAGAACGAGCGCGAATGGGCGACGTTCTGCGCCGCGGTGCTGGGGCGGCCGGAGATCGCCACCGACCCGCGCTTCGCCAGCAACGCCGACCGCTGCGCGCATCGCGGTGAACTGACCGGATTGATCGAGGACTTCCTGGCCGACAAGACGATGGAGGAGGCGGTGGCCCTGCTGGACCGCGCCGGCATCGCCAACGGGCGGCTGAACACCCCGCGCGAGGTTTGGGAGCATCCGCAGTTGCAGGCGCGCAACCGTTGGCGCGAGGTCGCGACGCCGCAAGGCATGGTGCGCGCCCTGCTGCCGCCGGTCACGTTCGGGGACGCCGAAGCGGCGATGGGCGCGGTGCCGGCGCTCGGCGCCGATACCGACGCGGTGCTGGGCGAGCTTGGCTACGCCGCCGCCGACATCGCGCGGCTGCACGACGCAGGCGCTGTGTGACCGAGAGCGGGGCGACCCGGTTCGATCCCGCGGCGCACCGGATGGTGCCGGCGCAGCGCTGGTTCGACGATTTCCACCTCGGCGAGCGCTTCGTGCTGCCGGGGCGGACCATGACCGACGCGGTCTTCCTGGCGTTCCAGGCGGCCAGCGGCGACCGCCATCCGGTGCATTACGATCGCGCGTTCTGCCAGGCCCGCGGGATGCCCGACCTGCTCGCGCACGGGTTCCAGACCCTGGCCCAGACCGCGCCCGGCGCGGGGATGCTGCCATTCCTGATCGAAGCCGCGCTGGTCGGCTTCCTGGAGCAATCGAGCCGCTTCCTCAAACCGGTATTCGCGGGCGACACGCTCTATCCGGCGCTGGAGATCGACGAACTGACGCCGAACCGATCGACCGGGGTGCTGGGCCTGGCCAGTTCCGTGCACAACCAGCGGGGCGACCTGGTGCTGGAAGGCCGCCAGCGTTTCCTGCTGCGCCGCCGTCCGGCGCGCGACCAGGCCTGAACCTGGCGGCCGGCATCGCCGGGGGGCATCAGAGCGGATCGCCGTGCCCTGCCGCCCGAGGGTCACGCGCGCTCCGCCTGAAGGCGATCGGCTTCAGGAATGGGGCTGCGGACTCAGTTCTGCCGGAGAATTCATGACATCCGAACCGGTCGTCCCGGGGGCAGCCGCTGGGGTCGCGACGAGCGGAGACGGGACCGGCATCCGCAGCGCCACTGTCGTGCCCTCCGTCGGGATGGCCGTCACCGACAGGCTGCCGCCTTGCAGGCCGGCCATCTGCTCGAAGGCGCGCAAGGCGGCGCGCCGGCTGGGACCGTCGGTGCCCGCCCCGTCATCCAGGACCGCCACCTCGACCACCGCCCCCTCGCTCCGCGCGGTCAGCAGCAGTTTTCCCCCGGGTGCGGCGGCCAGCGCCTGGTCCAGCACGGCGCCCAGCACGGCGCGAAACGTGGTCCGGTCCATGCGCAGCCTGAGGCCGGGCTGGATGGCGGCCATCAGATCCACCGCGTGGCGTCGCGCCATCGGCGCCGCCTGGCCCAGTGCGCCGGCGAGTTCGTCAGCCGGATCGAACCATTCGGCCGCGAAACTCAGCCCCGGTGGCGGCGCACCAGGCTCCATCCCCGACACCGCGGCAGCGGCGTCACGTGCGGGGGCGACCGGGCGGAGGCGATCCTCCATCCCGCTTCGCAGCATTCCAGCCACGACCCATCCGCCGCAGACCACGGCCGAAAGCAATCCCAACGACACCCACGCGCCGAGCGCGGTCAGCATGTAGACCCCCATCTCAGGGTACAGGCAATACTTTACACCTATAGGTTGTAATATTCCAGACAAATTCGCTTGACCGCCATCGGCGCGCGGGACAGGCTTTTCCGGCCAGCGACGGAAGGATATGGAGACAGCCTGTCGTCGTGGGATCAGGTTCCATCGCATTCGACCCCATCCTGGTGATCAAGCTCGGCGCGCTGGGCAATGTCGTGCTGTCGTTCGGGCCCATGGCGGCGATCCGGCGCCATCATCCGGACGCGCCGATCACCCTGCTGACCACCGACCCGTACGCCGCATGGCTCGCCCGGTCACCCTGGTTCGACCGCGTCTGGTCGGACGGACGGCCCGACTGGTGGGACGCGGCCGGGCTGCTGCGGCTGCGCCGCCGCCTGCGCGGGGGCGGGTTCGCCCGGGTCTACGACCTGCAGACCTCCCGCCGCAGCAGCCGGTATTTGCGGCTGTTCCCCCATCGGGCGCGGCCCGAATGGTCCGGCATCGCCCCCGGCTGCTCGCATCCGGACAGCCAGCCCAACCGCGATCACATGCACGACATCGAGCGTCAGGCCGGCCAGCTGCGCCTGGCCGGCATCGCCGACGTGCCGCCGGCCGATCTCGGCTGGAACCAGGCCGATCTGTCGCGCTTCGACCTGCCCGAGCGGTTCGCGCTGCTGGTGCCCGGCAGTTCCACGCACCGTCCCGGCAAGCGCTGGCCCGCCGAGGCGTACGCGACGCTGGCCGCGGCGCTGGCCGGGCGGGGCCTGGCCCCGGTGGTTCTGGGCGCCGGCGCCGAGCGCGCGCTGGGCGCGGAGATCGCCCGCGCTTCCGGCGCGCGCGACCTTACCGGGCAGACCGGGTTCGCGGAGTTGGCCGCCCTCGGACGGGTCGCGACCGTCACGGTCGGCAACGACACCGGGCCGGTGCACCTGCTGACCGCCGCGGGCTGCCGGGCGGTGGTCCTGTTCTCCCGCGACTCGGAGCCAGCGCGCTGCGTCCCGCGCGGGGCTCCGGTGACGGTTCTGCAACGCCCCGATCTTGCGGCGTTGCCGGTGGACGACGTTCTCGCCGCGGTTTTGGGGGAATGACCGCCCGACACCCCGCGCAGGCGCCGCGGCCGGCCCGCGCGCCCACGGCGAACCTCGTGTTTTAACGCTGGCGAGGCGCCGGATTTCGCGCTATGAACCCATCCATGTCGATCCGGACCCAGGGCACGCGAATTAGCCGCCCGGCTGCCTGAGCAGCCGGGGCCGACCCGCGTCTTCCTGTCGACTTGCCGTCCGGAGCCTGCATTCCATGCCCGATTTCGTTGTGCCTGCCGCGTTCGACGCGGCCGAACCCGCGCCGGTTGTCGCCGTGCGCTTCTTCCTTGATGCCGACGCCGATCCCGGCTTGTTGCCGCGGCTGCTCGCGCCGTTCGCCCGCCGCGACCTGACCCCCGACCGCATGTGGTCGCACCGCAACGGCGGCACCATGCATGTGGAGATCGCGCTGGACGCCATGCCGCTGCCCGAACTGCACCTGGTCGAAGGCAATCTGCGGCAGGTGGTGGGGCTCCATCGGCTCAGCCGGACCGACGGGGCGGTCCTGTCGCGGGCGGCCTGAGGCCGCCCGCCTCCGCCTGCCCAGCTCCGTCCCGCTGACCACGCGTCGCCGACCCCAATAACGCGCGCCGGTGGCCGCGCGCCCGATTGGATTGAGCCGGGCGGGATCTGCCTTTCTGGCGCGTGCCCGCGGCCACGCCGGGCGGATCGATGGCGCCGCCGGCTCTGACGCTTCCGCCGCGGCCACCTATATCCCGCGTGCGCGCCGGCTGGTGGCGCGCCGGAGCATAGGGGGTCCGGTGACCACGGCGATCCTGCTGGCGCGTGCCCAGTTCGCGTTCACCATCGGCTTTCACATCGTGCTGCCCGCGCTGTCGATCGGGCTGGCGAGCTATCTCGCGGTGCTGGAAGCATTGTGGCTGTCCACCGGGCGCAGCGTCTATCTCGACCTCTTCAACTACTGGCTGCGCATCTTCGCCGTGGCGTTCGCCATGGGCGTGGTCTCCGGCGTGGTGATGGCCTACGAGTTCGGCACCAACTGGTCGGTCTTCGCCGAGAAGGCCGGCCCGGTGATCGGCCCGCTGATGGGCTACGAGGTGCTGACGGCCTTCTTCCTCGAAGCCGGCTTCCTCGGGGTGATGCTGTTCGGCATGCGCCGGGTCGGACCGGGGCTGCATTTCTTCGCCACCTGCGTGGTGGCGGTGGGCACGCTGATCAGCGCGTTCTGGATCCTGTCGGCCAATTCCTGGATGCAGACGCCGGCGGGCTTCGCGATCGGCCCGCACGGGCGGTTCGTTCCGGTGGATTGGTGGCGGATCGTGTTCAACCCATCCTTCCCCTATCGCCTCGTGCACATGGTGCTGGCGAGCTACCTCTCGGTCGCCTTCCTGGTCGGCGGGGTCGGCGCGTTCCACCTGCTCCGCGACCGGCAGAGCCAGGCGGCGCGGGTGATGTTCTCGATGGCGATGTGGATGGCGGCGATCGTGGCGCCGCTGCAGGTGATCGCCGGCGATCAGCAGGGGCTCAACACAATGCGCTACCAGCCGGCCAAGGTGGCGGCGATGGAAGGCGACTTCCGCACCGAGCCCGGCACCTCGCTCAAGCTGTTCGGCCTGCCGGACCTCGCCGCCGGGCGTACCCGCGATCAGATCGCCATCCCGCATCTCGGCGCGCTCATCCTGACGCATTCGTGGAACGGCACGGTGCGCGGGCTCGACAGCTTCCCGCGGCAAGACTGGCCGCCGGCGCCGTGGATCTTCTGGTCGTTCCGGCTGATGGTCGCGCTCGGCTTCGCCATGGTGGGCCTGGGGTGGTGGAGCCTGTGGCTGCGCTGGCGCCGGCGGCTGTTCGCCTCCCCCCCGCTGCTGCGGGCGGCGCTGCTCATGGCGCCGGCCGGCTTCGTCGCCGTGCTGGCCGGCTGGACGACGACGGAGGTCGGGCGCCAGCCCTTCACCGTCTATGGCCTGCTGCGGACGTCCCAGAGCGCCTCGCCCGTCCACCTGGCCGGGGTCGCGGGCTCCTTCGCCGCCATCGCGGTGGTCTATTTCATCGTCTTCGGCGTCGGCTTCCGCTACCTCCTGCGGCTGATGCGCCGGCCACCCGAGATCGGCCAGCACGGGCCGGAGAGCGGCATGCCGGTGCGCTCCGCCGGGCTCAGCCAGATCTCGGCTCTGGGCCCGCCCCCGGCCGCGGGTCGCGGGAGCTCGCCGACCGCGGCGGGGGAGTAGGGGCATGGCGTATTGGCTGCCGATCCTCTGGGCCGGGCTGATCGCGCTGGCGGTGCTGGCCTATGTGCTGCTCGACGGGTTCGACCTCGGGGTCGGCATCCTGTTCGCGCTCGAGCATGATCCCGACGACCGCGACGTGATGGTCAACACCGTGGCACCGGTGTGGGACGGCAACGAGACCTGGCTGGTGCTGGGCGGCGGCGGGCTGTTCGCGATGTTTCCGGTCGCCTACGCGGTCATCATGCCGGCGCTCTACCCGGCGATCTTCGCCATGCTGCTGGCGCTGGTGTTCCGCGGCGTCGCGTTCGAGTTCCGCTTCCGCGCCCGCCGGGCCGCCAGCCGGATCTGGTGGGACCGAGCGTTCCTGCTCGGCTCGACGGTCGCCGCGTTCTGCCAGGGCCTGGCGCTCGGCGCGCTGCTGCAGGGCATCCATGCGGTAGACGGGCAATATGCCGGCGGCTGGTTCGACTGGCTGACCGGGTTCACCCTGCTCTGCGGCTTCGCCGTGGTGCTGGGCTACGCGCTGCTCGGCAGCACCTGGCTGATCTGGCGCACCGAAGGCCGGCTGCAGCGCTCGGTCCGCCGGCACGCGCATCTGCTGGGCCTCGCCGTGCTCGGGCTGATCGTGGTGGTGAGCTTGTGGACGCCGATGCTGAACCCGCGCTTCGCGCAACGCTGGTTCGCCTTCCCGGGCATCGTGCTGACCAGCCCGGTGCCGATCCTGGTCGCGCTGGTGGCCTGGCGGTTCTGGCGCGGCCTGCGCCAGCGCAGCGACCTGGCGCCGTTCCTGTGCGCCGAGGCGTGGTTCGTGCTGTGCTACGCAGGTCTCGGCATCAGCCTGTGGCCGCTGATCGTGCCACCCGGCATCACCATCTGGCAGGCGGCGGCGCCGCCGTCCTCGCAGCTTTTTCTGCTGGTCGGAGCGTCGGTGCTGATCCCGGTGATCCTGGTCTATACGGGGTTCGCGTACTGGGTGTTCCGCGGCAAGGTGCGGGCGGGAGATCATTACCATTGACGCTTGCTGCGTCGTCGGGGCGTTGCGCCTGGCATCCGGTCCGCGTGGCGGCACCGGACGGATAGCGGATATCGGCCCTGCCGGCGCGGGCGAGAAGCTGGCCACCGGCGTGCTTGTCGCTGCGGGCGCCGCCGCATCGCCGACCCAGCCCACACCGCCACGCCAACGAAAGCCATCCGCCGACATGAGTGACCCGCTCGCCGCCATCCGGAAGCTTCCTCGCGTTCGCCTTGCGCACCTGCCTACTCCTTGGGAACCGATGCCGCGGCTTGCGGCCAGCCTCGGCCTGAACGCGCTGTGGGCAAAGCGGGACGATTGCACCGGGCTCGGCGTCGGCGGCAACAAGGTCCGCAAGTTGGAGTTCGATCTGGCCGCCGCGCTGGCAGAAGACGCGGACTGCATCGTCTGCGGCGGGGTGGCGCAGTCGAACACCGCGCGCGTCAGGTTGCCGCGGCCTGCGCGAAGCTTGGGCTCGAATGCCATCTTGGCATCATGCAGGGGCGGCCGATGCGAACCGAACCAGGCTACGCAGAGACGGGAAACATTCTGCTCGACCGGCTGTTCGGTGCGATCATCCACGACATTCCATGGGATGAAGACCGGAACAGGCGCCTTCGGGAGATCGCCGGGCACCTGAAGGCAGCGGGCCGACGGCCTTACCTGGTACCATACGGGGCATCCGACGCGCTCGGCGCCATGGGATATGCGCTGGCGGCTGACGAGATCGTGCATGATTGCCCGAACGCCGCGTGGATCGTCCATGGTAGCGGCAGCGCGGGAACGCAGGCCGGACTGCTCGCCGGGCTGTTGGCCCTTGGGCATCCTGCTCGGGTGATCGGCGTCGACGTGGATGCCCAGCCGGAACGTGTCCATGCCGATGTCTGCCGGGTTGGACGGGCGGCGGCAGCCTTGCTCGGCGTCGAAGCCCTTTGGCGGGACGACCGTGTGGAGGTCGCGGCCGCTTGGAGTGGAGGCGCCTATGGTCTCGCCGATCGGACCACGGAGGAAGCGATCCGTCTGGCCGCCCGTACCGAGGGCTTCGCGCTCGATCCCGTCTATGCCGGCAAGGGCATGGCCGGACTGATTGGACTGGCACGCCAGGGCCGCTTTCCGGCGGATGATCACGTGGTGTGGATACATACCGGCGGCGTACCCGGCATATTCGCTTATCCGGAGACGATGGCGCGGCTATCTGCGCCGACGTGAGGGAACGCCGACCGCCGCGGGTTCACCGCTCACTTGCGGCGACGCCTCTCCACGTGCCGCCAGCTGCAGCGCGGCATAGATCGGCCAGGCCGAAATCAGCAGCCCGGTGCCGTCGACGTAGCGTTGCGCGGGAAACGCGACGAGACACGCGAGCGCGCCCGATCCGATCGTATACGCGCCCGTCAGGCCAAGGAGAATGCGCAAGTCCTGCCCCGGCACCGCCATCGGAGGCCGCGCCACCCGCGCGAGCGCAAGGAAAACGGCCACCGCCGAGGCCAGAACGAACGGCAGGTTGAGCATCAGCATCCGTCCGACCAGGCGGGCCGAAGCGGCCGCCACCCAGGCCAGGTATTCCACCGGCTGCGCGCGAACCGTCGCGAACGCCAGCCTCTGCATGCGGGCATTGAATACCACCCAGCTTTCGTTCGAATGGCGCAGCGGCAGCACCGCCCCGCGCAGGAGCACGTCATAGAACCGTGCCAGGATGTCGAAATACCCGATGGTTTCGGAGAGCAAAGACCGGTGGCCCAACGAGTTGCCCGGGACGGGAGGGACGACCCCCGCCTCGATCAGCGTATGGCGGCGCGCCAGGATCCCGTTTGCGGCTCCGCGTAGATCCGGCGGCAGGCGTGCCACGGTCGCAGGCGTCAGCATGTACGCCGCCATCCCCGACATGTCGTATCCGCCGAACGAAACGATATTGAAATCGTTCAGCGTGGCGAGCCTCAGCGAAGCGACCAGCAGGAACGGCAGCAATGCCGAAACACCGAGCAGCGCGGCGCCGCGCCAGGATTTGCGGAACGGGACCAGGCCCGCCCCCAGCCAAAGCGCCAATACCGGCAGCACCAGCATGAACGGCAATTGTCCGGGGTCGAGGAAGAAGGCGATGGCGGTCAACAGACCGGCCGCCACCGGCGCCCCCATCCGCGCCCCGGCACATGCGGATCGTGACGCGGTCCGCACCGTCGCAGCCAGCGCGCCGAGCAGCGCGGCACGGGCCAGGATCTCGGGAACCTCGGCCCGCCCCCAGATCAGCAACATGTTGCTGGCTGGCAGCGCGAGCGCCAGCGCAAACGCCCCGGTATCCGACAGCCCGGCGGCGCGCGCGCTCCGGGCAAGCGCGTAGCCGGCGGCAAGAAACAGCCCATCCTGCGCCCACGGAAGCAGTCCCGGCAGGGCCCCGCCAAGCGTCAGAGCATCATAGACGAACCGATAGAGGGGAAAACGCGGCCCGGCGAAGCAGCCGATCCCGACGCGGGCGCTCCCGTGGCATGTCGCGAGCCAACTCGGCGTGTCGGGCGTATTCCATGGCTGCATGAAGCCGCCCGCGGTGAGCGCACCGAGCACCAATACGCTGGCTGCCAGATAGGCAGCCGGCCAGCTTCGCGCGGACATGGTCGCCTGCCCTTCTGGTCTCCGGGGACGCGCTTGTAGGCAGAGCGCGCCGGTCAGAGCAAGCTGGTTGGCTTTGGTATCATGTCCCCTGGGTGGCCGGCCCACGCGACACCACCGTCCTGGTCACGGCGAAATCGCGATATACATGACGCGATGGCCGGTGCGGCGGTCCGGGCGCACGGGGTGAACCACTCAGCGAGGGGGCGGCAATCAGCGAGAGCGGCACGACGAGCGGACGGATGCGGCAGCTGGTCTGGTTTGGCCTGCTCTATGCGTTGGGCGTGATCGCATTCGGCGCCGCAACCCTGGGACTGCGGCGGGTGATCGGGTTCTTCGTCCCGCCAGGCGCGCACGCGGCCGTGCTTCCACGCGCCCTCGCCAAGGCCGCCCCCTCATCCGGCACCCCCTCATCCGGCCCCGCGTCACCCGGTCCCGCGCCATCCGGTCCCGCGCCATCCGGCCCCGCGCCATCCGGTCCCGCCCGGGCGGCGCCGGCAAAGGCCGCGGCGGACGCGCCGGGCGGCCGGGCCGGCTTCGACATCGTGCGGATCGCGCCGGACGGAAGCGCGGTGATCGCCGGCCACGCGCCGGCGGACGCCACCGTTGCCGTGACCCTGGACGGACGGCTGCTCGGAACGGCGCACGCCGACGGGTCCGGAAGCTGGCTGCTGCTGCCGCGGCAGCGGCTGCGCCAGGGTCGGCTGGCGCTCGCGGTCGGGATCGTCGCGCCCGGATGGCATCCAGGCCGCCGGCCCGGCAAACCCGCGGCCGCCATCCCAGGGCCTGCCCCCGCCCCTGCGGCGGGCGGAGGACGATAACGGCCGGCTTGCCGGCGGGATGCCTGCTCTCTCATAAGGTGCCCCATGTCCCTACCCGACAGCTTCCGCCTCGTGCTTGCCCCGCCGCACCCCGCCGGACGTCCGTTCCTGGCCGGAGGGGCGATCGTGTTCGTGCTGGGGCTCGCGCTCGCCCATTGGCTCGCCTGGCTGGGGGCGATCTTCTTCCTGTTCTCGCTCTATTTCTTCCGCGATCCCGAACGGGTGCCACCGGGCCGCCCCGGCGTGCTGGTGGCCCCGGCGGACGGCAAGGTCGTCTCCGTCGCCCCGGCGGTGCCGCCGCCGGAGCTTGGCCTGGGCCCGGCGCCGCGCTGGCGGGTGGGGATTTTCCTTTCGGTGCTCGACGTGCACGTGAACCGCATTCCAGCCGACGGCACCGTGACCCGCATCGCCTATCGCCACGGAGCGTTCGTCTCGGCCAATCTCGACAAGGCCTCAGACGAGAACGAGCGGAACGCACTCGCGATCCGCCTGCCTGACGGGCGGGAGATCGCGGTGGTACAGATCGCCGGCCTCATCGCCCGGCGCATCCTGTGCTACGTTCGCGAGGGCGACGCGGTGCGCAGCGGTGCGCGCTTCGGCATCATCCGCTTCGGCAGCCGCACCGATCTCTATCTGCCCGAAGGCGTGCGCCCGCTGGTGGCGGAAGGCCAGACCATGATCGGTGGCGAAACGGTGCTGGCGGAGCTTGCGCCGGCGCCGCGCGGGGCGGTGGAGCAGGGACCATGAGCCTGGTGCCCGGCCCCGGCTGGAACGGCGGTCCGGAAAACGGCGATCGCGAGAACGGCGATCGGGGGCTTGCGCGTGGATCGTCTTCCGGCATCGCCACGGCCTCCCCGATCCGCCGGCTGCACGGCCGGCTGCGCCCGCGGGTGCGGCCGCGCTACAAGGGGCCCTCGTTCAACCGGGTCATCCCCAACATCCTGACATTGCTCGGCCTGTCCTCGGGGCTGACCGGACTGCGCTTCGCGCTCGGCGGGCATTTCGGCCCGGCGGTGGTGGCGATCGTGGTGGCCGGCGCGATCGACGGGCTCGACGGGCGGATCGCCCGGCTGCTGAAGGGCGTCTCCCGCTTCGGCGCCGAGTTCGACAGCCTGAGCGATTTCTTCTGCTTCGGCGTGGCGCCGGCCTTCATCGTCTATCTGTGGTCGCTGGAACGCCTGGGCGGGGTCGGCTTCATCCCCTGCCTGATGTTTGCGGTCTGCATGGCGCTGCGGCTGGCCCGGTTCAATGCCGCGCTGGAAGGCGCGCCGCGGCCGGCCTATGCGTATAATTTCTTTACCGGCGTGCCGGCGCCGGCCGGCGCGGGGCTGGCGCTGTTTCCGCTGTTTCTGGGGCTGGAAGCGCAGACCCAGCACATCCCCTGGCTGCTGACGCTGTCGCAGAGCCCGCTGTTCACCGCCCCGGTGCTGGCCGGAACCGCCCTGCTGAGCGTCTCCACCCTGCCGGTCTGGAGCTTCAAGAACTTCAAGGTGCCGGCCGACTACGTGCTGCCGATGCTGCTCGGCGTCGGACTGTCCGCCGCGGTGCTCGTCGCCGACCCCTGGGGCGCGCTGGCGGCTGCCGTCCTGCTCTACGCCGGCATGCTGCCCTTCAGCCGGCGAAGCTTCCACCGCTTACAACGGGAGGCGGAGGAAGAGCCGGAGGCGTGAGCGCAGCGTCCATCCGGCCCCGCATCCCGCGCCGGCACCGCGCGTGGGCCGCAGCGCCGCCGCCCAGGAACACGCCGGCCGGCGCCTGACCTGCGTTGCACACGCTTGACTTCCCCCGGCCGCCGGGTCTGATCGCCCGGCCTGCACGGAGTGGATCGGATGCCCAGACTTGCCGCGATGCTTGCCCGCGCCGTTTCCCTGCCAGCGCTTTCCCCGCCAGCGCATTCCCTGCCAGCCCGGTTCCGGCTCGCCCCGCGCGCACTTGCCTTCGCCGGGCTCGCCTTGCTGGGCGGCTGCACGGTCGGGCCCAACTTCCACCGCCCCGGCTGGAAGGCGCCGTTCTCCTGGCTCGTCGGTCACCCACGGCCCGCCGCCGCGGTGCCAAGCACGCCGGTGGTGGCGCCGGTGCGGGTGGCCTGGTGGTCGCTGTTCGACGACCCCATCCTGACCAAGCTGGAGCGCCAGGTCGCGGCGGACAACCTCGACGTGCGCACCGCGACCATCCGGCTGGCCGAGTCGCGGGCCGAACTCGGCATCACCGGGGCCGCACGGTATCCGGTGTTCAACGCCAACGGCACCTATCAGCGGGAGAAGGCGAGCAATCTCGGCGTCTTCTCCCAATCGGGAAACGGTTCATCGACGTCATCCGGTATCACCGCGGCTGGCCCCACGTCGGCCGCCCATTTCCCTCCGTTCGATCTGTTCCAGTACGGGTTTGATGCTTCCTGGGAACCCGATATCTGGGGCCAGGTGAAGCGCGAGATGGAAGCGGCGGGCGCGACCGTGCGCGCCTCGGCCGACGCGCGGCGCGGCGTGCTGCTCACCGCGCTCGCGGAAGTCGCACGCGACTACATCGACCTGCGCGGCACGCAGCAGCAGTTGCGCATCGCGCGGGAGAACCTGCACACCGCGAAGCAGGGCCTCAAGCTCACCCAGGACCGGGCCGCCGCCGGGGTGACCACCGATCTCGACGTGGCCAACGCCTCCGCCCAGGTGCGCATCACCGCGGCTGAAATCCCGACCCTGCAGCAGCGCGAGCAAGATGAGATCAATGCGCTCTCGCTGCTGCTCGGGCGCCCGCCCGGCGCACTCGCCTCCGAGCTCGCCGTGCCGCGCCCGGTGCCGCCGGTGCCGCCGCGCATTCCGGTCGGGTTCCCCTCGCAACTGCTGCTGCGCCGGCCGGATATCCGCGCAGCGGTGGATACCCTGCACAAGGCCACCGCCGATGTCGGCGTCGCGGTGGCGAATTTCTATCCGTCGTTCACCCTGTCGGCGAGCGCCGGCTTCCAGGCGCTGCAGTTCGGCAACCTCTGGAAATGGGACGCGCGGCAGTACAACCTCGGCCCCAGCTTCACCATCCCGATCTTCCAGGGCGGGCAGCTCAAATACACGCTGACCCTGCGCAAGGCGCAGCAGCGGGAGGCGGCGGTCGCCTACGAAAAAACCGTGCTGTCGGCCTGGCACGAGGTGGACAACGCGCTGACCGCCTACCAGGACGAGCAACTGCGCCGCGCGCAGCTCATCGGTGCGGTGAAGGACAACCGCCGCGCCCTGGCGCTGGCGCAGAGCCGCTACCAGCAGGGCGTGGCCGACTTCCTGACCGTGCTGGATGCGGAACGCAGCCTGCTCTCGGCGGAACAGCAACTGGCGCTCAGCACCACCACCGTCTCGACCAATCTGGTCGCGATCTACAAGGCGCTCGGCGGCGGCTGGGAGAGCAGCTACCCGGCGGCGCCGCCGGACGGTGTGACCGCGGCGCGGCCGGCCAAGGTGCTCGCGGCCGCTACTCCGCCAACGTCTCCGGCGGCACGAAATCCCGCCAGCGCGCCCCACCGGATCGCCCAGTGACCTTGGGCTGCGCGGCGTAGCTCTGCTGCGCATCGGCGGCACGGCCGACCAGGTCGGCGAAACGGAGGTCGCGCGCGGCGAGCAGCGCGTCCAGCTCCGCCAGGATGCGGGCGAGCCCGCCGAACCCCTCGGCCATCACCACCGAGAGCACCTCGGCCGCCGACGCACCGGCCAGCGCCAGCCGCGCGACGTCGCCGCCGGAGCGGACGCCGTTGGTGCCGAGCAAGGGAAACGTCGTCCCCACCGCGCGCCGGCTTTGCGCCAGGAAGCGGCACACGATCGGCAGCGCCCAGGGGCCGCCATAGGCGGCAGCGGTACCGAGCACCGGCGCCATGCTGTCGAGGTCGGGCACCAGCGCCATGAACCGCCCCATCATCACCACCGCGTCGGCGCCCGCCTGCCGGGCCGCCGCGGCCAGCGCCGGCAGGTTGGATGCGAGACCGGTGAGTTTCACCCAAAGCTGCATCCCTGGGGTCGCCGCCCGTACCGCGCCGACCAGCGCGGCGAGCGCGGCGGGATCGGTCTCCTGCGCGATGGCGCCGGCCGCCGCCTCTGCGGCATGCGGCGCGCCGACATTGAGTTCGAACACCCGCAGGCCGGCGGCGCGGGCGAGGCCGGCGATCCGCACGGCCCCCTCGGCGGCGGCGAGCACCAGGCTGGCGGCGACGAAGCGCCCGCTGGCGGCGGCTTCCCGATCCAGCGCGGCAAGCGTCGCGAACCAGGCGGCGGGCTCGTACGGCGCCAGGCCGGAGCGGCAGAACAGGGCCGGCCCGGCGCTGCCGGCCTGATGGTCGGGGGAAAGGAAGGCGTAGTCGGCGCGCTCGAGCTGGGCCGCGCCCTCGGGGCGTTCATTGATGGATTTGGCGATCACCCCGGCGGCGCCGGCGGCCAGCGCGGCGCGGATGCCGGCGGCGGTCATCACCGGCTCCCCGGCGCCGCAGATCAGCGGATTGGGCAAGGCGAGCGCGCCGATCGCGGTCGCAAGCCGGGGGGAAAGACGCGCGCTCATGCCGATTGCGTGCCATGCCGGCGGGCCGTCGGCAAGCGGCACGGGTGCAGGCGCGAAACAGGCCGCTTCCCTCCGGCGGCGCGAAGCTCCATGATGCCGGTGTAAAGACTGCGAACGTCACCACGAGCCCGGCTGCAAGCCGGGTGACCAACCTGGCGACCTTGGGGGAACATCCGATGGCCGATGGCGGCAGCCTCGACACCCGTACTGCGCGCGTTTCTGCCGAGGAGGCGCTGGCGCTGCACGCGTCCGGGCGGCCCGGCAAGCTGGAAACCCGCATCAGCAAACCGATCGCCACGGCGCGCGATCTCTCGCTCGCCTATTCGCCCGGGGTGGCGGAACCCTGCCTGCACATCGCGCGCGATCCTTCGCTCGCCTACGACTACACGACCAAAGGCAACATGGTCGCGGTGATTTCCAACGGCACCGCCGTGCTGGGGCTCGGCAACCTGGGCGCGGCCGCCTCGAAGCCGGTGATGGAAGGCAAGGTGGCGCTGTTCAAGCGCTTCGCCGACGTCGACGGGATCGATCTGGAAGTGGGCACCGAGGACGTCGATGAGTTCGTCGCCGCCGTGCGCTATCTCGGCCCCGGCTTCGGCGGCATCAACCTGGAAGACATCAAGGCGCCCGAGTGCTTCGTGATCGAGCAGCGGCTGCGCGAGCTGATGGGCATTCCGGTGTTCCACGACGACCAGCACGGCACCGCGATCGTCGCCGCCGCCGGGCTGATCAACGCCTGCCACCTGACCGGACGCGACCTGCGCGAAACGAGGCTGGTGGTGAACGGCGCCGGCGCCGCCGCGATCGCCTGCGTCGAGTTGCTGAAGGCGATGGGGCTGCGCCCCGATCACGTCATTTTGTGCGACACCAAGGGCGTGGTGTACCAGGGCCGCACCGAAGGCATGAACCAGTGGAAGTCCGCCCATGCCGCTGCCACCCGTGCGCGCACCCTGGCCGAGGCGATCGAAGGCTCGGACGTGGTGTTCGGCCTGTCCGCCAAGGGCGCGCTGACCCAGGACATGGTCGCGCGCATGGCCGACCAGCCGATCATCTTCGCGATGGCCAACCCCGACCCCGAAATCACGCCGGAGGAAGCGCGCGCGGTCAGCCCGAAGGCGATCATCGCCACCGGCCGCAGCGACTATCCGAACCAGGTGAACAACGTCCTCGGCTTTCCCTACATCTTCCGCGGCGCGCTCGATGTGCGCGCCAGCACGATCAACGACGCGA
>JAGWSV010000349.1 GCA_028869315.1 Rhodospirillales bacterium
GCCGCCGACGGCCCCGCCACCAATGCCGAGGCCGACGGCACGGATGTCAACCTGACCGCCGACGCGCAGGCGCTGGCGGAGCAGGCGATGGACCGGCTGCGCCTGTCGCCGCGCGGCTATACCCGGGTGCTGCGGGTCGCGCGCAGCATCGCCGACCTGGCCGGTGCAGCGACGGTCGGCCGCCCCCACGTGGCGGAAGCGCTCGCTTTCCGCCCGCCCCTGCGCGCCTGATCGGCGATCCGGCTTATACGCCGAGTTCGGTCCCGGCCAGCCGCTCCGACAGCTTCGCCATCTCGGTGTGGTCGGCGCCCGGGCCGAACATCGCCAGCGCCGCGCCGATCATTTCCTTGCACAGCGCCGACAGCGGCGCCGGGGTGGCGGTCTCCCGGCCGACCTGCAAGGCGATCGACAGGTCCTTGTCGAGCAGGCCCATGGTGAAGCCGGCGTCGAAGCTGCGCGACAGCACGAACTGCTTGAACTTCTTCTGGGTCGAGTTGTTCATGCCGGTCGCCGCGTTCAGCACGTCGACCATCATCGCCGGGTCGAGGCCGAAACGTTGCCCGATCAGCAGCGCCTCGATCCCGATCAGGAAGCCGCCGGTGGAGACGAGGTTGTTCAGCGCCTTCATCGCCTGGCCGGAGCCGACCGCCCCGGTGCGCAGCACCTGGCTGCCCATCGCCTGCAGCACCGGCATGGCGCGTTCGATCGCCGCCGCCTCGCCGCCCGCCATGATGGCGAGCTGGCCGGTCCTGGCGCGCGGCACGCCGCCGGAAACCGGCGCGTCGATCAGGGTGCCGCCGAGCTCGGCCACGCGCAGCGCCAGTTCCTGCGTCACCGACGGCACGCCGGAGGTCATGTCCACCACCACCGTGCCGGGCTTCATCCCGGCAAGCAGGTTGTCTTCGCCGTCGGCCAGCACCGCGCGCACGATGGCGCTGGTGGGCAGGATGGTGACAATCACGTCCGACGCCGCGGCCAGCTCCCGCAGGCTGTCCGGCGCGCTGCCGCCGACCTGCTGGACGAAGTTGTTGGCGACCTCGCGCCGTGAATCGTTCACCTGCACGGTGAAGCCGGCGCGCACCAGAGAGGCCGCCATCGGCCAGCCCATGTTGCCGACGCCGACGAAGCCGACGGCGGGTTTCGTGTCCGTCGTCATTTCGAATCGACGTCCTTGAACACCTCGGTGGCGATCTTGAAGGCTTCCAGGCAGGCCGGGATGCCACAATAGGCGCCGGTCTGCAGCAGGATCTCCTTGATCTCGTCGCGCGACACCCCGTTGGTCAGCGCGGCGCGCAGGTGCAGGCGCAGCTCGGCGCCGCGGTTCAGCGCGACCAGCATGGCGATGTTGACGATGCTGCGGGTCTTGCGCGGCAGGCCGGGCCGGGTCCAGATCGTGCCCCAGGCCATTTCGGTGGTGAGCTGCTGGAACGCGGCGTTGAAATCATCGGCGCGCGCGATCGAGCCGTCGACGTAGTCGGCGCCCAGCACCTCGCGGCGGACGGCGAGGCCCTGCTTGAACAGGTCGCTCTGGTATTCGGGACGGTTCGGGATCTCGGCCATGATGTTCCCCCTCTCGGCGTGCGGACGCGGCGGACCCTAGAGATTGCCAGCCGGGCCGGCAAGCTGGTTCACTGGCCCCCAACCGCGCCCCCAGCGGCATCCGAGGAGACGCCACGATGACCGACCAGCCCGCCGCGACCTACGAATTGCTCGCCCTGCGCTACGGCATCTTCGACGGCCGGAAGCAGTTCCAGAACTACATCATGCCGGACGACCACGCGGCGCCGGACCCGCTCGACTTCTTCGTCTTCGCGATCCGTGGCGGCGGGCGCACGATCGTGATGGATACCGGCTTCAACGCCGCCTCGGCGAAGCGGCGCGGGCGGGAGCTGATCTGCACCCCCGACGTCGCGCTGCGCAACGCCGGCATCGAGCCCGCCGAGGTGAAGGACGTGGTGCTGACCCACATGCACTGGGACCACGCCGGCGGAATGGAATACTTCCCCGCCGCCACCTTCCACATCCAGGCGGAGGAAATGGCCTATTGCACCGGCCCGTGCATGTGCCAGCCCTTCCTGCGCCGCCCGTTCGACGTGGAGGACGTGCAGAGCGCGATCCGCGCGCTCTATGCCGACCGGCTGAAAGTGCACCAGGGCACGGTGGAACTGGCGCCGGGCGTGAGCCTGCACCTGATCGGCGGGCATTCCGGCGGCATCCAGTCGGTGCGGGTGCCGACGGCGCGCGGCTGGGTGGTGCTGGCCGGCGACGCGGTGCATCTCTGGGGCAACATCCGCCGCCGCAATCCCTTCCCGGTGGTGGTGGACGTGGCGCGCATGCTGCGCGGCTTCGATACGCTGGAGGCGCTGGCCGACGGACCCGACCATGTCATTCCGGGCCACGATCCGCTGATCCTGAAACGGTTCCCGCCGCTCGGCGACGACCGCAACATCGTGCGGCTCGACCTGCCGCCGGTCGGCTGAACGGCGGCGGGGGGCGCGATGCGCCGTGTGCTGCGAGCCCTCCGCGCGCTGCTGATCGGTCTCGCCGCCCTGCTCGTGCTCGGCGCCGGGGGGATCGCCGCGGCGCTGTGGTGGACCCTGCCGCCGCGCCGCGCGACCGCCGCCATTCCCGGCTTGTCGGCGCCCGTCTCGGTCACCTTCGACCAGTACGACATCCCGCGCATTCGCGCCGCCAACCTGGCCGACGCCGCCGCCGCGCTCGGCTACGTGCATGCGCGGGACCGGATGTTCCAGATGGACCTGATGCGCCGCGTGGCATCCGGGCGGCTGGCCGCCATCGCCGGGCCCGCGGCACTGCCGCTGGACCGGGAGATGCGCACGCTTGGGCTGCGCCGGGCGGCCGAGGCGGATGACGCCGCCCTGCCGGCGCCGACCCGCGCCCTGCTCGCCGCCTACGCGCGCGGCGTGAGTGCGTTCATCGCCGCGCACGGCCGCTTCAGCGCGCCGGAGTTCCTGCTGCTCGGCGCGCCGAAGCCCTGGACCCCGGTCGACACCCTGCTCTGGGCCAAGACCATGGGCCTGTGGCTGTCGATGAACTGGCGCCAGGAACTGGCCCGTTTCCAGCTTGCCGCGACCCTGCCGCGCCCCGTCATCCAGGCGCTGTGGCCGCCGCAGCACGAGGCCGGCGCGCCGGACGCGGAACGGGAAACCGGCTTCCGCGCCGCGGCGCTGTCGGCACCCGGAGTAGCCCGCGCGCTGCCCGCCTTCCCGGCGCCGTTCACCGAGCCGGCACGGGCGTCCAACGAATGGGCGGTGGACGGCCGGCGGTCGGCGACCGGCAAGCCGCTGCTCGCCGGCGATCCGCATCTCGGCTTCGGCTTCCCCTCGATCTGGTACCTGGCGCGGATCGACACGCCGCACCACACGCTGGTCGGCGCCACCGCCCCCGGCGTGCCCGGCGTCGTGCTCGGCCGCAACCGGCACATCGCCTGGACCTTCACCGACACCGGCGCCGACGTGCAGGACATCTTCGTCGAAACCCCGGTCGGGAAAACCGAGTACGCGACGCCGGACGGACCGAAGCCGTTCGCCATCCGCAGCGAACGCATCGCGGTGCGCGGCGAGCCGGCGCGGACGATCCGCATCCGTTCGACCCGGCACGGCCCGGTGATCAGCGACCTGTTCGCGCCGCACGGGCCGATCCTGGCCGTGTCGATGGCCAACCTGCAGCGCGGCCATACCGCCGCCGAAGGCCTGCTGGCGCTGGACGTCGCCGGCTCCGTCGCGCAGGCGCAACGTGCCGCCGCGCTCATCACCTCCCCGGTGCAGAACCTGCTGGTGGCCGGGCAGACCCATATCGGCCTGTTCATGACCGGGCGCGTGCCGATCCGCGCCAAGGGCGACGGATCGATGCCGGTGCCGGGCGCGTCCGGCGCCTATGACTGGGTCGGTTGGGCGTCCGGCGCGCAATTGCCGGAGATCGTCGATCCGCCGAGCGGGCGGCTGGTGAACGCCAACAACCGGGTGGCGCCGCCGGATTTCCCGGTGTTTCTCGGCCGCCACTGGTTCTCCGACTGGCGGGCGCGGCGCATCCGGCAGTTGCTGAAGCGCCACCAACGCCTGACGGTCGCCGATTTCGTGGCGATGCAGCACGACGTGACCAGCCTGTTCGCCCGCGCGCTGCTGCCGCGCCTGCGCGCCGTCCCGCCGCCGCCCGGGCGGGCCGGCGCGGCGCTCCGGCTGCTCGACGGCTGGAACGGGGCGATGGGCGCCGATGCGCCGCAGCCGCTGATCTTCCACGCCTGGATCGATCGCTTCTACGAACTGCTGATGCGCCGCAACCACGTGAAGCTGTCGCAGGCGGTGTTCGCGGCGCCGCCGGTGGAACTGCTTCCCTCGGTGCTCGGCCCGGATGGCGGGCACTGGTGCGGCGGCGACTGCACGCCGATGCTGCGCACGGCGCTGGAACAGGCGGTGGACGCGCTCGCCGCGCGGTTCGGCGCCGTCCCGGCCGACTGGCGCTGGGGCCAGGCGCACCGGGCGGTGTTCGCCGACCCGCTGCTGCGCTCCGTGCCGCTGCTGCGCCGGTTCGCCAGCTTCGCGATCGCGAGCCCGGGCAGCGCCACCACGATCGACGCCGGCGGCACCGCGCTCGGCCATTTCACCTCGGTGCACGGGCCGGAGTTCCGCGCGGTCTACGATCTCGCCGACCTGGACGACAGCCGGTTCATGATGGCGCCGGGGCAGTCGGGCAGCCTGCTCAGCCGGTTCGCCGGCGATTTCCTGCACGCCTGGCGGGACGGGCGGACGATCACGATCGGCCCGCACGCGAAACGGGTGACGGCGACGTTGCGGCTGGTGCCGGCGGGGCGGTAGGCGCCTGCCGCACCCTCGCCGCCGATGCTGGCGCCGATGCCCTGCGCGGGGCAGGATCGCCGCCCCCCCGCCCGCAGGAGCCCGCCATGAGCCCGATCGCCCCGCTTCCCGCCTTCGATGTGGTCGCCAACGGCCTGCGCTTCCGCTACGCCCGCGCCGGCACCGGCCCGACCCTGCTGCTGCTGCATGGCTGGCCGGAATTCCGCCTGACCTGGGCGCCGGTGATGGCGCGCCTCGCCGACCGCTTCGACCTGATCGCGCCCGACCTGCGCGGCTTCGGCGAGACCGACAAGCCCACCGCGCAGCCGTCCGACCAGGCCGGAGCCGAGGTGCACGCCGCGGACATGCTGGCGCTGCTTGATGCGCTGGGCGTCGCGCAAGCGGGCGTGGTGAGCCACGACGTCGGCGCCTATGTCGCCCAGGCATTGGGCCGGCACGCGCCGAAGCGGTTCGGCGGGCTGTTCTTCTTTGACTGCCCCTATCCCGGCATCGGCGCCCGCTGGGCGGCGCCGGAGCACCTGCGCGAGATCTGGTACCAGTCCTTCCACCAACTGCCCTGGGCGGCGGCGCTGGTCGGCGAATCCCGGGAGTCGTGCCGGCGCTATATCGGCCATTTCCTCACCCACTGGTCCGGCGAGAACAAGGCCGCCTGGGACGACCTGCTGGAGGCATGGGTCGACAACTTCATGCGGCCCGGCAACCTGCAGGGCGGGTTCAACTGGTATGTCAGCCAGAACGCCGCGCGGATGGCGGCGATGCGGGGAGAGGCGCCGGCGCTGGCGCCCATCACCGTGCCGGCCTGCGTGCGCTGGGGCGCGCAAGGGCCGCTGCTGCCCTATGCCTGGACCGACCGGCTGGGGGAGACCTTCGCGGATCTCGATCTGGCGCCGTTTCCCGGCGCCGGCCACTTCCCGCATATCGAGACGCCCGATCGGGCGGCGGAGGAGATCGCGGGGTTCTTCGCGCGGGTCGCACCCCGGGCCGGCTGAGCCCGGATCAGCGAGCCGCCGCCGC
>JAGWSV010000350.1 GCA_028869315.1 Rhodospirillales bacterium
TCGATGCCGCCCACGCCCCAGCCGAGCACACCCAGCGCATTGACCATGGTGGTGTGACTGTCGGTGCCCACGCACGTGTCGGGAAAAGCCTGCTCCAAGCCGCCGGCCGGCTTGGTCCACACCGTCTGTGCCAGGTACTCGAGGTTGACCTGGTGGCAGATGCCTGTTCCCGGCGGCACGACGCGGAAGTTGTTGAAGGCGCCGGCACCCCAGCGCAGGAAGCGGTAGCGCTCGCCGTTGCGCTCGAACTCGGTCTCGACGTTGCGGGCCAGCGCGTCCGGCCGGGCGTTGACATCGACCATGACGGAATGATCGATCACCAGGTCGACCGGGATCAGCGGGTTCACCTTGGCCGGGTTGCCGCCCAGCCGGGCGATGCCGTCGCGCATCGCCGCCAGATCCACCACCGCCGGCACGCCGGTGAAGTCCTGCATCAGGATGCGCGCCGGGCGGAACGGCACTTCCTTGTCGGAATGGCCCGCCGGCAGCCAGCCGGCGATCGCGCGCGCGTCCTCCACCTTGTAGCTCGATCCGTTCTCGTAGCGCAGCACGTTTTCGAGCAGCACCTTGAGGCTGACCGGCAGGCGGGAGGTGTCGCCAAGCGCCTTCGCCGCTTCGGGCAGGGAGAAATACTGGTAGTCCTTGCCTTCCACAGTCAGCGTGCGGCGGGCGTTGAGGCTGTCCTGGCCAATTGCGGTCATGCTCGATTCGTCCCGCGGGACGTCCCTTGCTTGTTGTGTCGCGCGGCGTGCCATGGTTTACGGCGCCAGCGCAGTGGCGCGGCTTTAACCACACCGGCCGAGGGTCGTCCACCGACCCGCCGGTCCCGACCCGACGCGGGTCCCGATCCGGGCCCGCAGGCGAACCCCCAAGGCGAACCTCCAAGGCGAACGCAGCGTGTTGCAGGCAGAGCAGGTGGCGGCCTTCCGGGGCGAACGGCTGGTGCTGCGGGACGTGGATTTCTCGGTTCCCGCGGGCGGCACCATGCTGCTCGTCGGCCCGAACGGATCGGGCAAGTCCACCTTGCTGCGCCTGCTCGCCGGCCTCCTGCGTCCCGCCGCCGGGCGGGTGCTGTGGGACGGCGAAGACGCCCTGGCCGATCTTGCCACGCATGGCGCGCGATTGGTCTATGTCGGGCATCAGGATGCGGTGAAGCCGGGCCTCACGGCGGCCGAGAACCTGAAATTCGCCGCGCTGGCCGGCGGGGGCGACCTCGCCGCGGGGTTGGCGGCGCTCGATCTCGCGCATCTCGCCGACCTGCCGGCCCGCATGCTCTCGGCCGGGCAGAAGCGGCGGCTGGCGCTGGCGCGCCTCGCGGTCTCCACCGCCGCGCTCTGGCTGCTCGACGAGCCGACCCTGGGGCTCGACACCGCCTCGGTCGCGCGGTTCGGCGGCCTGCTGGCGCGCCACCGCGCCCGCGGCGGCATGGTCGTCGCCGCGACCCACCTGCCCCTGCCGCTGGCCGACGCGGCGGAGCTGCGGCTCGGATGACCCTGTTCCTCGCGATCCTCGGGCGCGAACTGCGCCTCGCGCTGCGCCATGGCGGCGACACCGTGGCGGTGCTGCTGTTCTTCGTCGTCGCGGTGATGCTGTTCCCGCTGGCGATCGGTCCGGAGCCGAAAATGCTCGGCACGGTCGCGCCCGGCATCGTCTGGGTCTGCGCCCTGCTCGCCGCGCTGCTGCCGCTCGACCGGTTGTTCGGCGCCGATTTCGAGGACGGCTCGCTCGACCTGCTGCTGCTGTCCGGCCTGCCCGCCTTCGCGGTGGTGGGGGCGAAGGCGCTCGCGCACTGGGTGGTGACCGGCCTGCCCTTGCTGCTCGCGGCGGGGCCGCTGGCGATCATGCTGCGGATGCCGACGGTGGCGCTGCCGGTGCTGCTGGCGAGCCTGGTGCCGGGGACCCTGATGCTGTCGCTGCTCGGCGCCACCGGCGCGGCGGTGGTGCTGGGGGCGCGCCGCGGCGGCGTGCTGCTGCCGCTGCTCGTGCTGCCGCTCGCGGTGCCGGTGCTGATCTTCGGCGCCGGCGCGCCGGCGGCGGTGGCGCTCGGTCAAAGCGCGCGGCCAGAGCTGCTGCTGCTCGGCGCGCTGCTCGCCGGCGGCCTGCCGCTCTGCCCGATCGCCGGCGGGGCGGCGCTGCGCGCGGCGGTGGAATAGGGGAACGCCCTGCCGGCCCGCCGGCCGGCGGCTACGCCCGCAGGTGCTCGGGGATACGCAACCCCAGGGACTGCGGCACGTCCCAGGTCTCGCGCACCTGGCGGACCACGCGGAAGCCGGCGCGAAAATAGGTCGGCAGCGCGCGCGGGTGGTCGGCGGTGCAGGTGTTCACGGTCATGCCGCCGGCGCCCTGCCGCCAGACCGTGTCCACCGCCTGGCGCAGGAAGGCGGCCCCGACCCCGGTGCCCACCGCCCAGGGCAGCAGGCCGAAATAGCCGAGATTGATGTCCGGCCAGTAGCGCGCGTCCAGTTCGAAGAACCCGGCCGGCTCGCCGTGCCGGTACAGCACGTGGATCGAGATCAGGGGATCGGCGAGCAGTCGTCCCAGCTCCTCGTCCGCCATGGTCCGGCGCAGCCACCACACGTAGTCGGCGCCGACCGTATTGTACAAGTAACGGTAGAACGGCACGGTGCAGGTCTCGGCCCGCACCACCTGGCAGCCCACCGGCAGGCCGGGCGCGGGCTCCGCCGGCGCCTGGTCCATGCGCAGGAAGCTCACCCTGACGACGATGCGGTCGACCGGCTGCATCGCGCGCTATCGCGGCGCGGCGCGGCGGCCGCGCGAAGGCGCCACCGCCCCGGCCCCGCCGGCGGAGGGCGTGGCCTCCATATCGGAGCTGCGCGCGGGCTGCATCAGTCGTCGAGGAAGCTGCGCAGCCGGCGCGAACGGGACGGGTGCTTGAGCTTGCGCAGCGCCTTGGCCTCGATCTGGCGGATGCGCTCGCGGGTCACGTTGAACTGCTGGCCGACCTCTTCCAGCGTATGGTCGGTGTTCATGCCGATGCCGAAGCGCATCCGCAGCACCCGCTCCTCGCGCGGGGTGAGCGAGGACAACACCCGCGTGGTGGCTTCGCGCAGATTGGCCTGGATCGCCGCGTCCAGCGGGATGATCGCCGCCTTGTCCTCGATGAAGTCGCCGAGATGGCTGTCCTCCTCCTCACCGATCGGCGTCTCCAGGGAGACCGGCTCCTGGCTCACCTTAATGATCTCGCGCACTCGCTCGGGCGCGATGTCCATCTTGAGTGCAATCTCCTCCGAGGTCGGCTCGCGGCCAA
>JAGWSV010000351.1 GCA_028869315.1 Rhodospirillales bacterium
GGCCCCGACCCGGCGGCGGTGGAAGGCGCCAGCGCCAAGGCCGGGTCCCTGCTCGCCCGCGCGCGGAGCGCCGGCGCACCCGCCAGGGCCGCGCCCGCGCGGGGCGCGCCCACGCGGGGCGTGATGGCGGCGCACCGCCCGTCGCTGCGCCGGATCCTCGGCCTCTGCTTCACCGGCACCACCAACGCCCTCGCTTTCCTCGGCGAGGCGACGATCGCCGTGCTGCGGCTGCCAGCGCGGCGGCGGATGTTCCGCCTGCGCGACGTGCTGCGCGAGGCCGACCAGGCCGGCTTCCGCTCCCTGCCGCTGGTGCTGCTGCTCGGCTATCTGATCGGGCTGATCCTGGCGTTCCAGTCCTCCATCCCGATGCGCCGGTTCGGCGCCGACCTGTTCGTCGCCAACCTCGTCTCCATCAGCCTGCTGCGCGAACTGGGTCCGCTGCTCGCCGCGGTGATCCTGGCCGGCCGCACCGGCTCGGCCTTCGCCGCCGAGCTCGGCACCATGAAGGTCAACCAGGAGATCGACGCGCTGGTGGTGATGGGGCTCGACCCGATGACCCTGCTCGTGCTGCCGCGCATGCTGGCCGCGCTGCTGGTGATGCCGGTGATGACCCTGCTGCTCGATTTCGCCGGGCTGCTCGGCATGACCACGGTGATGGTGGGGTTCGGCTACGCGTTGCCGGCCATCCAGCAGCAGGTGCAGTCCGCCGCCACCCTGCAGGACCTGGCGGGCGGGCTGGCCAAGGCGGCGGTGTTCGGCGCCGCGGTGGCGGCGATCGGCTGCCGCGCCGGGCTCGGCACCGGCATCGGGCCGCGATCGGTCGGATTGTCGGCAACCGCCGCGGTGGTCGGCGGCATCGTCGCCACCATCGTGATCGACGGCCTGTTCGCCGTGCTGTTCTTCCGGCTGGGGCTGTGAGCGACGCCCCGCCGCTGCTGCGCGCGGTCGGCCTGGCGCAGCGCTACGGTGCGCGCACGATCTACCGCGACGTCTCGTTCAGCGTCGGCGCCGGGGAGGTGTTCGCGATCCTGGGCGGCTCGGGCGCCGGCAAGTCCACCGTGCTGCGCCAGGCGGTCGGCCTGCTGGCGCCCAGCGCGGGCAGCATCGAGATCGCGGGGCGGCCGATCACCGGCCCCTCCGGCGCGGCCGGGCTGCGCGCGGCGCGGCGGCTGATCGGCGTCACGTTCCAATCGGGCGCGCTGTTCGGCTCGCTGTCGCTGCTCGGCAACGTCGCGCTGCCGCTCGAGATGTTCACCGACCTGCCGGCGGACGCGCGGGAGGCGATCGCGCGGGTGAAGCTGGGCCAGGTCGGGCTCGCCGACGCGGCGGCGCTCTATCCGGCGGAGATCTCCGGCGGCATGGCCAAGCGGGCCGCGATCGCGCGGGCGCTGGCGCTCGATCCGCCGCTTTTGTTCCTCGACGAGCCGTCCGCCGGGCTCGACCCCATCACCTCGGCCGAACTCGACCGGCTGATCCTGGACCTGCGGGCCGAGCTTGGCGCAACCTTCGTCGTGGTGACCCACGAACTCCCCTCGATCCTGGCGATCGCCGACCGCTGCCTGCTGCTGGACCGCAACGCGTTCCCCGACGCCGGCGGGGTGATCGCGATCGGCGACCCGCGGGTGCTGGCGCAGGACAGCACGCACCCGGTGGTGCGCGCCTTCTTCCGCCGCGCGGCCCTGCCGGCGGGAGCGGCCTGATGGAAGGCAGCGGCGTCTTCCTGCGGGTCGGCACGTTCATCGTGCTCGGCCTCGGCCTGCTGCTGGGGATCATCTGGTTCCTGGGCGGCAACCAGTTCCGCCACGGCACGATCTACGAGAGCTACTTCCAGGAATCCGTGCAGGGGCTGGAGGTCGGTGCGCCGGTGAAATATCGCGGCGTCACCGTCGGGCGGGTGACCCGGATCGGGCTGGTCAGCGCGGAATACGGGAACACGCCGCGCGACATCGACCGCAGCCCCTACCGGCAGGTGTTCGTGCGCTATCTGGTCGACACCAGCAAGATCGGCCCGGTTCCCGACCTCAAGAAAGCGATCCGCTACGGGCTGCGCGCGCGCATCGTTTCCCAGGTGCTGACCGGAATCGGGTATATCGAGCTGGATTTCGTCGACCCGGCCTTCTACCCGGCGGTCACGCCGCCCTGGACGCCGGAGGAGCCGGTCATACCCTCGATCCCCAGTACCTTCACCCAGGTGCAGGACGCGGCGCAGGCGCTGCTGGCGCGGATCAACAAGATCGACCTCGACCGGCTGGCGGGATCGCTGCAGCACCTGCTCGACACCCTGCAGGGCGAGCTTGGCTCCGGCGATGTCCACAAGACGCTCGCGGACGCGCAGGCGTTGCTCACCACCACGCAGGGCGCGGTGCAGGGCGCCTACCTGCCCCGGCTGTCGGCCAGCCTGCGCAAGACGTCGGCGGCGCTGCGCGCGATCGCGCGCAACCCGGCGCTGGCCCGCACCTTCGCCAACAGCGCCACCGCGAGCGCGCGGCTCTCCGGCCTCATCGCGCAGACGAGCCGGCTGGTGGCCCGGCTGAACGCGGCGGTGGCGGCGGGCAGCGACGGGATCACCACCCTGGAGCAGGAACTGTCGCCGATCCTGCGCGACCTGCGCGGCGCCGCCTCCAACCTGCGCGCCACCACCGACAGCCTGCGGGACTATCCGGGGCAGTTGCTCAGCGGACCGCCGCCGCCCGACCGGGACCTGGGACGCTGAGCGTGCCGGCATGATGTTCCTGACCGATTTCGCCGACCAGGCGGTGGTGCTGCCGCTGGTGTTCACCCTGGCGCTGGTGCTGGCGGTGCAGCGCTGGCCGCGCGCCGCGCTGGCGCTGCTGGCGGCAACCGGCGGGACCGTGGGGCTGGTGGTGGTCCTGAAGCTGTTCACGATCGCCTGCGGGCCGCCGCTGCTGCACAGCCCGAGCGGGCACACCGCCACCGCCGCCGTGGTGAGCGGCGGCATCGCCGTGCTGGCGGGCGCGGGTGCCGGCGGCGCGATGCTGGTGGCGCTGGCCGGGGCGACGGTGATCGGCGTGAGCCGGGTGGCGCTCGGGATGCACAGCTGGGCGGAGGCGCTGCTGGGCGGCGCGATCGGCGTGGCCGGGGCGCTGGTCCTGGCCCGGCTGGCCGGGCCGCGCCCACCCCGGCTGCGGCTGCGCTGGCTCGCCGTCGCGGTGGTCGTGGTGACCAGCGTGTTCCACGGCCTGCGCCTGCCGGCCGAGGCGCATATCCGCGCCGCCTCCTTCGATGCCGCGCGGATCCTGGGCGTGTGCCGGGGCGCGACGCGGTAGGGCGGACGGCGACCGCGCCCGTCGCCGCGGCGGGCTCACACTCCAGCCCGCACCGTCGCAACCGCCGGGCTTGCGCCGGTCTCGCCCGCGCGCGGCGGGCCAGAGGCAGGCATGGACGCCCGGGCAGGACCGCGCGGGCAGCAACGCCGGGTGCGGCGCGGGTTCGGGTTTGCCGAACCCGCGCCGGAAGACCCGGCCGGCGGTCGGCCTACTCGGCGGCCTTCACCGTTTCCAGCGCCGCCGGGGCGTCGGCGCCGAGCCGCGAGCGGTCGCGGCCGGCGGCGATCGCGCGCAGGCGGGTCATCACCGCGCCGGTGCCCGCCGGGATCAGCCGGCCGACGATGACGTTCTCCTTCAGGCCCATCAGGCTGTCGACCTTGCCGGCGGTCGCCGCTTCGGTCAGCACCCGGGTGGTCTCCTGGAACGAGGCGGCGGAGATGAAGCTGCCGGTCTGCAGGCTTGCTTTGGTGATGCCCTGCAGCACCGGGGTGGCGACGGCGGGACGATCGTCCTTGCCCAGCTTCGCGTTCACCTGCTCGAACTCGGTCCGGTCCACCTGTTCGCCGATCAGGAAGGTGGTGTCGCCGGGATCGCCGATCTCCACCTTCTGCAGCATCTGCCGGACGATGACCTCGATGTGCTTGTCGTTGATCTTCACGCCCTGGAGCCGATAGACGTCCTGGATCTCGTTCACCAGGTAGTCCGACAGGGCTTCGACGCCGAGCACTTTGAGGATGTCGTGCGGCACCCGCGGGCCGTCGACCAGCGGATCGCCGCGGCGGACGAAGTCGCCTTCCTGCACCGAGATGTGCTTGCCCTTCGGGATCAGGTACTCGGTCTCCTCGCCGGTCTCGTCGTTCTTCACGACGATGCGGCGCTTGGCCTTGTAGTCCTTGCCGAATTCCACCTGGCCGTCGTTCTCGGCGATGACCGCGTGGTCCTTCGGGCGGCGCGCCTCGAACAGTTCGGCGACGCGCGGCAGGCCGCCGGTGATGTCGCGGGTCTTGCTGCCCTCACGCGGGATGCGCGCCAGCACGTCGCCCGCCGCCACCTGGGCGCCGTTCTCGACCGAGAGGATCGAATCCGGCGCCAGGAAGTAGCGCGCGTCGGACCCGCCGGGCAGGCGGACGACGTCGCCCTTCGCGTCCTTCAGCTGCAGCCGCGGCCGCAGGTCGACCGACTTGGCGCCCTGCTTGTAGTCCACCACCACTTTCGAGGTGATGCCGGTGACCTCGTCCATCCGCTCGACCAGGGTGATGCCCTCGATCAGGTCGAGATATTCCACCTTGCCGTGCTGCTCGGTGATGATCGGCAGGGTGTAGGGGTCCCATTCCGCGAGCTTCTGCGCGCGCGCCACCGTCTGGCCTTCGTCGGCCAGCAGCCGCGCGCCGTACGGCACCCGGAAGCGGGCACGCTCGCGGCCCTTGTCGTCGGCAAGCACGATCTCGCAATTCCGGCTCATGACCACGGGCACGCCCTGGCTGTTGAGCACGACGTTGCGGTTGCGGATGTCCACCGTGCCTTCGTGGCTGGCTTCCACCGCCGACTGCTCGGCGCCGCGCTGCGCCGCGCCGCCGATATGGAAGGTGCGCATGGTGAGCTGGGTGCCCGGCTCGCCGATCGACTGCGCGGCGATCACGCCGACCGCCTCGCCGATATTGACCGGCGTGCCGCGGGCGAGGTCGCGCCCGTAGCAATGGCCGCAGACGCCGACCTTGGCCTCGCAGGTGAGGACGGAGCGGATTTTCATCCCCTCCACCCCGGCCTTCTCGATCAGCTCGGCGGCTTCCTCCTCGATCAGCGTGTTGCGCGGGACGAGCACGGCCCCGCTGGCGGGGTCGGTCACGTCCTCCGCCGTGGTGCGGCCGAGAATGCGCTCGGACAGGCTGGCGACGACCTCGCCGCCATCCATCACCGCGCGCACGGTCAGGCCGCGCTCGGTGCCGCAATCCTCCTCGACGATGATGCAGTCCTGCGCCACGTCGACCAGCCGGCGGGTGAGGTAGCCGGAGTTCGCGGTCTTGAGCGCGGTGTCCGCCAGGCCCTTGCGGGCGCCGTGGGTCGAGTTGAAGTATTCGAGGACCGACAGGCCTTCCTTGAAGTTGGCGATGATCGGCTGCTCGATGATCTCGCCCGACGGCTTGGCCATCAGCCCGCGCATGCCGGCAAGCTGGCGCATCTGCGCCGGCGAGCCGCGCGCGCCGGAATGCGACATCATCCACACCGAGTTGGTGGGCTTGCCCGCCGTCTGGGTGCTGATCTCCTTCATCATCGCGCTGGCCACCGAATCGGTGCAGCGCGACCAGGCATCCACCACCTTGTTGTAGCGTTCCCCGGCGGTGATCAGCCCATCCTGGTATTGCTGCTCGAACTCCTTCACCTCGGCCTGGGTCTTGTGGATCATCTCCTGCTTGCTGGCCGGGATGATCAGGTCGTCCTTGCCGAAAGAAAGTCCCGCCTTGCAGGCCTGGGTGAAGCCCAGCTTCATCAGCCGGTCGGCGAAGATCACGCATTCCTTCTGACCGCAATGGCGATAGACCACGTCGATCACGTCCGAGACATTGCGCTTGGTCAGCTGCTTGTTGACCAGCGCGAAGGGCACACTCGGATGCCTGGGCAGGATCTGGGCGATCATCATGCGTCCGGCGGTGGTCGTCACCACTTGGCGCAGCGGGTTGCCATTGGCATCCACCGTCTCGAACCGGGCCTTGATCTTGCTGTGCAGCGTGATGGCACGGGCATGCAGCGCATGCTCGATCTCGCCCAGCGTCCCGAAGGCCGGAGCGTCCTTGTCGGCGGCATCGGTGAAGGCGGGGGTTTCCAGCGACAGATAGTACAGCCCCAGCACGATGTCCTGGCTGGGCACGATGATCGGCTTGCCGTTGGCCGGGCTGAGGATGTTGTTGGTCGACATCATCAGCACGCGGGCTTCGAGCTGCGCCTCCAGCGACAGCGGCACGTGCACGGCCATCTGATCGCCATCGAAATCGGCGTTGAAGGCGGTGCAGACCAGCGGGTGAAGCTGGATCGCCTTGCCTTCGATCAGCACCGGCTCGAA
>JAGWSV010000352.1 GCA_028869315.1 Rhodospirillales bacterium
GACGGCGCCTGCTATCGCTTCGCCATGCCGGCGGGGCCGGCCTGGCTGGTGTCGCGCTCGGCCTACCCCTCCGATTCCCGGCCCTGGATCGAGGACCAGCGCCGGCTCGGCGTGATGGTGCGGCGCATGCAGCTGTCCTGCGCGAGGGGGGCCGTCGAGATCCCGCTCGACGCCGCGGCATTCGGTCGCGGCTGGTGGGCGCCGGAAAGCGACGGGGTCAGCACCTGGCGTTGGACCGATGGTGCCGCCTTGGTGCCGGGCCTCGACAGGCCTGCAATCCTGGAGGTGGAACTGGCCGGCGCATTGCCGTACCTGCTGCGCCCGACAAGTTGCGCCGTGCCGGGCCAGAGTGGGGCAGGCCGGTCCGGTTAAGCGTTTATAGAGGGTTCTGCGTTGTCATCGGTGCCTCGACGCAATCGAGGAGGCGCCCCGTGCTGCTGGCTCCGCTCGCAACCCGCCCTATGCCCGCCGAGATGTCCCCGCTCGCCGAGGTAACCGGCATTCTCCGCGAAGTGCTGGATGATCCCGACGTCGAGCTGACGCCGGAGACGGTGGCCGGCGACGTCCCCGGCTGGGATTCGATGGCGCATATCGCCCTGGTGGTGGAGGTCGAATGCCGGTTCGGCATCACCTTCCTGGCGCCCGAGGTGGAAGCGCTGCAACGGGTCGGCGACCTTCTGCGCCTGATCGAAACGAAGCGCCGGAAGGCCTGATCGCCGGACGGTGCTGTTCAATTCCTACCCGTTCCTGTTCTGCTTCCTGCCGGCGGCGCTGGCGGGATTCTTCGCCGCCGCGCGGCTGGGCGGCCCGCGCGCGGCGGCGGCGGTCCTGGTCGCTGCCTCGTTGTGGTTCTACGGCTGGTGGAATCCCGCGTTCCTGCTGCTTCTGCTGGCCTCGGTCGCCGGCAACTACGCGGCCTCCCGCGCCATCGTCGCCTCTGCATCCCGGCCGCGCCGGCAGGCGGCGCTGCTCGCGCTGGCGGCGGCGGTCAATCTCGGCGCGCTGATCTATTACAAATACCTGGCCGATCTGCTGGCATTCCTGTGCCTGCACGGATTGCCCGTGCCCACCATGGCGCCGCTCGTGCTGCCGCTCGGCATCAGCTTCTTCACCTTCACCCAGCTCGGCTACCTGATCGATTGCCGCGCCGGCACGGCGGGCGGAGCCGGGGTGCTCGATTATCTTTTGTTCGTGACGTTCTTCCCGCATCTGATCGCCGGGCCGATCCTGCATCACCGGGAGATCATGCCGCAATTCTCCGATCCCGCCACGTGGCGCGGCTCGATGCGGAACCTGGCCGTCGGCAGCAGCATCTTCCTGATCGGCCTGCTCAAGAAATGCCTGCTCGCGGACCCGCTCGCACCGGTGGTCGCGGCCGGTTTCGGCCATGCGGCGGGGCTCGACCTGCCGGCCGCGTGGCAGGCGGCGGGGGCGTATTCGCTGCAGTTGTATTTCGATTTCTCCGGCTATTCGGACATGGCGATCGGGCTGGCGCGGATGTTCAATCTCCGCTTCCCGCTCAATTTCAATTCGCCCTACAAGGCCGAGAGCGTCATCGACTACTGGCAGCGCTGGCACATGACCTTGACCCGCTACCTGACGCTCTATCTGTTCACCCCGATGGCGCTCGCAGCCACGCGCCAGCGCTCCCGGCGCGGGCTGCCGGTCGGGCGAGCGGGGCAGGCCAGTGCCCGCGGGTTCGTCATGATGGTGATGCTGCCGATCCTCCTGACGATGACGTTGGCCGGCATCTGGCATGGCAGCGGCCTGACCTTCATCGCCTTCGGCGTGCTGCACGGCGCCTATCTCACGATCAATCACGCCTGGCGGGTGTTCGGCCCGCGACCCCCGAAAGGGCGGGGCGGGCAGGGCGCGCGGGCGCGGCGCATCGCGGTGACCTATCTCGCCGTGCTGGCCGGCGCGGTGGTGTTCCGGGCGCCCTCGCTCGCGGTCGCGGGGCAGGTGCTGGGCGGCATGGCCGGGCTGCACGGGCTTGGCCTGCACGCGCTGCGGCTGGCGCTGGCCGCGGGCGGACGGGCATGGCTGCGCGCGGCACGGGCGGTCGGCTGGTTGGGGGCGCTCTACGCGATCGTGTGGCTGGCGCCGAACACCCAGCAGGTCATGCGTGACGTCGCCCCGGCGCTGGAAACCGTGCGCGCCGGACCGTTCCCGCGGCTGGTCTGGCGGCCGAGCCTGCCCTGGGCGCTGGCGATGGGCGGTAGCGCGGCGCTCGGCCTGCTGGCGCTCGGGGGAAGCAGTGAGTTCCTTTATTTCCGGTTCTGAGCCCGGCCTGTCGCCGGCGCGCTATCTCGCGATCGTCGCCCTGACGGGGCTGATCGCCCTGGCCGTGGCGTGGGCCTGGGTCGCCGACATGCCGCTTGCCTATCTCGCCCCGGAATATCCGGCTTGGCTCGCCAAGGAGCGGATGCTGGCCGCCTGCGACGTCGGCTCGGTGCTTGTGCTGGGCGACTCCCGCGCCGCCGCTGGCCTGGTGCCGCGCCTTCTGCCAGGCCGGGTGGTCAACCTCGCGGTCGGCGGGGGGGAGCCGATCGAGGCCTATACCGCCTTGCGTCGCGCCCTTATGTGCCCGCGGCCGCCGCGGCTGCTCATCGTCTCCTTCGACGCGACGCATTTCACCCGGCCGGATCTGTTCTGGGAGCGCAGCGTGGCCTACGGCTTCGTGGGGTCGGCCGGAACCGCCCGGCTCCGGCGCGTGTCCGCGGTCCTCGGTGACGGGTCGGTCTATGACGTGCGCCGCCCGGACGGGCTGCCGCCGCGGCTGCGGGCGGCGCTGTATTCGATCAGGTTCCCGGCACTCTATTTCGCCCCGTTGCTGCATGGCGGCGTGTTCCTCCGCTACTGGGAGAACCGGCGCCGGTTGCGGCAGGTGCTGGCGTCGCGGGGGCAGGATTTCTTCGGCACCGCCCCGGGATCCTCCGTCGTGGCGGCCGAGGGCACGATGCGCCGGTTCCGCCCGCTGCCGGTGCTCGACTGGTATTTCCGCCATCTGCTGCGGCTCGCCGCGGCGCGGGGGATTCCGGTCGACTTCATCGCGATGCCGATGAACGCGGCCACCGGGCGGGCGGTCCGTCCGGCGGTGCGCCGGGGCTTCGCCGCCTATCTCGCGGGCGTCGCCGCGCGCGATCCCGGTTTCCGGGTGATCGGGCCGGTCATGCCGCACTGGCCCGACCGGTTCTTCGGGGATGGATTTTCGCACCTGAACCCCGCCGGCGCACGCCGCTACAGCGCGGCGTTCGCCGGGTGGCTAGGGCGAGAGGAGGCGGCCGAGGCTCAGCGCCCGCGGAACACCGGGTGGCGCTTCTCGATGAAGGAGGCGGTGGCCTCCCGATAGTCCTCGCTGTCGGCCGCACGCTTCTGCGCCGCCACGATCTCCCCGGCGCGGGCGCCCGCTTCGTCGCGCACCAGCGCTTCAAGGGTCAGCTTGGCGCCGCGCTGCGACAACGGCGCGCAGGCCGCGAGTTCGTGCGCCAGCCGCTTCGCCGCCGCCATCGCCCCGTCCTCGCCCACGTCATCGAGCAGGCCCATGCTGCGGCAGGCGTGCAGCGGGAAGATCCGGCCCGAATAGAGCACCAGCTTGGCTTTCGGCAGCCCGACCGTGCGCAGCAGGTTCTCGCTGTCGAGCTCGCTGTAGACGATCCCGCGCTTGGCCGCCGGGATGCCCATCCGGGTCGTTTCGTCACCCACCCGGAAATCGCAGGCGAGCGCGAGGCCGCAGCCGCCGCCGACGCCATAGCCCGAGATCGCCGCGATGGTCGGCTGCGGCAGGTCGCGGATCGCGATCGTTGCCGCATGACCGGCCTCGCTGTACGCCTTGATGCCTTCCGGCGTGCTGCGCAGCCGCGGGAACTCCGAGATGTCGGCCCCGGCCGAAAAATTACCTTCCGAACCGGTCAGGATCACGGTCCGCACATCCGTCCGATCGCGGAACTCCGTGAAGATCTCGGCCAGGCGGGTCCACATGGCAAACGTCACGGCATTGCGCTTGCTCGGGTTATGGAGGGTGACGACGGCAATCCCTGCATCGTCCTGCTCCACCAGCACACCGGCCTCGATCGCCATCCTCGCACCCCTTTGCGTGAAAGCGCGCACCATGCCATCACGCCAGGAAGGCGCCAACCCGCCCTGGCGGCGTCCAGCAGGAGAGCGAGCATGCCCGGAGCCCTCGAAGGCCTTCGCGTTCTTGACCTGACCAGCAATCTTTCCGGTCCGTATTGTTGTATGATGCTCGCCGATCATGGCGCCGACGTGATCAAGCTGGAGCAGGCGGGAAAGGGCGATGCGGCCCGCAACATGCCCCCGTTCGTGAACGGCGAGAGCGCGCCGTTCATGATCTGGAACAGGAACAAGCGCTCGGTCGAGATCGACCTGAAGGCCGAGCGCGAGAAGTTCCTCGCCCTGGTCGAGACTGCCGATTTCGTGGTGGAGAACTACCGGCCGGGGGTGATGGACCGTCTCGGCCTCGGATGGCCGGTGCTGCACGAGCGCAATCCGCGGGTGATCCTGGGCTCCATTTCCGGCTTCGGGCAGACCGGACCCTACAGCAAGCGCGGCGGCTTCGACCTGATCGCCCAGGCGATGTCCGGGCTGATGAGCATCAACGGTCCGGAGGACGGACCGCCGTTCCGCCTGCCGATCGCGATCTCCGACGTCGCGGCCGGCATGTTCCTCGCGTTCGGCCTGCTCGCGGCGCTGGAGGCGCGCCATCGCAGCGGCCGCGGCCAGCACGTGGAGACGTCGCTCGTGGAGGCCGCGGCCTCGTTCTGCGTCTACGAGGCGGCGCATTATTTCGCCACCGGCACCCGCCCGCCGCGCATCGGCCAGCAGCATCGCGGCAGTTCGCCGTACCAGGTGTTCGCCACCGCCGACGGCTACATCACGATCGGCGCCTCGCAGCAGAAGTTCTTCGTCGCCCTGTGCGACATCGTCGGCCTGCCCGGCCTTGTCGACGATCCGCGCTTCGCCTCCGTCGCCGACCGGGTGGCCCACAACAAGGACCTGGTGGCGCTGCTGGCGGCGCCGCTGAGCGCCCATGGGTCGGCGCATTGGCTCGCGGCGCTGGAGGCGGCCGGGATCCCGGCCGGCCCGGTGCTCGGCTTCGATCAGGTGTTCACCGACCCGCATATGCTCGCGCGCGGCATGGTCGCCGAGACCGAACATCCGGTGACCGGCAGGTTCCGGACGCTGGGCGTGCCGGTCAAGCTCTCCGACACGCCGGGCACGGTGCGGCGTCCCGCGCCGCGCCTTGGCGAGCACACGCCGGACGTACTGGGATAGGTCACGACCGGGTCGGTTCGACCCGGTCGCGATGCGCCCCGCCTCGCCCGGTCCGGTGACGCCCGGGTTCCGGCGGTCGACGTCAGAAGATCTTGTTGATCAGGTCGTCGCCGAGGCCGAAGCCGGCGCCCATTTCGATCGCCCGGCCGAAGCCCGAGTTGAGGAAACTGCCGAGCATGCCGCCCAACCCGCCACCCTGCGGCGGGTAGCCCGGCTGGGGATAGCCCTGTTGGGGATAGCCCTGTTGGGGATACGCCTGGGGCGGCGGCGGCGCAGTGTTGCCCCATGGGGTGCCGGCGGCCGGCACGGCGGCAAGCTGCTGGCCCTGGTTGGCGACGAAACCGTGCAGCGCCTGCAGCAGGGCGCCGACCTGGTTCTGCTCGGCCTGCATGGCGAGCGCGATCTCCCGCAGGTCGAGCAGCCATTCGCGCGCATCCTGGTTGCCGCCCTTGGCGGCGTCCTGCAGCTTCCCGGCCAGCTTGGTCAGGTTCTGCGCCGTCTGCTGCGCCTGGCTCTCCAGTTGCTGGTATTGTTGGTCGATGGATTCGACGTTCATGTGTCTCTCCTGGCTCGCGATGGCCTGGATGTGAGGCCGAGGCAGCGGCGAACTCAAGCCCCGGATGCGGGTCGGGCGCGCGGCTTGCAGCAATGTCATGCGCCCGCAAGTTCATGCGCCCGGTTGGGGGCGCGGCCGGCGCCGTGGGACCCTACCCCAGCAGCGCCTGCGCGCAGGCATCCAGGATCGCGTCGGTGTCGAGGCCGTATTCCCGATAGAGATCCGGGATGTCCCCGCTTTGGCCAAACCGGTCGGGGCCGAGCGGGATCGCGCGCTGTCCGCGCACCGCCCCGAGCCAGGCGTGGGTCGCGGGATGCCCGTCGAGCACCGTCACCAGCGCCGCTCCCGGTGCCAGCGGCGCCAGCACCCGCTCCACGTGCGACGCTGCTGCGCGGTCGCCCGCGCGCCGTGCCCGCTGTGCCGCCAGCCAGCCCGCGTGCAACCGGTCGGGGCTGGTGATCGCCAGCAGTCCGGCGCCCGGCTCGTCCGCTTGCAATTCGGCGAAGGCCGCCATCGCTTCGGGGGCCACCGGTCCCTGGTAGCCGAGCGCGATCCGGGCGCCCGGCGCCGGCGGCACCACCCAATGGGCGCCGGCAATCACCGCGGCGGGATCCACCGTCCGCACCGGCTGGTCGATCTGTCGGGTGGACAGCCGCAGCCAGACCGCCGAACCGTCGGGGGCCTGCATATGGGCGAAGGCGTGACGCAACAGGATGGCCAGTTCGTCGACATGCGCCGGTTCGAAACTGGCGAGCCGGTCCGCCGCCATGCCGATCAGCGGCGTGTTGACCGACTGGTGCTGCCCGCCCTCCGGTGCCAGGGAGATGCCGGACGGGGTGGAAATCAGCAGGAAGCGCGCGTCCTGGTAGCAGCCGTAGATCAGCGCATCGAGGCCGCGGTTCACGAACGGATCGTAGACGGTGCCCACCGGCAGCAGCCGCGCCCCGGTCAGCGCGTGCGCCAGCCCGGCGGCACCGAGCAGCAGGAACAGGTTCTGCTCGGCGATGCCGAGTTCGATGTGCTGGCCCTTGGGCGACATGCCCCAGCGCTGGGCGGAGGCGAGCTTGGCGTCGCGGAACACGTCGTTGCGGGTGTGGCGGTCGAAAATGCCGCGCCGGTTCACCCAGGGGCCGAGATTGGTGGTCACCGTCACGTCCGGGCTGGAGGTGACGATATGCGCGGCGAGGTCGGCGCAGTCGCCCTGGCCGCGGCCGATCTCCGCCATGATGTCGCCAAACCCGCTCTGGGTGGAGAACATGCGTCCGCTGGACTTGGGCGCCGGCAGGGTGGGCGGGACGGCGACCATAGGCGCGACCAGGGACCGGCCTTCCGGGGTCAGCGGCGTCGCGAACGGACAGGCGTCGAGGAAAGCCTGCACCTCAGCTTCTGGGGCATCGAGCCCCTCGAACCGGTCCCATTCATGTCCCGGGCGGATCGCCATCGCGTGGCGGAAACCCTCCATCTGCTCGGTCGTCATCAGCCCGGCATGGTTGTCCTTGTGGCCGGCGAACGGCAGGCCCATGCCTTTGACGGTATAGGCGATGAAACAGGTGGGCTGGTCGCCGTCGGCGTCGGCGGCGCGGAAGGTCTCGATCAGGGTTTCGATGTCGTGGCCGCCCAGGTTGGTCATCAGGGCGCCCAGTTCCTCGTCCGACAGCGGATCGAGGATCGCACGCACGCCTTCGGTGCGACCGAGCTCGGCGAGCAGCGCCGCGCGCCAGGCGGCGCCGCCCTGGAAGGTCAGGGCGGAATAGAGGCTGTTCGGACAGTCGTCGATCCAGCGCCGCAACGCTTCGCCGCCCGGGCGCGCGAAGGCGGCTTCCAGCTTGCGGCCGTATTTGATGGTGACGACGTTCCAGCCCATGTCGCGGAACAGCCCCTCGATGCGGCCGAACAGCCGGTCGGGGACGACGGAATCGAGGCTCTGGCGGTTGTAGTCGATCACCCACCAGACGTCGCGCACGTCGTGCTTCCAGCCCTCCAGCAGCGCCTCGTAGATGTTGCCCTCGTCGAGCTCGGCGTCGCCGGCGATGGCGATGTGCCGGCCGGCGGGAAGTCCTTCGCGCGCGAGGCCGTGCAGGCGCGCGTAGTCCTGCATCAGGGCGGAGAAGGTGGTCATCGCGACGCCGAGACCGACCGAGCCGGTGGAGAAGTCCACCTCCGGCCCGTCCTTCACCCGCGACGGGTAGGACTGCACCCCGCCGAGCGCGCGCAGCCCGGCCATGTTCTCTACGTTCTGGCGGCCGAATAGATAGTTGATGGCGTGGAACACCGGGCCGGCATGCGGCTTCACCGCGATGCGGTCCTGCGGGCGGGCGATCTCGAAGTAGAGCGCCGCCATGATGGAAATCACCGACGCGCAGGAAGCCTGGTGCCCGCCGACCTTGAGCCCGTCCCGTTTCGGCCGCAGGTGGTTGGCGTTGTGGATCATCCACGCCGACAGCCACAGCAGCTTGCGCTCGAGCTGGTGCAGCAGGCGGACGCGGTCCGGATGCAGTCCGTCGCCGCCGGTCTTACGGGGGGCGGTGAGCACGTTCATGTGGAGGCTCCCGAGCTGCGGAACATCGCGGATTGGCTTCCCCCCATCGACCACTGCCGACCGAACAGGCGGCGCACCTGGGAGGAGGCGTTGCGCTTGCCTTCTCCGGCGTAGTCCTCGTGCCAGTCGTCGATCTTCCCGAGATCGTAGAGATAGTTCACCATCATCGTGGCGCCCGCTTTGGCGCCCTTCTCGGATGTGTCGGCGCCCAGGCTGATCCGCTCCAGCCGCGCGCCGTTGGAAAGATGGAAGTGCGCCACCGGATCGAGCGCCCGCTTGCCGTTGCCTTCCCGCAGCAGGTAGTGCGCCCCGAGCCGCAGCAAGGCAGGTTCGGCGGCGCGCGCCAGCACCGGGTCGCGCCACCAGCCGCGCCGGCCCAGGATTTCCCGCAGCGCCGCGGCGGGCGTGCCGGGCACCGCGGCGGTCAGGGCGGCGGCCTCGCTTTCGTTCAGCACGCCGTCCTGCTCGGCCGCGAGCTTCGGATCAAGCCAGCGGCGGAAGCCCGGGATCGGCGACAGCGTGGCGAAGGTCTTGAGGTTGCGGAACTCCCCGGACAGCTCCTCGGCCACCCGCTTGATCAGGAAATTGCCGAAGCTGATGCCGGCGAGGCCGCGTTGGCAGTTGCTGATGGAATAGAAGATCGCCGTATCCGCCTCGCGCGGGTCGAGGAGCGGCGCCTTCTCGTCGAGCAGTTGCTGCACGCTGCCGGCCAGACCTTTCACCAGCGCAACCTCGACAAAGATCAGCGGCTCGCCCGGCATGCGGGGATGGAAGAACGCATAGCAGCGGCGATCGGAATCGAGCCGGTTCTTGAGGTCGCGCCAGGAGCGGATCTCGTGCACCGCCTCGTAGCCGACCAGTTTTTCCAGCAGTGCCGCCGGGCTCGCCCAGTCGATGCGCTGCAGTTCCAGGAAGCCGATATCGAACCAGGCGGCGAGCAGCCCGCGCAGATCGGCCTCCAGCGCCGCCAGCAGCTTGTCCTGCTTGCGGTGGGCGAGCAGGAATTCCCGCAGGTCGACCAGGAACTTGCGGCCGTCCGGGATGGAGGTGAACTGGGTCAGCAGCCGCAGCCGCGGCGGCTCCAGCGCACGCCGCAGATCGGCCTGGGCGACGGCGCGTTCGGCCGGATCATGTGCCTGCTTCACGGCTTCGTAGGCCCGCGCCACCGCGTCCGGATCGGAATCGAATCCCGCCAGCGTGCGCAGCAGGTCGCGCCGGCCGGGCGAATCGAGCGAAAGGTAGGTTTCCGCAAGCTTTGCAGCGCGGTTGCGGGCGCTGACCTCGCCGCCGCGGGCGTTGAGGCAGGCGCGGATCTGCGCCTCGACGCTGTCGTCTTCCTCGGCGCCTACGCTCGCTGCCATCTCGCGCCAGACGGTGGCCAGGCGCTTCAGCGCCCGGTCGAACAGGCCCGGGGGGGCAACGGCGGCGGACATCGGCGCCGCCGACGGCGGCGCCGCGGATAGCGACCCGTTGGGAGGCGACCCCGTGGCAACCGACCCGGTGGGCAGCGATGCGGGGCCGGGGGCCGCCGCGGGTCCGACTTGGGTGGTCGCGGCATCGTTCATGGCTGCACCATCAGGCTCATTCTGCGTCGGCTCCTTTATCGGCGAACGCCACTATAGGTGCCCCTCGCCATTGCTGCGACCCGTCGATCGGACCCGTCCTTGAAACCGGCTGCGGTCAGGCGGCGGCCCGGCGCGGGAACTGCAGCGCCAGGACCTCCGCGCCGTCGGCGCCGGCCGTTACCGCCAGCGCGGGCTCGTCCGGCGGCACGAACATGCAGGAACGGGGCGGCAGCGCCGCCTTGGCAAGCAGCAGCCCGCCCTCCAGCACCAGCCAGTACTGGCCGCGCCCGGCGGCAGGGTCGGGACCGGCGAGACCTGCGCCGGCGGGGAGCGTGTAGCGCCAGGCGGCCAGCCCGTCCGGGTCCTGCGCCAGGGCCGGAACGCAGGTCGCGCCCTCGCCGGGCCCCGCGCGCAGCGGAACCGGCCCGCCCACGGCTTCCCGGTGCCGGCGGGGGCGGGGCAGGTCGCCGCGCGCGCCGGGCATGTAGCGGGCGCCTGGATCCCAGCCGTTGCGCAGGGTGAAGTAACTGAGCCCGGCGGCGCCGGCGCGGATCGGGCCATAGGCCGAGAAGGCGGCGGTGAAATGCACGGTCACCGGGGCGACGGGATGGGTGCCCAGGGTGCCGTCCCCGGCGACCAGCACCTGGAACTGATCGGC
>JAGWSV010000052.1 GCA_028869315.1 Rhodospirillales bacterium
GCCGCCCGCCCGCGCCCAGGCGGCGCGCAGGCTGCAACAGGAGAGCCTGCCGCTGGACGAGCCCGGCTGGCGGTTCCCCTCTCTCGGCCTGCTCAAGCCGCCGCCGGCCCGCGCCGCCAGCGGCCCGTCCTCCGAGGCGCTGGAGGCCAACGCGCGGCTGTTGGAAACCGTGCTGTCCGACTACGGCGTGCAGGGCAGCATCGTGGAGATCCGCCCCGGCCCGGTCGTCACCCTCTATGAGCTGGAACCGGCCCCGGGTATCCGCAGCGCGCGGGTGATCGGGCTCGCCGACGACATCGCCCGCTCGCTTTCGGTCACCGCGGTGCGCATCGCCACCGTGCCGGGCCGCAACGTGATCGGCATCGAGGTGCCGAATGCGCGGCGGGAGACGGTGTTCCTGTCGGAAATCCTCGGCACGGAGGACGTGCAGAAGCACGCCGGACGGCTGGCCCTGGCGCTCGGGAAGGATATCTCGGGGGCGCCGATCGTCGCCGACCTGCAGCGCATGCCGCATCTGATGATCGCCGGCACCACCGGCTCGGGCAAGTCGGTCGGGGTCAACGCGATGATCCTGAGCCTGCTCTATCGGCTTTCGCCCGACCAGTGCCGGCTGATCCTGATCGATCCGAAGATGCTGGAACTGTCGATGTATGACGGCATCCCGCATCTGATGGCCCCGGTGGTGACCGAGCCCGCCAAGGCGGTGACCGCGCTGAAATGGACGGTCCGCGAGATGGAGCGGCGCTACCGGGCGATGAGCCAGCTTGGGGTGCGCAACATCGCCGGCTTCAACGACCGCGTCGCCGACGCCCGCGCCAAGGGGGAGGTGATCACCAGGCGCGTGCAGACCGGCTTCGACCCCGACACCGGCCGCCCGACCTTCGAGGAGCAGCCGCTGGCGCTGGAGCCGATGCCGTTCATCGTCGTCGTCGTGGACGAGATGGCCGACCTGATGATGGTCGCCGGCAAGGATATCGAGGCGGCGGTGCAGCGCCTCGCGCAGATGGCGCGCGCCGCCGGCATCCACGTGATCATGGCGACCCAGCGCCCGTCAGTGGACGTCATCACCGGCACCATCAAGGCCAATTTCCCGACCCGCATCAGCTTCCAGGTGATCAGCAAGTTCGACAGCCGCACCATCCTGGGCGAGCAGGGCGCGGAACAACTGCTGGGCCAGGGCGACATGCTCTACATGGCCGGCGGCGGGCGCATCACCCGGGTGCACGGTCCGTTCGTCTCCGACGAGGAAGTGGAAAAGGTGGTCGCGTTCCTGCGCGAGCAGGGCGAACCCGCCTATCTGGAGGCGGTGACCGAGGCCGAGGACGATCCCGCCGGCAGCGCGCCCGCGGGCTTCGGCGCCGAGGGCGGCGAAGGCGGGCTGTACGAGCAGGCCGTGGCGCTGGTGGCGCGGGAGGGCAAGGCCAGCACCTCCTTCGTCCAGCGGCACCTCAATATCGGCTACAACCGCGCTGCCAAGCTGATCGAGCAGATGGAGAAGGAAGGCGTGGTCGGGCCGGCCAACCATGTCGGCAAGCGCGAGGTGCTGATCCGCCAGGCCGACGCCGAGGTCTGACCGGCGCTCTCCCCCTCCGGACCCGCGCCCGCCGCGGCCGGCCGCCTGTCGTCGCGCCCGTTGACGCCCCTTGTCGTCGTCCCCTGTTGCCGCCCCTTGGGGGTGCCGAAGCGCATCTGCCGCCGCCGGACCCGCCGGTGTTCCGCGGCGTGGCGGACGGCGTCGGGGCGTGGCAGGCTGGGCGCCATGCGCATCCATGTCCAGAACCCGCCCGACGATCCCGCCTTCACCATCACCCCGGCGCTGTGGGCGGCCGCCGCCGCCGCGGCGGGGCCGGCCGGCGCCGGGCACGCGGTGAGCTTCGGCACCACGCCCGCCGATTTCGCCGCCGCCATCGCCGAGGCGGAAGCGCTGGTCGGCGACAAGGACGTGCTGCGCGCGCTGCTCCCCGCCCCGGCCCCGCGGCTGCGGGTGGTGTTCGTCGCCAATGCCGGGCTCGACAACCTGGCGCCGTTCGACTGGCTGCCGCCGGGCGCGATCCTGCTCAACAACCGCGGCACCCACAGCGTGAAGGCCGGCGAATTCGGGCTGATGGCGGTGCTGATGCTGGCAAGCGCCATCCCGGCGATGGTCACCGACCAGCGGGCGGGCCTATGGCGCAAGCGCTGGGGCCGCAGCGTGGCCGGGCAGCGTCTGACCGTGGTGGGGCTGGGCGCGCTGGGCGGCGCCGTCGCTACCCAGGCGGCGCGACTCGGCATGGTGGTGACCGGCGTGCGCGCGCGGCCGGCGCCACACCCGGCCTGCGTCGCGGTGGTCGCCGCCGCCGCGCTGGACGCGGTGCTGCCCGCCAGCGACGTCCTGGTCCTGGCCTGTCCGCTGACCGCGGCGACTCGGGGCCTGCTCGACCGCCGCCGGATCGGCCTGCTGCCGCGCCACGCCGGGCTGGTGAACATCGGCCGCGGGCCGCTGCTGGACCAGGACGCGCTGTGCGATGCGCTGGACGCGGGGCTGCTTTCCGGCGCCGTGCTGGACGTGTTCGACCCGGAGCCGATTCCGCCGGGCCACCGGCTGTGGACGACCCCGAACCTGATCATCAGCCCGCACACGGCGGCGGATGACCCGGACACGTATCTGCCGCGCAGCCTGGAGATTTTCTTTGCCAACCTGCGCGCCCTCGCCGCGGGCAAGCCGGCGCCGACCCGGTTCGATCCCGCACGCGGCTACTGAGGCCGGGAGAGGCCGGCGGAAGCCAGGCGCTACACGGCGGATTGACGAAGCCGTCGCAACCGCTATAGTCCCGCCCTCCCACAGGCGGCCCCGGTTGCGGGTCCGTTGCTGTTGGCGCATACCTATTTGTTGCCGCACCCCGTTTGTTGCCGCACCGCGGCGA
>JAGWSV010000353.1 GCA_028869315.1 Rhodospirillales bacterium
ACGCGGATCACCGCGATGCCTCGGCGAGGCCCGCGATGGTGCGGGTCAGCACCCGCAGGTCGTTGCGGATTTCGCTGGTGCTCTGGGAGCGGCCCTGCTCGCTTTCGGCCAGCAGGCGCTGCAAATAGAGCTCGATGTTGCGCAGGTGGGCGCGCGCGACTTCGTCGACCTGGGTGTCGCTGCGGGCATCGGCGAGACGTTGCAGGGCCGGGGCGAGCGCCGCCTGGGTCTCGGCGATGCGCAGCATGAGTTGTTGGTTGGTGCGCATGGTGTCGGCGAACGCGCCGAGCCGCTCGGTCAGGGAGAGGATCGCCTGGTTGGCCTGGGTGCGGCTTTCCTCGCCGCGCGCCAGGATGGTCTGCAGTCCCTCCATGTTTTCGGCGGTCTGTTCGAGTAGCGCCTGGACATAGACCGGAACCGAGCCGTCGCCTTCCGCCAGCACGCCGGACGACAGCCGGGTGCGGCTCGCCAGCCACTCCTCCAGCTCGTTGAAGAAGCGGTTCTGCGCCTGGCCGGCGGTCAGATCGAGGAAGCCCAGGATCAGCGCGGAAGAGAGGCCGAACATGCTGGCCGAGAAGGCGATGCCCATGCCGGAGAGCGGCTGCGCCAGCCCGGCCTTGAGCTGTGCAAACAATTGCGCGATGTCGCCGGTGCCGATGGTCATGCCATGGATCACCGCGGAGACCGCGCCGACGGTGCGCAGCAGGCCCCAGAACGTGCCGAGCAGGCCGAGAAAGATCAGCAGCCCCGTCATGTAGCGCGCCAGCTCGCGGTTCTCGTCGAGCCGGGACGCCAGCGAATCGAGCAGGCTTCTTGTGGTGCCCGACGAGAGGGTCATGCGCCGTTCGTTGGCCGGGCGATCGCCGTCGCGCGCGGCGAGCATCCGCGCCATCGGCGCGAGCAGCTTGGGCGTGAACATCGGCTTGCGGTTGCCCTGCACCGCCTCGACCCAGGCCACGTCGCGATTGAGCCGCTGCACCTGCGCCAGGGTCCAGCCGATGCCGACCAGCAGGATCGTCAGGATCAGCGTGTTGAGGTCGGGGTTGTTGAAAAAGATCGTGATCAGCGACGTTCGCAGCCAGACCGCGATGCCGGCAACGGCGGCCAGGAACACCAGCATGCGGATCAGGTAGGGCGTGGGGCGGGTCATGGTGTGTTTCCTGCGGCGGCACTGACGCGAAGCTCGGCCCGATCGGGCGCGCCGGAGCCGGTTGGCGGCCCGACGGCGCGCAGGAAGATACGGCTACCCGGCACGCCCGCTGCCCGCAGCGCATCATGCACCGCGAGCGCCCGGGCAAGAGCAAGACGCCGCGCCGCCGAAGGGTTCTGCGGCGAACCGGGCGCATAGGCAAGCACGGAGAAGCTGGCGGCGGCCGATTGCGGCGAGGCGTGCACGAGGTGGGCGATGGCGGCGGTCTCCGCCGGGGTCAGGCTTGCATCGCCGGGACGGAATGGCAGGGTCAAGGCGGCTGGCCCGGGCGCGCCGGACGCCGGCGGCGTCGGGACGGCGGCCGGCGCGAGCGTCGCCATGGCGGGCGCCGGCGGCGGCGCGGTCGGCACGCCGGGGGCAGGC
>JAGWSV010000354.1 GCA_028869315.1 Rhodospirillales bacterium
CGCGCGCTCGAGATCGACGTGCCCCGCACCGAGCCACGAGCCGACGAGCCAGCCGACGACGGCAAGCGCCGAGAGGGCCACCACGGTGGGCGTATAGACGCGCAGGACGCGATCCACGAGGTGGAGAAGGCCCGGCTTCAGCGCCCGGGCGTCTTCGACCTGTCGGATCACCTGGTGCAGGAAGCTTTCGGCGCCGACCGCCGTGACCCGCACCAGCAGGGTTCCGGTGCCATTGATCGAGCCGCCGATGACGGAACCGCCTTCGGTCCTTTCGACCGGAACCGGTTCGCCGGTGACCAGCGCCTGATCGACACTAGAATGGCCGCTGACCACCGTGCCGTCAACCGGCACCCGCTCGCCCGGGCGGATCCTGACCAGATCGCCGAGTTGGACCGCCTCGATCGTCAGTTCCAGCTCGATCTTGCCGCGCAGGATGCGTGCCGTCTGCGGCTGCAGATCGAGCAGCTTCTTCACCGCCTGCGAGCTGCGCGTCTTGACGATCAGGGAAAGCCACTCCGAGAAGATGTGGTAGGTGAGGATCATGACCGACACGGCGAAGAACGGCGCGGTGGGGTAGCCGGGACGGTCGAGGAAGAACCCGATAAGACCGCCCGCGATCCCCGCAAAGGCGCCGAGCCCCAGCAGAACATGCTGATTGAGGATGCCGCGCCGTAGCGCCTGGTAGGCCATGAGCAGAATGTGCCGGCCGACGCCGAACACGAGGACCAGGGCCAACAGCGCGACGATCCACGGCGTCGCCGCGCTGAACCAGCCCTCGTGTTTGAGGACCAGAAGGCCCAGCGCTGCGCCGGTCAGCAGGACGGTGCCGCCGATGGCGGCGCCGAGGCTGCGTGCCCTGAGGACGAGATAGACCAGGCCCAGGAGGCTCACGAACACGACCGCCTGCAACACGATAGAAGCCGGGCCGGCCAGATTCGTAATGAGAGCGACGGCGAGCAGGCTGAACGCCGTGGCGGTCAGGAAGCGGCGTCCCTCCCGCACCAGATCCCGCTCTTCCGCCTCGAAAGCGCGCAGCTTCCGCGGATCGGACACGGTGTAGCCGATGTCGCGCAGGATCTGCAGCAGCGCCTCCGGGCGCGCGACCGTGGGGTCGTATTCCACCAGCGCCTGCTCATGGGTGAGGCTGACGGCGACCTTGTCCACGCCGGGCTGGCGCCCCAGCGCCTTCTCGATCGTGCCGGTGCAGAGCGAGCAATGCAGCCCGCCGATCCGGGCGCGGATCCGAACCCGGTCCGGGCGGTCCGCCGGTTCCTCGGTCCAGGGCTGGAAGTCGGGCGATACGAGGGTCGTGCTCATGGTCACCTTCAAGGACGCGCGACGATCAGAGTTTGATCGTCGCGAACAGGGCCAGGCCGATCGACCACAGACCGAGCGCGATCAGGACCAGGCCGGTCCAGACCGGGGCTTGCGTCGTATATCGGGCCACGTGGTCGATGGCCCGCCGGGTGGCCGCGAACAGGACCGCGAGGATCAGCGGCAGCGACAGCGCCAGGCCGAACAGCGCGAGGGACGCGAACCCACCCAGGGCCGAACCGCCGGCGGCCCCGGCGGCGGCGGCCGCGCCGAGCAGCGCAAAGATCAGCGGCGCCGCGCAGGCGGGAATATTCAGGCCGAGCAGGACGCCCAGGAGCGCCGAGCCCCGTGTCGCGCCGACGCGCCGCAAACCCGGGCCGACGGCGACCATCAGCCGCCCGGCCATCCCCGCCAGGAACAGCACGCCGAGACCGACATAGACGGTGCCGAGCAGCAGCCAGCCGGCGCGCTGGAAGCCGAGGAACGCGCTCCCGAGCCCCGTCGCCAGCGCCCCCGCGAGGCCGATGAACCCCGCGCGGGTGGCGGCAAACAGGCCCATCTGAACCAGCTGGCGGGCCGAGCTCTGCCCCTCCAGCACCTTGACCATCACCAGGGTCGCGCCGATCGAGCAGGGTTCTACGAACCCCAGCAGCCCGAGCCCGATCGGCAGCAGGATCGTCGCGGCCGAGGGGATCATGTCTGCCCGACGACCTGAAAGCCCGGCCGGCGAATGAGCGCGGCCAGATGGTCCGCCGGTGCGGCCACGGGATCGTGCAGCACTCGCGCCTCCGCCGTGGCGAAGGAGACGGCGACCGCCTTCACCCCCGGCTCGCGTTCAAGCAACGTCCTGACGGTCTCGGCGCAGCCGTCGCAGTGCATGCCGTCGATCCGGAAAGTCGTGGTCTGCATCGGTGCCTCCATTGGCGCTTGGCGTCGGCCGGGATAGGTGGGTCAGGGCGTCCATGATCGAGCAGGCTTCCAGGCCGCCGCCGCCGGGACAGGCGGCGAGCAGGGTTCTGAGCGCGGCACGCATCTCGCGCAGCTGCGCCATCATGCGTTCGATTTCGGCGAGCTTGGCCTGGGCCGCGATCCGAACCTCGGCGCTGTCGGAGTCCGGCGCCGCCTGCAACGCCAGCAGGTTCGCGATCTGGCGCAGGGAGAACCCGAGCTGCTGGGCCTGCCGGATGAAGCGGAGACGCGCCACGGTTTCGGGCGGGTAATGCCGCGCGCCCGACGCGGCGGGCTTGCCTGGTTGACGCACCAGCCCGCGGCGCTCGTAGAAGCGGATCGTCTCGACGCCCACGCCCGCCTGCCTCGCCGCGGCGCCGATGGTGGTGAGGATGGATGAGGGTTTCTGCATGGCTGTCCTCCGCGACCGAGGCTAGCCGACGTACCGGGGTACGGAGTCAAGCAGGATTTTTGCTCTGGCCGACAGGCCCCGGGATCTGCGCTACGCCGCGCCGAGCAAGGTCTCGATGAGGGGGCAGCCGAGGAGGTCGGCGGTATCGCCGCGCACGTCGCACTGCGCGATCAACGCGGTCAGCGCGGTCTGCATCGCGCGCAGATCGGCGATCTTGGTCCTGACCCCGGCGAGATGGGTCTCGGCGAGGTCTTTCACCTCGGCGCAGGGCACGTCGTGCGCCTCGGCCAGCCGCAGCAGGGCACGGACCTCGTCGAGCGTAAAGCCGAGTTCGCGGGCGCGGCGGATGAAGGTGAGGCGCTCGACATGGGCGCGGGCATAGGCGCGGTGACCGCCCTCGGTACGGGCAGGCTTGGGCAGCACGCCGATCTTCTCGTAGAAGCGGATGGTCTCGATGTTGCAGCGCGTGCGCGCAGCCAGCGCCCCGATCGGGATCAACGGCCCGCCAGAAATCGGCGCAGGGTCGATTTTTCCTCTTGAACCTGGAGTTGCTACAGCTCCCATAACCCTGATCTAGGCGCACCCATCGGAGCGGGCAAGGCATGGATCAGCAGGTCGGGACGGAAATCATGGACACGGAGGCCGGTCGGCCGGTCACGAGCGGGGGGGCCAGGCTGCTGTCTCTCGGCGGCATCGCCGCCGCACTCGGGGCGGCCTCCTGCTGCGTGATCCCGTTCGCGCTGTTCACCCTCGGGGTCAGCGGCGCCTGGATCGGCAATCTGACCGCGCTCGAACCCTACCAGCCGCTCTTCGCCGCTGTGGCGCTTGGCTTCGTCGCGCTCGGCGCCTGGCGGCTGCGGCGCAAGGCGCAGATCGCCTGCGCCGACGGCTACTGCGGCACGCCGCGCGCCGACCGCATCGCCAGGATCGGGCTCTGGACCGCGGGTGTGCTGGTCGTCGTAGCCGTCGCCTTTCCCTACCTCATCCGCGCCATCGCCTTCTGACCCATCGCCTTCTGACCCATCGCCTTCTGACCCATCGCCTTCTGACAGGGAGTTTCGTCATGCCTCGTTCCATGCTTGCCGCCGCCGTGGCGATCGGGTTGCTCGCCGCCCCGTTTGCCGCGCGGGCCGCCGACACCACGGTCGTGCTCGATGTGCATCACGCCGGCTGCGTGCTGTGCGGGCCGATCGTCAAATCCACCCTCGCGCACGTGAAGGGTGTCTCGGCCGTGCAGGTCAGCCAGCCCGACGGCATGTCCGATGTCACCGCGACCGTGACCTACAACACGGCCGCGACCTCGCCGGCGACGCTGATCAAGGCGGTGACGGATCAGGGCTATCCGGCGGAACTCGCCAAGCCGAGCAAGGGCTGACCTCGCGTTCTGATCCCGGGAGTTGATCGCCATGGATACCGTCACCGCGCACGATTGCTGCGCCGTTTCCAGCATGCGCAAATCCACCCCCGATCTCGTGGTGATCGGCGCCGGCTCGGCCGGGTTCTCCGCGGCGATCCGGGCGAGCGAACTTGGCGCAAGCGTCGCGCTGATCGGCGCCGGCACGATCGGCGGCACCTGCGTCAATATCGGCTGCGTGCCGTCAAAGACGCTGATCCGCGCGGCCGAGACGCTGCATCATGGCAAGACGGCCGCGCGGTTCGCGGGGATCACGGCGAGCGCACGCTTGACCGATTGGGCCGCGCTGATGGCACAGAAGGACGCCCTGGTCGCGGGCATGCGGGAAGCAAAATACGCCGCCCTGCTGCCGCAATACGAGGGGGTCCGCTACGTCGAAGGCGCGGCCCGCTTCACCGCCGATGGCCTCGTCGCGGGCGATGAGCATTTCCCCGCCGGGCGCGTCGTCATCGCCACCGGCGCCTCGCCCGCCCTGCCGCCGATCCCCGGTATCGGCGACGTGGCGTATCTCACCAGCACGACGGCGCTCGCGCTTGATCGCCTGCCGCGCTCGCTGCTGGTGATCGGCGGCGGGGTGATCGGCTGCGAATTGGGCCAGATGTTCGCCCGCTTCGGCGTCGCCGTTACCCTCGTCTGCCGCTCGCATCTCCTGCCCGGGTTCGAACCGGAGGTCGTCGCGGCGCTGACCGGCTATCTGCACGACGAAGGCATCGCTGTCCGCTGCGGCCTCGCCTACCAGCGCATCCGTCGCGACGAGGCCGGCATCGCGCTTGATGTGACGGTCGATGGCCGGCCGGAAACGATCCGCGCGGAGCAGGTCCTGGTTGCGACCGGCCGCGCGGCGAACACGGAGGGCCTCGACCTCGCCGCCGCCGGCATCGCCACCGACGCGCGCGGCGCCATCGCCGTGGATGAATTCCTCGCCACCTCGCGTCCGGGGGTTTATGCCGCGGGCGATGTCACTGGCCGCGACCAGTTCGTCTACATGGCGGCCTATGGCGCGAAACGCGCCGCCGAGAACGCGCTCAACGGCAATGCCCGCCGCTACGATGCGCGCGCCATGCCGGAGGTGGTGTTCACCGACCCGCAGGCGGCGCGTGTCGGGCTCACGGAAGCCGAAGCCCGTGCCCAGGGTATGGCGGTGCGCACGGTGACCCTGGCGCTCGATCAGGTTCCCCGCGCGCTCGCCGCGCGCGACACGCGCGGGCTGATCAAGCTGGTCGCGGAGGAGGGCAGCCTGCGCCTGCTCGGCGCCCAGATCCTCGCGCCCGAAGGGGCGGATTCCATCCAGACGGCGGTGCTGGCGATCAAGCACCGGCTGACCGTCACCGATCTGGCCGAAACGCTGTTCCCCTATCTCACCACGGTGGAGGGGTTGAAACTCGCAGCGCTTGGCTTCGAGAAGGACGTGGCGAAGCTCTCCTGCTGCGCCGGGTAGGGCTGGTTCTCCCCATCGAGGTTGGCGGTCAGCGCGGTCATACTCCCAATCCGCGATCCCGGCCGATCTGCCAGGAAATCCCGCCGTCGGTGACGAGCCCGACGACCTCGCGGCCAAGGCTGCGCTCGATCACCGGCCGCCAGGGGACCAGGGTGAGTTCCTGGGCATTCTCGACCAGGGCGTAGCGGCCAGACGCGAGCTGCACCGCCTCGCGGTAGGTGCCGCGGATCGTCTCGCCGGGCGGCGGCATCCAGAACGGCACAGCGCGCGTCGCCGCCAGTTCGCCGCCGGCACGCGTGAGTTCGCGGCGCTCCAGCGTCGCGAGAAGGTCTCGGCGATAGCGCACGCCCCCGTCCGCGTCCCGGCGGGCATCGCCCTGGGTGAGGTGATGCAGGCGGCGGTGCTCCAGGGCGGCTTCGACCTCCAATCCGAAGCCATTTTGCACGACCGGTACCGGATCGCGGGCCAGAAGTTGGCGGTCGAGCCAGGTCGCCCCGTCGCTGCGGATCTGGGCTTCCAGGTCGAGCGCGGACAGCGCGCGCAGGCTCGGCGCCCGGCTGCGGCCCGTGTCGTGGCGGGCAGCTCGCTGTTCGAGATCCGGCGGGACGCGCCAATGGTCGGCGTCGAGCCTCTGGACCATGCCAGTGCGGCGCAGCGCCTCCAGGCGGCGGACATGCCCTTCGACATAGGCCTCCGGATCGGCAATGCCGGGATCGGCGCGCGCGGTGGCGAGGTGATCTGCGGGCCGATAGATGCCGGCGTTCTGGTGCGCCAGATCGGCGATGTTCTGGTCAGCGGCGCGCGGCGCTCCGCGTTCTGCGCCAAGCGCGACGATGGCCCCGATCGGCGGGTTGGCGGCATCCGCGCTGGCGGCGGGGAGTTCGACGTAGTGGACCTGCCCGTCGATGCCATCGACGATCAGATGGACCCGATCCCCCAGTTCGTCACCGCCAAGCCCCCGCCCCAGCAGCCGCCCGGTGATCGGCGCGGCGAGCGGCTCGCGGAGGTCGTGGATCGCGAACTGTTCGGCGCCGCGTTCCGCACCATGGCGGGTCAACGCATGGTGCATGGTCTTGATGATGTCCCCGCGTTCCCCGAGGGCGCGCAGCGTCTCCTCCATGCCGGGAA
>JAGWSV010000355.1 GCA_028869315.1 Rhodospirillales bacterium
GTGATCCTGGTCATCATCTTCGTCGCCACCGGCAGCCAGCCGGTGTTCTGGATCATCGCGCTGCTGTCGATCGCGCTTGGCTTCCTGCTGATCATCCCGATCGGCGGCGCGGACATGCCGGTCGTGGTGTCGATGCTGAACAGCTATTCCGGCTGGGCGGCGGCCGGCATCGGCTTCACCATCCAGAACCTTGCTCTGATCATCACCGGCTCGCTGGTCGGTGCGTCGGGCGCGATCCTGTCCTACATCATGTGCAAGGGGATGAACCGCAGCATCGTCAACGTGCTGCTGGGCGGCTTCGGCGGCGAAACCGCCGCCGCGGGGCCTGCCGGCGGGGCGGTGGACCGCACGGTGAAAAGCGGCAACGCCGACGACGCCGCGTTCATCCTGAAGAACGCCTCCAAGGTCATCATCGTGCCCGGCTACGGCATGGCGGTGGCGCAGGCGCAGCACGCGCTGCGGGAGATGGCGGATACGTTGAAGAAGGAAGGGGTGGAGGTGAAATACGCCATCCACCCGGTCGCCGGCCGCATGCCCGGGCACATGAACGTGCTGCTCGCCGAAGCCAACGTGCCGTACGACGAAGTGTTCGAGCTGGAAGAGATCAACAACGAGTTCGCCACCGCCGACGTCGCCTACGTGATCGGCGCCAACGACGTGACCAACCCCGCCGCCAAGACCGATCGGGCCAGCCCGATCTACGGGATGCCGATCCTGGAAGTGGAGAAGGCGGGGACCGTGCTGTTCATCAAGCGCTCCCTCGCCTCCGGCTATGCGGGGGTGGAGAACGAGCTGTTCTTCCGCCCGAACACCATGATGCTGTTCGGGGACGCGAAGAAGATGACCGAGGAGATCGTGCAGGCGCTGGGGCGGTAGGGGCGGTGGAGCTTGGCTCCGGGGGAAACAAACGCGACCGATTCCCTGGTCCGCTTCGCCTATAAGGCGCGCCACGACCGGCGTGCCAATCCCGCAAGCGGCGGCGATGGGACTGCGCTCGAACTTCTGCTTGCCCCCGGGCTTCCAGGCGTTGGTGGAGGCGCTGCTTGCCGAACGGCTCAAGCTGCCGCCGCGCGTGCTGCCGGAATACCGCCGCCCTGGAATCGGCCGGCCAGATCTGGCTTTCGCGCCGACCGCCCAGCCGGCGCGCGCGTTCATTGAGCTCAAGGCGCCAGGCAAGGGGCTCGATCCCAGACGGTTGCAAGGCCATGACAAGGCGCAGTTCCTGCGGTTCCGGGTACTGCCGCTCTGGGGGTTCTGCAACTTCCACACGATCCATCTGTATCGGCGCGGGGAGATCGAGGCCCAGGCCGTGGTGCTGCCGGCGAGCGCGCTCGATCCCGACACCACGGACGCCGCCGCGGAGCGGCTGATCCGCCGACACGATCCGCCGACACGATCCGCGACCGCTGCTCGACGTGCTGGAAACGCTGGCGCTGGCGCAGCCGGCGCCGGTCCGCACCGCGCGCGACTTCGCCCGCGTGCTCGCCCGTGCGGCGCGGCTGCTGCGCCGGATCGTCGCCGACCAATGCGCCGCCGGCGCCCCGCCCGCGCTGGACGCGGTGCGGGAGGTGTTTCGCGAAACCCTGTTCGCCCATCCTGCCGCCGGTGGCTACGAATCGGCGGACCAGGACGATCTGTTCGCCAACGCCTTCGCCCAGACGCTCTCGTTCGGGCTGTTGCTGGCGCGCGAGACCGGACTTGGGCCGGTCGATCGCAACGCCTTCGATCTGCTGCCGTCCGGCACCTATCCGCTGTTGCGCGCCACGGTTCAGGCGCTGACCTTGTCGCAGGTGCTGGACGTGCTCGGCGTCGGCTTTGACGTGATCTGCGACACGGTGAACAGCTTCGCGCCTGAACTGTTGGCCCGGCGCGGCTGAAATACGGCGTCTTCTACACCCCGCCCGATGTCGTGCGCTTCATCGTGGCCGCCACCGATCGGGCGCTGCGGGCGGGGCTCGGCACCGATGGGCTGCTCGATCCGGAAGTGCGCCTGCTCGATCCCGCCTGCGGTACCGGCACCTTCCCGGTCACCGCGATCGCGGTCGCGGCCGAGCGGGCGGCGGGGCGCTACGGCGACGGCACGATGGTCGCGGCCGAGGTGCTGAACCTTGCCCAGCGGATGCACGCGTTCGAGCTGCTGGTGGGTCCGTATACGATCGCGCATTACCGGATGCTGCGCGAAATCGCCGCGCATCACGTGGTGCCGACCGAACGGTTGCCGATCTATCTGACCGACACGCTGTCGGCCTCCAGCGAAATCGCGCTGGTGCCGAACCCGCTCAATTTCCTCGGCACGCCGATGGTGCAGGAGCGCAGGGACGCCGATGCGGTGAAGTCGGGCCGGCCGATCCTGACGATCCTCGGCAATCCGCCCTATCGCCGGCTGAAGCGTGGCGAGGTTGAGACCCTGGTCGGGCGCTGGATGAACGCGCTGTGGGAGGATCTGAAGCAACCGGTGCGCGAGGCCGGATTCGGCCGCTCGCTCAATCCGTTCCCCGATCTCTACGTCGCGTTCTGGCGCTGGGCATTGTGGCGGCTGTTCGAGGCGCCGGGGGCGGAGCGGCGTGGCGTGGTTTCCTATATCACCAATCGCGGATTCCTGGCCGGGCGCGCCTTTGGTGGCCTGCGGCAGATGCTGCGGCAGCGGTTCGACGCGATCGAGATCGTCGATCTGCGCGGCGACAATCGCGGCGCGCTCCCGGCGGGGGCGGAGACGGACGAAAACGTCTTCGATATCGAAACCGGCGTGTGCGTGCTGACCGCCTGGGCGGGCGGCGGCAAGGCCGAGGGTGCGGAGGCCGAGGTGCGCTACGCCGATGCGTGGGACCATGGCGCCTTCCGCCGAAGCGAAAAGCTCGATTTGCTGCGGCAGGCCGCGGCCGATCCGGCGCGAGTTCGATTCGCCGCCCTGCCGGGGACCGGGATGGACCGGCTGAAGCCGGCCGGTTTCGCGGGACGGAACTGGCCGGCGCTGGACGAGGTGCTGACGTTCCGCTCCAACGGGATCGTGACCTATCGGGATGATTTCGCCTATGCGCTGACCCGGGAGGCGATGACGGAGCGGATCACGTCGTTCCTGCGCCTCCCGCCTGATCGGGCAGCCGAGGCGTTCAAGGAAACGACTCTCTCGAAGGTCGGCCCGGCTCTCCTGGTGCCATTCGATTCGGAATTGATACAAACGGCCGCGTATCGCCCGCTTGATCGGCGCTGGATTTACAACAGCGACGCCTATGTCGACCGCACAAGGCCCATTCTGCAAGCTGCCTGGGGCGCGGCGAATCTCTGCCTGTTCGCCCCGGAGGATGGCACCGGTCGCGGCCCGGCGGTCTGGTGTCACGCCGACAAACCCGATCAGCACGCCTTCCGCGGCAGCTATGGCGGCTGGGTCTTTCCGCTGCGCCGCCATGCCGGCGGTGCCGATGCCAGCTTCCTGCACCCGGCCCTGCTCGCCGGCCTCGGTGCTGCCTACGGAACCCCGCCGGGGCAGCTCGACGTGTTCGATGCCATCCTGGCTTTGCTGTCCGCGACCTCCTACACGACACGCTTTGCGGCAGACCTCGAGGATGATTTCGCGCATATCCCGCTGCCTGCATCGCCCGATCTCTTCGCCCAGGCGGCGGGGCTCGGTGCAGAAATCCGGGCGCTCCAGGGATTTGTCCGCCCGCCGCGGGCAGAGTTTCGCGCCGCGGGCATTCGCGGCACGGCGACCGGGGTGACGCTCGACGTCCCCCCGCCCGCGCGCGCTTTCCGTGCCGACGGCCGCGGCGCCGGCGCGGTCCTGTTGCAAGCCGATGGTTCGCTGCTGCTGACCGATGTTCCGGAGCCGGTCTGGAAGTTCGAGGTCAGCGGCTACCGCGTGCTGTACCGCTGGCTGGTTGCCCGGAGCGGGGAAGCGCTCGATCAGGCGCTGCTCCGCGCGATGCTCGACGTGGTCGGACGCCTCACGGAACTCGTGCAGCTTTACGCGGAGGCTGATAGTATTCTGCTGCAAGCGATCGACTCGCCGTTGACCCGGGCCGATCTCGGGCTCCCGCGCCCGCAGCCGGGCCGGCGCCAGCCCATCGACCAGGATGCCGCTGCGTGACGTCTCAGCTCGACCTGTTTCCCACCACCGCCGCGATCGACGCCCCCCCCGCGCTCGATCCGGAGACAATGCGTGCCCGCGTCCGGCCCCGTCTGGCCGCGTTGCTCGCGGAGGCGAAGTCCGCCGCGGAAAACCCCTGGAGCCCGCAGCGGACCCGGGTGGTGGCGTTCCTGTTTCACAACATGGCGAATTGGCTCCCCGCGGACGAACGTGACGCACAACGGGCCGAGTTCGTCGCCGAGTTGACCAGGCTGGGGCAGGCCGA
>JAGWSV010000356.1 GCA_028869315.1 Rhodospirillales bacterium
CCAGCGCGGCCCGCGCCGCCTCGGCGAGGCCCGGAACCGCGGTCGCGGCGGGCGGCACCTTGTTCATGCCGGCGGGGACGCCGGCCCGGCCGCGCAGCACCATCGCGAGCGCGCATGCCACGTCCCGCGCCGCGGCGGACCCATAGTCGATGCCGAGAGCGGCCAGCAGCCCTGCCAGATCGGCAAACCCGATCGACGGGACCGGCCCGCCGGGCGGGCGCGCCAGGGCGAGCGCGGCAAGCGCCGTCCCGGCCGCCGCGACGAAGCCGGCGGTGTCGAACCCGCCGAGCGGGTCGAGAAACGCCGGCAGGTTGAGCACGAAGCGGGCCGGCAGGTCGGTCCGACCCTGCCACAGCGCCGCATCCGGGGCGGCGCGGCGCAGCAGGAGCAGGCGATGCAGCCGGTCGGCGAGCGGCGCCTGATCCGCCGCCTGATCCGCCGGGCCGGGCGCGGCGCGGGCCGCCAGCGGCGCAATCCAGGCCTCGGCCGCGCCTGGCAGCGCGACCGGCCCGTGGCCGGGGGCGAGCGCGGCCAATGCCGCTGCGGCGCCGTCTTCCCAGCCGGCGGGCAGGCTGACGAGACGGGTCGGCGCGTCGGGGTCGGCCCCGGCGGCAAGCCGGCGCAGGCGGACACCATGCCAGATCGGATGCGTTTTCATACCGGCAGCTTAGGGCCGCATGACCGGGCGGGTGAAGGGTATTTTGCGGGCAAGACGCATGCCGACCACAAAATCCTGTGGATGATCGTCCCCGGCGAGGAACGGACACGCCATGCTTGACAGCCGCCCGCCGCCGCCGCGCCATAGCGGTCCGATATCGTCCCAGCGCGATCGCGCGGGGACACCATCATAAGGAGGAAACCCGATGCCTGAAGGAAGCACCCACCGCCCACCTGCGCGTCCGCGCCTGCTGGGACCCGGCGCCTCGCCGCCATCCTGCTATGTGGATGTGGCGGGGATGCCCTGGGAGACGTCGAAATTCCCCGGCATCCGCCACAAGCTGCTCTACAGCGACCCGGCCACCGGCATGTCCACCCTGCTGTTCCGCCTGGAGCCGGGCGCGGTGGTGCCGTTGCACGAACACACCGGGGTCGAGATGACCTATGTGCTGGAGGGCAGCCTGGAGGACGAGGAAGGGTCCTGCACCGCGGGCAACTTCGTCTGGCGCCCGGCGGGCAACACCCATGAAGCCCGGGCGCCGAACGGGGCGCTTATTCTGGGGGTGTTCATGCGGCCCAACCACTTCGCCGCAGGGCAGAAATTCTTTACCGCGCCGGACGCCGGCTGAGCGGGCCGATGCCGCTGGCCAGCGCGGCATCGGCCCAGGCTTCCAGGCGCCGCGCCTCGGCGTGCAACGACGCCGTGCGCCGCTGCACGCCGGCCAGGCTGTTGCGATAGACGTGCAACGAGGCGTCCAGGCCGGCGACGCTGCGGCCGAGCGCGGCAAGACCCATGCGCCAATCGCGGACGGCCGCGCGCTGTTCGTCGAGCGCGCGGGCCAGGGCGGCTAGCCCGCGCGCGAGGCGCTCCGTCCCCGCGTCTGCGGACGGGACCGCGGCCACCGGCTCGGCAGGCGCCCTGCGGGCCGGAAAACGGATGATCTCGGCGCTGGCTGGCATCGCGGGCTCCCGTGGCGGCAGTGGTTAATAAACCATGAAGCCGGCAGACGCGAGCCAAAACGTCTCATGGTCGGAGAAAAATCCCAACCACCGCGTGCACGTGGCTCCACCGGAGATTGCGGGTTCCGCTTTGCTGCGGGCGCGAAGGTTGCGCACCGCTTCCTCCGGTCATAATTTCGTGCCAACCGGCGGTTGGCGGCAATGGCGCCGCCCCGCCTCTAGTTGAAGGATTCCCCTATGAGCGGCTCGGCCAAACGGTCCGTCACCGTCACTCTCGACGGCTCCAACACGTCGTCCAGCCTGCCCCTGTTGGAAGGAACGATGGGACCGGCGGTCGCCGATATCCGCCGCCTGTATGGCGACCTTGGCATCTTCACCTACGACCCTGGCTACGGCGCCACCGCCGCCTGCGAGAGCAAGATCACCTATATCGACGGCGACAACGGCGTGCTGCTGTACCGCGGCTACCCGATCGAGCAGCTGGCGGAACATTCCACGTTCATCGAAGTGGCCTACCTGCTGATGAACGGCGAGCTGCCGACGCCGCCGCAGCTCAAGGAGTTCGAGCTCGGCGTGCTGCGCCACACCATGCTGCACGAGCAGATCCGCAGCTTCTACAACGGCTTCCGCCGCGATGCCCACCCGATGGCGGTGATGTGCGGCGTGGTCGGCGCGCTGTCGGCCTTCTATCACGACAGCCTGGACATCAATAACCCCGAGCATCGGCGGATCAGCGCGTTCCGCCTGATCGCCAAGATGCCGACCATCGCCGCCTGGGCGCACAAGTACAA
>JAGWSV010000357.1 GCA_028869315.1 Rhodospirillales bacterium
CCAAGCGTGATGGCATGGAAGCGCACGAAGCCGCGCTGCTCCCGCACCCCATAAGCCACGTTCAACGCGCTCAGGACGGATCGGGTCCCGGCGCTCGCGCTCCAGAACGCGATCACGGACGCAATCGCCAGCCCCACGCCCAACTGGCCGGACGGTTGGTCCACCAGCGCGCCCACCCGCCCGGCGATCAAGCCATAGGCCTGCGGCGGCAGCAGCCCGCGCAGGAAGCGCAACTGGCCGGCGACGCTGGCGCGGTCGAACACCAGCCCATAGAGCGAAATCAGGGTGCTGATCGCCGGAAACAGCGCCATCGTCGCGTAGAACGCCGCGCCGGCCGCCGCCATGGAGGCGCGGTCCGTCGTCAGCGACTCGACGAGGGCGAGCAGAAAGCCGCGCCATCCGCGCGCCTTCGGGGCGTACCGGTCCGCCGCGGTCCCAGCCGGGGCGCGGGGAGGGGGGGGCGCCGTCGCCGGCTCTGCCGGGCGGGTGTCGCTATGGGCGTCCGATGCCATCCTCTCCCGATGATGGGGTCATCGCCGGCCCGATGACAGGGGCGCCTGGCGCGACCGCCGGGCGCGGGCGACGCGCCCCCCGCCCGGAAGGAGAGATTTTTCCGCCGCAGCCCAATTCCGGCTTGCGCCCCGGCCCCACCCCTCTTATCTGCTTCCCCTACGCAGCAACGCACGTGCCTCTGGCCCTCCGTGGTTACGCAACGACGTCAAGCGTTCTGGCAACTCGCTTAGGTCGCTGGTTCGTTCGACCGTTTCGTCAACTGTCGCCCGTCGCCTTCATAGGCGGGCGTCCCAACTGAGGGAGGCGCGGCGCGATGACCCCGAAAATCGCCCGGTTTCTGACGCATTTCCAGCCGGCCACGCCGTGCCTGGTCCTTGACCTTGATCGGGTCGAGCAGAACTTCCAGGCGCTGCGGCGCGCCCTGCCGCTCGCGCGGATCTATTACGCGGTGAAGGCCAACCCGGCCGCCCCGGTGCTCGACCGCCTGGTGAGCCTCGGCAGCTCCTTCGATGCCGCCGGCATCGAGGAGATCGACGCCTGTCTGGAAGCCGGCGCTCGGCCGGAGGCGATCAGCTTCGGCAACACCATCAAGAAGAACAGCGCCATCGCCCGCGCGCACGCCGCCGGCGTGTCGCTGTTCGCCTTCGATTCGGACGAGGAGCTGGAGAAGCTCGCCGCCCACGCCCCAGGCGCGCGCGTCTATTGCCGCATCCGGGTGGAGAACGACGGCGCCGACTGGCCGCTGTCGCGCAAATTCGGCACCACCGTCGCCCATGCCGGCGCGCTGATGCGCCGCGCGGGGGAACTGGGACTGGATCCCTATGGCCTCTCCTTCCATGTCGGCAGCCAGCAGACCACCACCGCCGCCTACGACCTGGCGATCAGCCAGGTGGCGATGCTGTTCACCGACCTGACCGAGGCCGGGGTGAACCTCCGCATGATGAATCTCGGCGGCGGCTTTCCCACCCGCTACCGCGAGCCGGTGCCGGAGATCGGCGATTTCGCCGCCGCCATCATGGGCGCCATGACCCGGCATTTCGGCAACGCGCTGCCGGAGATGGTGATCGAGCCCGG
>JAGWSV010000358.1 GCA_028869315.1 Rhodospirillales bacterium
CCAGGACAGTGGCACCTCCGGGCTGGTGCTGGACCCTGGCCAGCGCTTCGCCGTGGCGCTGCGCAACCGTTGCGGCGAGCCGACCATCATCCACTGGCACGGCCAGACTCCGGCGGTGCGCCAGGACGGCGTGACCCAGACCAGGCTCGAGACGTTGATCCCGACCGGCGGAGAGCAGGGCTACAGCTTCCTCCCGCGGACCGGAACGCACTGGATGCACTCGCATCATGGTCTGCAGGAGCAGATGCTGATGGCGGCCCCGCTCGTCCTGCACACCGCCGAGGACGCGCGCGCCGACGCACAGGAGGTGATCGTGCTGCTGCACGACTTCACCTTCCGCGACCCGCGCGAGATCTTTGCCGATCTCACCGGCGCTTCGGGAACCGGGGGCGGGCAGTCCATGCCGGGGATGTCCGGCATGGCGATGCCGATGGGGACCTCCTCGGGAGGCGCCGCGGCGCCGGACCTGAACGACGTGGAGTACGATGCCTATCTCGCCAACGACCGCACCCTGGCCGATCCGCAGGTGGTGCGGGTGGAACGCGGTGGGCTTGTCCGGCTGCGCCTGATCAACGGCGCCACCTCCACCGCCTTCTGGATCAGCCTCGGTGCGCTCCAGGGCCAGGTGGTCGCGGTCGATGGCGATCCGGTCCGCCCGGTGCCGGTCGGGGATTTTCCGATGGCCCAGGCGCAGCGGGTCGATGTGCTGCTGCGGATACCGTCCGGCGGCGGCGCTTTCCCCATTCTCGCCCAGCGCGAGGGCGATCGCCAGCGGACCGGCATCGTCCTCGCCACGCCCGGGGCGGCGATCGGGAAAGTGGCGGGCACCGCGACCCAGTTGGTCGGACCGGCCGATCTGTCGCTGGAGCGGCGACTTGCTGCCCTGGTCCCGCTCCCGCCGCGCCGGCCCGATCGGGTCCTGCGCGTGGGACTGACCGGCAGCATGAGGCCCTATGCCTGGGGTATCGACGGGAAGCAGTGGCCCGATCATGTGCCGCTTGCGGTCGCGCAGGGCGAGCGGGTGGTACTGGACCTCGTCAATCACACCGCGATGGCGCATCCGATGCATCTGCACGGGCATCATTTTCAGGTGCAGGCGCTGGAAGGCCGCAAGCTGCGGGGCGCGCTGCGCGACACCGTCCTGGTCCCGCCGCGGCAGACCGTGCGGATCGCCTTCGATGCGGACAATCCCGGCCGCTGGCTGTTGCATTGCCATAATCTCTACCACATGGCGACGGGGATGATGACTGAGGTAGCCTACATCGGGTTCCGCCCCGGGTATTGACCCAGATCAATGCGGGAACCGGCACCGGGGCCAGGATTGTACGCGAGAGCGGAAGGGTAACTGCGATGCGACGCCGCGCGGACGAGCGGACGACGAAGACAGGGGCGGCGCTGCTGGCGCTGCTGCTCGTGCTCGTCGCCGTTCTCAGTTGGGGCGGCGTTCCTGCCAGGGCGGCACCATCGCCACCGCCGGCGATCGGCGCGGTTGTCACCAGTCTCCGTGCGCCCTTGCCGGCGTCGGTGCCGGTCACGCCCTGCCGCGGTGACGGCTGCCCCGGCGCGGCCGTGACGTGCGGCGGTCCCGGCTGCGCCAGCGTATCGGCCAGCGCGATCGTCGCCGCTCCGGTGCCGCTCGCGCCGCTGTCGCGCCGGCCGCTCCGCTTCGTGATAACATTTCAGCTGCTTCCCGGCGGCTTGAGCCACAATCCGATCGTCCCGCCGCCGCGCCACACGGCCTGAGCGGTCGTCCGGGTCGCCCGATCGACCCGCGGCGCCGCTCCCCAATTCCGTTGCATTTCGCCGGGGCGGGCACGCCCCGCCGGGCCACGACGCAGCCCCGGCCATGCCGGAGGAAGAGGACGACACGCCATGAACAGGATTTCATACCGCGCCGCCGCGGCGGCGCTGGGTCTCGCTTTCGCCACCGCCGGCGCCCACGCGCAGACTGCGGTTGGTCATGCCGCCCATGATGCCGGCGCAGGCGAGACAAGCAGCGCCGCAACGCCGGGTACGACGCCCGCCATGCCGGGCGGTCCGGCAGGGATGGGCGGAGCACCGGGCGCCGGAATGCCCATGAGCATGGGCGGCGGCGCCCCGACGATGATGCAGATGATGCAGATGATGCAAATGATGGGCGGCATGATGGCCCATGGCGGTGCCGGGCCGGCCGCCGGCATGATGCGCTTCGACCACATCGCCGGCCGCATCGCCTTCCTCAAGGCCGAGCTCGGCATCACGCCGGCTCAGGAGCAGGCCTGGACCGGCTTCGCCGATGCGCTGAAGGGCGCGGCGGCAAAAGTCGCGCCGATGCGCGCCCGGATGCCGGCGGCCATCGCGGCCGGGCCGTTGCCGGAGCGCCTGCGTCAGCAGACCGCCATGCTGGAGGCGCGAGTGGCCGCGCTGCGCGCGCTCGCCGGTCCCGCCGACGCGCTTTACCGCGTGCTCACGCCGGCGCAGCGGCGCACCGCCGACGCGCTGATGACCGGCCCGCGCGGCATGATGTGAAGCGGCGCAGATGGCGCAGCTCCCGTTCCATGACCACGGAAGCCGCGCTGGCGGAGGGCACGCGCGCGTGCCCTTCCTGCGCACTCGCGGCAGCCTCGCCTTCAGCTTCCTGATGCTGGTCGCGGCCGGCCTGCTGGTGACCGGCCATCAGGCGCATCTGCTGGCGGCGGCGCCGTTCCTGCTGCTGGCGGCCTGCCCGTTGATGCATCTGTTCATGCACCACGGGCATGGCGGCCATGGCGGCGCGGATGACCAGGGAGGCGGATCATGACGCAGGAGGGCGACTACGGGCTGTGGGTGTTGGTCATCCTCAACTCGGCCATCTTCATCATCTTCGCCTTCAGCTTCACCAAGCCGCGCACGCCGCGCGACTGGCGTTCGTTCGGCGCCTTCAGCGCCTTCATCGTGGCGCTGTTCACTGAGATGTACGGCTTTCCGCTGACGATCTATCTGCTGTCCGGCTGGCTCACCCGGCTGCACCCACATGCCGACCTGATGTCCCACGATGCCGGACATCTCTGGTCCACGATCTTCGGCTGGAAGGGAAAACCGCATTTCAACGTGCAGCACATCGCCAGCGACGTGCTGATCTTCGGTGGCTTCATTCTGCTGTCCTCCGCCTGGAGGGTCCTGTATCAGGCGCAACGGAGCGGGCACCTGGCGACGGAGGGTGTCTATGCCAGAGTACGGCACCCGCAGTACGTCGCGTTCATCGTCATCATGTTCGGCTTCCTGTTGCAGTGGCCGACGATCCTGACCTTGCCGATGTTCCCGGTTCTGGTGTTCATGTACGTGCGGCTCGCGCATGCCGAGGAGCGGGAGGCCCAACAGACGTTCGGCGTCGCGTGGGACGCCTACGCCGTGCGCGTGCCGCGCTGGCTGCCTCGGCTGGGTGGGCGGGACGACGACCGGAGGGTCGCGCAATGAGCGGGCAGGCCGTCGCCACGAGGTGGCTTCCCGTGTTGCGGCGCTATCTGCTGGCCGTCGGCGTGGGCAACTTGGTGTGGGAGTTCGGGCAGATGCCACTCTACACGCTGTGGCAGAGCGGGACACGGCGCGAGATCGCCCTCGCGGCACTGCATTGTGCGGCGGGCGATCTCGGCATCGCCGCGGGTGCCCTCGCGCTGGGAATTGCGTGCGCCGCGACTCCCGGCTGGCCCGAGGTCCGGTTCATGCCCGTGCTGCTTGCCGCGACGGCATTCGGTACCGGCTACACCTTGTACAGCGAGCATCTGAACGTCGTGGTTCGGCAGGCATGGGCTTATGCGCCCGCGATGCCGGTGCTGCCCGGCCTCGGCACCGGCCTCGCGCCGCTGCTGCAGTGGCTGCTCGTGCCGCCGCTGGCACTGCTCTGGGCACACGGTCGCGGCGCCGCTTCGATCAACAGGTGAATTGGGGAGTTCGAGATGTTCGGCAACGGTTTCATGGGCGGCGGCATGGGCTGGGGCATGGGGCTGCTGGGGCTGCTGATCCTGGTGCTGGTGGTGTTCGGCATCATCGCGCTGGCGAAATACATCTTCGGGGGCGGAAGATACGGCCGGTAACCGAACCGGCCACGTGCCCAGGCGCATCCATCTGCGCATCCGGCTGCCCGGCCGCCGCCAGGCGATCGTGACCGATGGCCGGAACGCCGCCCGCAGTTGCGACCACCGGGCCCCTGCTGACCGACACCAACTGCATGCCGGACCAACCCGACATCTCGCATTGCCACAACGCCCTGTGGCTGACCGATGGCAGCACGATCACCGTGCGCCACGATCACGACATACGGCGCCATCCCTGCTTTACCCCGGGCGAGACCGTGCGGGTGGTCAGCGTGGGAGAGACGTGACCGCGGCCGGCGGGCCCGGCACGGCGGCGGCTGGCACGGTCGTGGCGTCGGGGTTGCTGGTCCGGACGCAAACGGCCGCCCGAAGTTGGGTCCGGGACCCGAATCATGCCCTCCCGCCTCCGCCGTCCGGCATGACTGCTTTTTCATCAGCCCACCCGGTGAGCCGGCTGGCCGGTCGTTGATCCGGCGCGCGGAAAGGGCTATCTCGCTCAACCATTTTGGACCGGCTGCGCCGTCTCGTGGTTGCCGTGGTCGTCGCTCTGGGACTGGTTGTCCCGGGGGTGGCGATGGCCTCCGCCGGCATGTCCACCAGCCATAGCCTGTGCCAAGCCGCCCACGGCGGCTGCGCAGATGCGGGCCGTGCCCACCACGCCATGCCGAGTAGCGCGCATTGCCGGGTGGCTTGTGTTCCGACCGCCACCTTGCCTGACCGGGACCTCGTTGCACGCCCAGTGGTTTGGACGCTGCAGGCGTTTATTGCCGACCAGGCGGGCATGCCACCCGGGCGCAGCGTGGCGCCGGACCCCCTTCCTCCCAGACCTTTGCCACCGATCTAGCCACCGGCCTCGCGGCCGGGGGTGACGACGGATGCAAGCGGCTTCGGCTGCTTCCATCTGACGGCGGCTGCGTTCGCGTCTGATCTTTCGGCATGGCTCAAGGCGCATTCGCCCACAGGGTCGGCTGCGGCGCGGAGCAGCGACATGCAAGATGGTGTCACTGGTAAAGGTGGAAGGATCCACAACGTGGATACGAACTCCGGCCCTGGATGTTGCCAGGGATCGTCGGGCGTCGCCTCGGGCGGCACCGGCATCGCCCGATACCTGCCGGCATGGTTGCGTGGCAGGCGCGGCGCATTGCTCGGCGCCGTCGCCTTGGCGGGTGGCGGGGCGGCCCTGGGCTGGCCATGGCTGGTCGCGTTTGGCGTCGCGCCGCTCGTGCTTTCGCTGCTGCCCTGTGCGGCGATATGCGCGCTTGGCTTGTGCATGGGGAAGCACGGCACCTCCGTACCTGCCGATGCCGCGGCGGCAAAGCTGATGACGATCGCTCCCGCGTTGCCGGACGGCTCGCCCCGCGGCACGCCGTTCCGGCCTGCTGCGCAGGCGCGGGAATCCGTGACGTTTTCCTGAACCGTCCGGGTCGGACCGCCCGATCCTGACATGGAGACCATGCAATGAACACCCATACCACTCGGCTGCTGGCGACGGCAGTCCTGACCCTCGGCGTCGCCACTGCCCCCGCCGCGCTTGCCCAACCCCTCACGCCGGCGAGTCTGCCGTCGAAGCCGCCTGCGCAGACGGGCGGTCAGGGGATAATGGGCGGCGCCGGAGCCGCGCAAGGCCACGGCATGATGGGTGGCGGAACGATGGGCAGCCACGGCGGCGGGATGATGGGCATGATGTCCGCCATGACCCGCATGGCCAGCAACTGCAATCGCATGATGGAAAGCGCGAACAACAAGTCGCATCACCCCGCCGCATCCGCACCGGGCAAGGCGAAGAGCTGACGCGGCCCGCGTCGCCGGGACCGAGTCGGACGGCTCCGTCCCGGCGATTGATCCCGCTCGCAAGTCCACGGGCGAGTCCCGCCGCCAACCCCAACGGCAACCACCGAAAGGTTTCGTGATGACTCTGCAACTCGGCGATATCGCCCCCGATTTCGAAGCGCAGACGACCGAAGGCACGCTGCGCTTCCACGACTGGCTCGGCACCTCCTGGGGCGTGCTGTTCTCCCACCCCAAGGACTTCACTCCGGTCTGCACCACCGAGCTTGCCGAGGTGGCCCGACTCAAGCCGGAATTCGACAAGCGGGACGTGAAGGTGATCGGCCTGTCGGTCGATCCGCTCGCCGACCATCGCGCCTGGGCCGGCGATATCGCCGAGACCCAGGGGCACGCGCTCAATTTCCCCCTGATCGCCGACAGCGAGCGGCGCATCGCCGGGCTCTACGGCATGATCCATCCGAATGCGAGCGACACCTTGACCGTGCGCTCGGTCTTCGTCGTCGGCCCCGACAAGAAGCTGAAACTGACGATCACCTACCCGGCCAGCACCGGCCGCAACTTCGCCGAGATACTGCGCGCGATCGACTCGCTGCAACTGACGGCGAAGCACAGCGTGGCCACGCCGGTAAACTGGCAGCACGGCGAGGACGTGATCATTGCGCCGTCACTCAGCGATGCGGAGGCCGCAAAGCGCTTTCCTGCGGGGTGGAAGACCCTGAAGCCCTATCTGCGGCTCGTGGCACAGCCGCGCTAGTGGCGCGCCCGGCAGCCGCTCTGTCCTGACCCTCGTCCCGTAGGAGACCAACGCATGTCAGTGCCAGCATTGCCGTTCCTCATGCGGCGGACGGCACTTCGGGGCGCGGGACTTTCTGTGGCCGCGGCGCTGTGGTCCGCGACGCCCCGAACGCGCGCCTCGGCCGCTTCCGCGGGTGCGTCTGCGTACTCCCTGGAGCCCGCCCCGGGAACCGCTGCATTGCTCGGCACCGGGCAACCGCACACCTCCGTCTGGGCCTACAACACCCGTGTTCCCGGCCCGGTGCTGCGTCTGCGTCAGAGCGAGCCATTCCGCTCGATCGTCCGCAACGGCCTCGCGGAAGGTACCACCGTGCACTGGCACGGTATCCGGCTGCCGAACGCGATGGACGGAGTGCCGTTTCTCACCCAGAAGCCGATCGCGCCAAACGGTACCTTCACCTACGCGTTCACGCCCCCGGATGCCGGCACGTTCTGGTACCACCCGCACGAGCATACCGCTGCGGAGATGGGCCGCGGCATGGCCGGCGCGCTGATCGTCGAGGAGATTGAACCGCCGGCATTTGACCGCGATCTCCTCTGGGTCCTCCAGGACTGGGAGCTCGAGCCAAACGGAAGCCTGCTGCCGGGCTTCGATACCTTCATGCAGGCGGCGATGGCCGGGCGGATCGGCAACGTGGTCACCATCAACGGAAGCCGGCGCACGGATGTTCCGCTGCGCGCCGGGGAGCGGATCCGCCTGCGCCTGGTGAATGCCTGCCTCGCCCGGTTCATGGCGCTGCGCTTCGCCGGGCATCGCGTGGTCGTCATGGCCTTGGACGGCCAGCCGGTGACGCAGCCTTTCGCGCCGGCGGGGGGGCGGGTGCTGATCGCGCCGGCACAGCGAGTTGATCTGCTGCTGGACACGGTCGGCGATCCTGGAAGTCGCTACCAGGTGACTGACGACTTCTATGGGGGACGGCTGACGTATCGGCTGACGGAGCTTGCCTACACGAACCAGCCGAGACTGCACCCGCGGCTGCCGGCCCAGCCGCCCATCCTGAAGCCCAACCCGGTACCGATACTCGATCTCCGTGCTCCGGTGCGTCACCGGCTGACCATCGTCGGCGGGATGATGGGCGGCATGGGCGGCGGGGGCAGCATGATGGGCGGCATGGGCATCATGGCTGACGGCAAGCCTACGTCCACCTCCGCGATCTGGGGCATCCGCGGTCCGCACGGCATGAATGACGGCATGGAGCCGATCTTCACCATTCCCGTTGGCCGCACGGCTCTGATCACGCTCGAGAACCAGACGCGCTGGTGGCACCCGATGCATCTGCACGGCTACAGCTTCACAGTCCTGTCGCGCAACGGTGTGGCGGCACGTTATCCCCACCTGCGCGACACGGTGGTGCTGCGCCCGAACGAGACCGTGACATTCGCATTCGCCGCCGACAACCCCGGCAACTGGATGTTCCATTGCCACGTCATCGAGCATCAGGCGACCGGCCTGATGACGGTGATTCGCGTCGCATGATCAACTCCATTGAGGGAAGCCACCATGAGGACATCTACCAGTCGCGCCGGCCTCGCGTTTTTGTTCGGGGTCCTCGTCAGCGCGCCTGCAATCGCAGCCCCGATCCCGGCGGTGCTGTACAAGAACCCGCAATGCACCTGCTGCGAGGCCTACGCGCAATACCTCGATCAGAACGGGTTTGCCGTGAAGGTGATCCCCACAGATCAGCTCGATCTCGTCACACGGATGGCCGGCGTGCCGACGTCCCTCGAGGGCTGCCACACGATGAAACTCGGTAGCTACGTAATTGAAGGCCACGTGCCCGCGCCGATGATCAAGCAGATGCTCGCCGAGCATCTGCCGATCACCGGGCTTGCGATTCCTGGCATGCCGTCAGCGGTTCCCGGGATGCCGGCGATGGCCGGGATGCCGACGACACCGATCCCGGTCTATGAGATCGGGACCGCCAGGCCCGTAGTCTTCGGTACCGTGAACTGAGCGGGAAGGCAACGATGACGATTACGCCCGAACCCGACGCGGGCCGCGCGGCATGTCGAAGGCTGCCGCATGCTGCGATCCTGCTGGTGGGCGGGATCGTCGGCGCGATGATCGGACCAGGAAACGCTTTCGCCCACGCCTTACCGGTGCGCGAAATGCCTCGTCCGGGAGCCGTCCTTGCGGCGGCTCCACCGCGGGTCGTGATCACGTTCACCGAGGACGTCAATGCGCGCTTCGGCGGGATCACTGTCCAGACCGGCGGCGGCGCACGGGTAGATAATCGCGATCCCGTCCGGGATCGGCGTGACCATAAGGTCCTGAGTATCGGGTTGAGGCGACCGATCACGCCCGGAATCTATGTGGTGCGGTGGCATGCCCTGGCGATGGATGGTCATCGCACCCAGGGACACTATGACTTTACCGTCTCCCGATGAGCCTTTCGTCCGCGCTGATCATCAGGGGTATCGCGAGGGGCGTTCATGTCGCCGGTTCCTTGTCGGTTTTCGGAACCGTCGCGGCGCGTGCGATCCTGATCCCGAGGTCCCCCGGGGGCTGCAGGTCCGAATGCGACCGGCGCGCCGTCGCCTCGCTTGCCCGTCTGCTGCGGGTGAGTCTCGTGATCGCGGTGACTGCGGGAGGCGTCTGGCTCGTCGCCGAATCCACCTACATCACCGGCTCGCATCAAATCCGCGCCGGGATCGCCGTGCTCGCGTCGGTTCTCCGGGACACGAATTTCGGCCATCTCCTGATCGCACGCGTCGCTTTGTTGGCGTTGTCTGCTGTGATCTTCGGTGACGGGCGGCAGCACGGCCGGGTTGCGATTGCCACCGGTCTCGCGGCGATCGCCACGGTGCTCCAGGCCGGCCTTGGTCACGGCGCGGCCATGGGAGGTCCCGAAGGGAGCGCTCTTGCGGTCGCCCTGGCCCTGCACGTGGTGGCGGCGGGTCTCTGGCTGGGTGGACTCGTTCCCCTGCTGATCATCGTCGCCACGACACCCCTTGGCGATGCCTATCTGGTGGCGCGCCGGTTTTCCCGGCTGGGCGCCATCTGCGTGGCAACCCTGACAGCTACCGCCGGCCTCCAGGGATATCTCCTGATCGGCAGTCCCGGCGCACTCGTCGGCACTGACTATGGTCGCGTCGCATTCGCCAAGCTCGCTCTGTTCGTCGTGCTGCTGGGCATTGCCGCGCATAATTGCTTCCGGCTGACGCCGGGCTTGATCGGTCCTTCAGGAGAACGATCCAGAGCACGGCTTCGACGGAATATCATCGGCGAGGCATTGGTTGGGGTCTGCGTCATCATTCTAGCCGGAGTGTTGCTGGAACTTCCGCCCGGGATGGACATGGGTGGGGTGATGCGATGACGAATGTCCCGATCTCATGGCGTCGGCTCGTCTTTTCGATGGACCTCCGGCGCGCACCCATTGCCGCCGCGCTGGTGGCGATCATTGTCATGGCGCTGCTGCCCCCTGCCGCCCAGGCCGCGGCGACGGGATGGGTCGGCGATCGGCACGCCGCGGTGCGGCTGATCACCGCCGAGCAGGCGACCGGCGCCATGAGCACCGTAGATGGCGGCTTGCAGATCCGTCTTGCTCCCGGTTGGCACGCCTATTGGCGCACGCCCGGTGCCGCGGGCATCCCGGCTTCGGTCACCTGGGCCGGGTCGCGGAACCTGCGTTCGGCCGCGCTGTCCTGGCCGGCGCCGCGCCGGTTCCCGCTCGAAGGATTGCAGACCTACGGCTACGAGACCGGGGTGGTGCTGCCGATCGCGCTCCGTCTGGCCGATCCCGGCGCGCCGCTGATCCTGCATGCCGACGTGAACTACTCGGCCTGCAAAACGATCTGCGTGCCCTACCACGCCGCCCTCGACCTCACCCTGCCGACCGGGCTTGCCCGGCCCGGCCCGGAGGCAGCCCTGATCACCGCGGCGCGGGCTCGGATCCCCGGTTCCCTCGCGCAGCTTGGCCTGACGTTGCGCGAAGCGGATGTCGCGCCCGCGGTGGACGGAAGGTCGGCGCTGATCCTGCGGCTGGCCACGCACGGCCGGCCGCTCGTGCATCCCGATCTGTTCGTCGAGGGCCTGCCGCAAGGCGCGCCCGGCCGGCCGAGCCTTTCACCCTCGGCGACGGGCAGGACGGTGACCCTGGTGGTCCCGCGCTTGCACGATGGCGCGGGCGTGCTGGCGGGGCGCCGCCTCGCGTTTACCCTGACCGACGGGACCGGCGGCGCCGCTACCTTCCACGCGGCGCCACGGCTGGTCTCCGCCGCCGCGCTGCCGGGGCGGACCACGTTGCCGCTGGCGATCCTGGCGGTCGCGCTGCTCGGCGGGCTGATCCTGAACGTCATGCCCTGCGTGCTCCCGGTACTCTCGCTCAAGCTGCTCGCGCTTACCGACCTGGCGGGGGCGGAGCGGCGCCGGGTGCGGATCGATCTGCTGGCGACCGCCGCCGGCGTGATGGCGGGCTTCGCCGCGCTGGCCGGCGGGCTGATCGCGCTCAAGCAGGCAGGTGCTGCGATCGGCTGGGGGATCCAGTTCCAACTGCCATGGTTCCTCGCCGCCATGACGATGGTCATGGTGCTGTTCGCCGCGAGCCTGTGGGGCTGGATCGAGATCGGCCTGCCGGGCGGCGTGGCGACGCGGCTCAGCACCGTGCAACTGCGGTCGCAGCGCGGCACGGCGTTCCTCACCGGGCTGTTCGCCGCCCTGCTCGCCGCGTCCTGCTCGGCCCCGTTCGTCGGCACCGCGGTCGGTTTCGCCTTAGCACGGGGGCCCATCGCAATCATGGGCATCTTCCTCGCCATGGGGCTTGGCCTCGCGGCGCCGTATCTGCTGGGTGCCATCGTGCCGCGCCTTGTTTCGCTGCTGCCGCGGCCCGGGCGGTGGATGCTGGGGCTGCCCTTCGCCTTCGGGCTGCTGCTGCTCGGCA
>JAGWSV010000359.1 GCA_028869315.1 Rhodospirillales bacterium
CAAGCGCCCCGCCGGGCTCTGAGTGCGGCGCAGCATCATCGGCCTTAAAGCAACCCCTCCTGGCGGAGACTACACCAGCGGCCGTTGCCGATGACCACGTGGTCATGCAGTGCGAGGCCGAGGGTCGCCGCGGCCGCCTTTACCTCCCGCGTCATCGCCACGTCTTCCGCCGAGGGCGTTGGATCGCCGCTCGGGTGGTTGTGCGCGAGAATCAGCGCGCTGGCCCGCAGTTCCAGCGCGCGCTTCACCACCTCCCGTGGGTAGACCGGCGTGTGGTTGACCGTGCCGCGGCCAAGCACCTCGTCGGCGATCAGCCGGTTGCGATTGTCCAGGAACAAAACGCGGAACTGCTCCACCGGTTCGCGCGCCAGGACCGCGTTGAGATAAGCCGTCAGCCGCTCCCAGTTGGCGAGCACCGGCCGCTCCGCCACCTCCGCCCGCGCCAACCGCAAGGCGGCGGCCTGCACCACTTTCAGGGTCGCGGTGCCGGCTTCTCCCATGCCATCGACGGCGCGCAGATCGTTGGGCGCCGCGGCGACCACAGCGGCGAAGCTGCCGAACCGCGCAAGCAGGGCGCGCGCGAGCGACTTCGTGTCCCGCCGGGGCAGCGCGACGTAAAGTACCATCTCCAGCAATTCGGGGTCGGCGAGCGCATCCGGGCCGGCCCGCAGCAGCCGCGCCCGCATGCGCGCACGATGCCCTTCGGCCCCTGGGGGGGAGACGTCCACAGCATTTTCGAGCGGGAACAAAGACTCCCCAAGACCCCGCATCGCCTTCCTGCCCCGCGCTGCCGCATGCCGTCCGGCCGGGCGGACAGGCCGCGCGGGTGCGCGGGTTAGTCCGTCGGATAGGGCGGTTTGGTGTAGCCTGCGGGCGAAAGGGTAAAGACTTCCACACCATCGGCGGTGACGCCGACCATGTGCTCGAACTGCGCCGAAAGGCTGCGGTCGCGGGTGACCGCGGTCCAGCCGTCGTCGAGAACCTTAACCTCCGGGCGGCCGGCATTGACCATCGGCTCGACCGTGAAAAACATGCCGGGACGCAGCACCGGACCTTCCCCGGGCTGGCCGTAATGCAGCACGTTGGGCGGTTCGTGGAACCGCCGGCCGATCCCGTGGCCGCAGAAATCGCGCACCACGCTGTAGCGCTGGGATTCGACGAAGGACTGGATCGCCCAGCCGATATCGCCCAGGGCCGCGCCAGGGCGGATCGCGGCAATCCCGCGCATCAGCGACTGATAGGTGACGTCGATCAGGTTCCGCGCCTTGGTCGGGGCGGTGCCCGCCGTATACATTCGCGAACTATCGCCGTGCCAGCCGTCCAGGATCACTGTGACGTCGATATTGACGATGTCGCCTGGCTCCAACCGGCGATCGCCAGGGATTCCATGGCAGACCACGTGGTTGATCGACGTGCAGATCGACTTCGGAAAGCCACGATAGTTCAACGGCGCCGGTATAGCGCCAGCGGCGACGATGAAATCGTGGCATATCCTGTCGAGTTCGCCGGTGGTGACCCCTGGACGTACATGGCTCGTGATCATGTCCAGGGTTTCGGCGGCAAGCCGCCCGGCAGCGCGCATTGGCGCAAAATCCTCGGGCCGATAGAGAGTGATTCGTCGTGAGTCGGCGCCGCCGTCCATAATTTCCGCTCCGCTGCCCAGCGGGACGCACTCACGCCCCGCTCTGGTCCCCGGGAACCCGCCTTTGGCGGACGCCGCTGGGAATACAAGTGTCGGTGCCCATCCGCCTTCCGATCGGATGGGGTTGGGACCTGCCACGGAGAAAATCACCGCCGCCGCCCCAAGCCCCGGGTCATCGCGCGGCCCCGAGCTTGCAGCAAAATGCGCAACCGCGGTCCACATCGCAAGTGTGGGGCGCGCCAGGACCAAGCCTATCGCATTTGCCCAAGGACGCAGCGGGTGAACTCATCGCACCAACCGGAGCGCTTGCGTTTGCGCCGCATGGAAAGGTCGGGCTGGCTTGTCCGCAGGGTGTCGAGCGCCGGCTCCGCAAGCTCGTGAGGTTCTCCGGCCCATGGTCCTTGCGGTCGCGGGCGCGATCCACGTCAAATCCCGGGTCCAGCACCCTGTGCAGGCAGGTCTCGATCGGCCTACGGTCACGGACCGCGGCGAAGACGATCGCGTCGAGCGACACCGCGGAGACGTGGAACCGGCGCTCAGTCAAGGTCTTGCGTTCCCGGTCGCGGTTGCTTGACCCCCCAGAGTCGCCATGCCCGGCATCGGCGCCTCGTCCCGATGGCGCCGATACGAGACCATCCAAATTCATGTCCTGGCTGACGACATGGCGGCGGACCTCAATCCGTCCGTTATCGGCGTCGGTCTTGGTGTCCTCCGCATCCGACCGGCTGGCCAGGCCGGCGAACCAAGCGCGGACGTCGCCGCCGCTCGGCCGAAAGACCGGCGTATCGCCCTGCCATCGATGACGACGCCGCCGAAGCCATCCTGGCCGAGGCAGTCGAGGAAGCTAGCGAAGCAGGTGGCCAAGGCCGTCGGATCGAGCAGGCGGAACAGACGGGAGAACACGTCGTAGCTCGGCACTCCGCCGGGCATTTCGCGTAGCTCCCGGAAACGGGTCTCCCGGTCGCTGCCAAAATCAGCAAAATCGACTCACCCCTCAGCGCCGCAAATTGAGGTGGTGAAGGCGATCATCAGCGCATCCACCAGCTCGTGTTGCCGGGCGTCGCCGGTGCGGGGGGCGGGACGTACGGCGAGACCTGGCGATATCGAGAACATGAACGTCCTCCCCAGAACCAGCACACAACAAGAACATAACGGCAGGCCGCCTCTATCGGATAGGCTATGCTTGCGTTAACTGTTGGCAAACGGGCATTCCGAGCGCCGATCGTAGCCAATCCTGCGGTACTGGGTCGTTGTCGAGTGCTTCGATGGTGCGCCGCCAGCCGAGATAGCGGTCGAGGTATTTGGTGGCGACGCCG
>JAGWSV010000360.1 GCA_028869315.1 Rhodospirillales bacterium
CCGGCGGTCGGCCCGGCCGCCGCTCAGTCGGCCGCGGCGGCCAGTCCGGCCCGGCCGCGTACCGCCGCGGCGAAGGCCTCGAAGATGCGGCGCGACAGCGCGTCGGTCGCGAAGTCGTATTCCGGGTGCCATTGCACGCCGATGGCGAAGCCCGGGGCGTCGACGACCCGCACCGCCTCGATCGTGCCGTCCGGCGCGGTGCCTTCGGTGACGAGGCCCGGGGCCAGCCGGTCGACCCCCTGGTTGTGCAGGGAGTTCACGGCGATCGCGGTGGTGCCGGCCAGCCGGTGCAGCCAGCTTCCCGCGACCACCCGCACCGCGTGGGCCTTGCCGGTGCGCACGCTGCCATTGGGCTGCATCGGGGTGGAGTGGTCGAACCGGCCCGGCAGGTCCTGCAGGCGCTGGTGCAGGCTGCCGCCCAGCGCCACGTTCAGTTCCTGGAATCCGCGGCAGATCGCCAGCACCGGCAGGCCGCGCGCCACCGCGGCGCGGATCAGCGGCAGGGTGGCCGCATCGCGGGCGGGGTCTTCCGGCGTGCCCTCGGGGTGCGGCGGCCCGCCATAGAGGCTGGGCTGCACGTTCGACCGGCTGCCGGTGAGAATGATGCCGTCCAGCCGATCGAGCAGGGTTTCCGTGTCTGCGCCGGCGCCGTTGGCCGGGATCAGCACGGGCACGCCGTGCACCACCTGGTCGATGGCACGGACGTAGGTGTCAGAGGCCGCGTGGTTCGACATGCCGAACACGCCGAACTGCTTCGTGCAGCAACTGATGCCGATAAGGGGTTTCACCTTAGTCCTGAGCCCATCGGTGCCCACCTTCGAGAACGTCGCACTTCGGTGAGGGTAACCTGCATTCACGTCAGAAACATGACATAAACCGTATCATGCGCCTGGAAAATCGGGAAAGGAAGCGCTGCAGGCAAGATGGCGGCCATCTCCGCCCGGCACGGCAGCCCTGCGCGCCTGCCGGCCCGGGGTCACCCTCCCGTGAACGTCAGGTAACCGGGTCCGCATGGCGGTCGTGCGTCGGTTCGAAAGCCGGCGCCGGCCTTGCGGTGCGGGCCCGTTTGCTTCATGGTTCGGACCGCTCCGGTGACGCGACCGGGGGGATGGTGACACCGTCGCCCCCGCAAGCAGCGGCCCTGAACGGTTGAGCGCAGCGAGTCCATGTTTGCGCCCAGTTTGGCCCGGAATGGGGTCAGGCCCTGCTGTCACGTCGTGCCATCGCCCGCTCGCGCGCCATCCCGCGCGCCGGGGCGGCCTTTGCCGGGCCGCAGGCAGACTGAATTTCTCACTACGCCCGCGTCCCATACCGGACCGCCGGCTCGAATCCCGAGGACCCATGCGCGCCATCCCGTCCGCAGCGACCGAAGCGGGGAAATCGACCCCGCTCGCCCCGGCCGGATTGCCGCGCTCCGATCATCGCCCGCCCGTCCGCCCCGATCGGGCGCCGACGCGGCGACGGGTCCTGCCCTTATCCGCAAGCCTGTTCCGCTGCCCGCCGGCGCCCGCCCCCATCGGGCCGGCGCCGCCCCGACGGGCGCGCCATCGGAGTTTCCGACTACATGACCAAGCGTATGCTCATCGATTCCACCCACGCGGAAGAAACCCGCGTGGTGGTGCTGGACGGTAACCGCCTCGAGGATTTCGACGTCGAGACATCGACCAAGCGTCAGATCAAAGGGAATATCTACCTCGCCAAGGTCGTCCGGGTCGAACCATCGCTGCAGGCCGCGTTCGTCGAGTACGGCGGCAACCGGCACGGGTTTCTCGCCTTCGACGAGATTCATCCAGACTATTACCAGATCCCCGTCGCCGACCGGCAGCGCCTGCTGGCGATGGAAGCCGAGGAGGCCCGGCGCGAGCAGGAGGAGGAGGACCGCGCCGCGGAAGGCGGCACCGTCCCCGCGGCACCCCGCGCGGCCGAGCCATCGGCCGAAGCCGGGCTGCCGGAGCCAGCGGCGCAGGAGCCGGCCGCCCCGCTCGCCCCCGCCGCGACGGAGATGGCGGCGGCGGTGACGGAGACCCCGGACCCCGCGACGCCGCCGCCCGCCGAGGCCGCTCCCGCGCGC
>JAGWSV010000053.1 GCA_028869315.1 Rhodospirillales bacterium
CCCGGTCTCCCGCAAGGTCCGGGTGCCGCCGCCGCCCGCCGCGGCGCGGGCGCGGCTCGGTCCCCGGCTCGGCCTCGGCGTGCGCGCGCTCGATTGCTTCGCCACCGTGCGGCAGGGCCAGCGCCTCGGGCTGTTCGCCGGCTCCGGCGTCGGCAAATCGACCCTGCTCGGCATGCTGGCGCGCGGCGCCGCGGCCGACGTGGCCGTGCTCGCCCTGGTCGGCGAGCGCGGGCGCGAAGTGCGGGAATTCATCGAGGACGAACTCGGCCCCGAAGGCCTCGCGCGCGCGGTCGTCGTGGTCGCCACCTCGGACTCGCCGCCGCTGCTGCGGCGCGAGGCCGCCTACGCGGCGATGACGGTGGCGGAGCATTTCCGCGACCAGGGCCGCCAAGTGCTGCTGATGATGGACAGCGTCACCCGCTTCTGTCTCGCATTGCGCGAGATCGGCCTGTCCGCCGGGGAGCCGCCGGCCACCCGCGGCTACCCGCCCGGCGTGTTCGCCGAACTGCCGCGCCTGCTCGAACGCGCCGGCCCGGGGCTGCACCCGTCCTCCGCGGCGCCGTCCGCGGGCCACATCACCGCCCTGTTCACCGTGCTGGTGGAGGGCGACGACCACAACGAACCGGTGGCGGATGCGGTGCGCGGCATCCTGGACGGGCATGTGGTGCTCGACCGGCGGATCGCGGAAACCGGGCGCTACCCGGCGGTCGACGTGCTGCGCTCGCTGTCGCGCGCCGCCGCCGGCTGCCTGAGCGGGGAGGAGGCGGCGCTGCTCCGCCGCGCCCGCGCCCTGCTGGCGCTGCATGCGGAGATGGCCGATCTGGTCCGGCTCGGCGCCTACCGCGCCGGCAGCGACCCGGCGGTGGACGAGGCGGTGGCGCTGGCGCCGCGGATCGAGGCGGTGCTGACGCAGGACCGCACCGAGCTTTGCGGCCTCGAGGCCGGGTTCGCCGCGTTGCGCGCGGCATTGGAGGCACATGACCCGTGATCCGCTGCAACCCGTGCTGCGGCTGCGCCGGCTGGCGCTGGAGGCGGCGCTGCGCGACCTCGCCGCCGCCCTGCGCCAGGAGGCCGCCTGCGCCCAGACGGTCGCCGCGCTGGAAGCCGCCATCGCGCAGGAGACCGCCGCCGCCGCCAGCCTCGCCGGCGACGACAGCGTGGTGGAGGCCTTCGGCGTCTGGCTGCGCCGCACAAGACGGGAGCTGGACGGCGCCGCCGTCGCCCGCGACGCCGCGGGGGCGGAGGTGGAACTCGGCCGCGCCGTGCTCGCCGCCGCTCGCGCCGCGGTGCGCGCCGCGGAGACCCTGGCGGCCAGCCGGGAGGCCGAGCAGTGCCGGAACGCGGCGCGGCAGGAGCAGAAGGACCTGGACGAAATCGCCGGTCCGGCCGTCGCGCCCGCGGACCCGGACGCACCGCGCGATTAAGACAGTACCGTTGCCTCTTTGATCCAGATCATTCCCGGCGCCGCCGGCGCCGGGCGAGGATTCGGGGCTCGTCGCCATGTCACCGGAGGCTGTCCGATGTCCCTCGCCCACGCGTCCCAGGCCGATTCCGGCCACAACCACGTCCGTCCGCTCGTCTTTGCCGTCGCGATCGCGGTCGTGACGCTGCTGGTTTCGCTCGCGTTCACCGGCTTGCCGCACTGACCGGGACGGCGCCGGCGCCCTGATCGGGGGGCCGCCGGATGCCGCGCCGCGGGCGCCGGCCGGTCAGGTCCGGCGTGGCTGCGCCCGGGACGGCTTTCGCCGCGGCGCTTCGCCGCCCGGGCCGAGCGCGGCGGGCAGGGTGCCGCCGATCGCGAGGGCGGCGAGGCCGATGACCGCGGCCAGCAGATAGACCTCGGACAACGCTGTCCCGGTCAGGTGGACGAGGTGCGTGCGCAGCGGCGCCGGCAGTGCCGCGCGCCGCAGCGGGTCCACCAGCCGGGCGACGACGTGGCGTTCCCCCGGCGCCTCGTGGTGCAGCCCGAAGGCGAGCACCGCGCCCGAGGCGGCAGCGCCCATCGACTGGCCGAGGAAGCGCATGAACATCAGCGCCGAGGTGGCCGATGCGCGGCGCGCATGCACCACCCGGGCCTGCACCGCGACCAGCCAGGTGGTGTTGCAGAAGCCGAGCCCCCAGCCGATCAGCGCGGTCGCGGCGGCGACGGCGAGCAGGGGGGTGCCGTCGCCCAGCCCCGCCAGCCAGGTGCAGCCCGCCAGCATCGCCGCGCCGCCGGCGAGCGCGGTGGCGCGATAGGAGGTGCGGACCATGGCCCGCCCGGCGATGGTGCTGCCAAGCACCCAGACCACCATCATCGCGCCGAGCACGGTGCCGGCCCGCCCGGCCGAATAGCCCAGCACCGCCTGCACGAAGGTCGGAACGAAGGCGGTGACCGCCATGATCACCATGCCGGTGGCGAAGCCGCCGAGGCAGCCGAGCAGGATCACCCGGTCGCGGCACAGATCGAGCGGCAGCACGGGATCGGCCGCCCGGCGCCCCCGCAGGGCCAGCATGGCGAGCGCGGCCAGGCTGATCAGCAGCGCCTCGCCGAGCGCCACCGGATCGAGCCGCCCGCCCTGGCCGGTGGCAAACACCAGCGCGCCGACGCCGACGACCAGCAGCCCGGCGCCCGGCCAGTCGGTGCGGCGCGGGCGGCGGGTCCGGGGCTCGGGCAGGAAGGCGGCGATCATCGCGATGGCGGCGCCGGCCACCGGCAGGTTGACCCAGAAGATCAGCCGCCAGGACCCGTGCTCGACCAGGAACGCACCGAGCGAGGGGCCGACGATCGCCGCCACGCCGAACACCGCGGACACCAGCCCCTGGATGCGGGCACGCTCGGTCGGGGTGTAGATGTCGCCCACGATCGTATAGGCGATCGGCTGCACCGCGCCGGCGCCGAGCCCCTGCAGCGCGCGGAACCCGACCAGCGCCGCCATGCCACCGGCCAGCCCGGACAGGCCGGAGCCCAGCATGAACAGACCGGTGCCGAGATAGAACAGAGGCTTGCGCCCGTAGGCGTCCGCCAGTCGGCCATAGAGCGGAATGCTGACCGCCTGGGTGAACAGATACCCCGAGAAGACCCAGGGAAACAGTCTGAAGCCGCCGAGATCGGCGGCGATGCTCGGCATCGCCGTCGCCACGATGGTGCTTTCGACCGCCGCGGTGAACGTCGCCATCATGCAGGCGGCCAGAACGAGGCGGCGGGTGCGCCCGGCCAGAAGGCCGGTCTCGGCGCGGCTGGCGCTTTCGGTCACGCTGCGGTCCCCCCCCTCAGGCATCACCCCGAGGCCGTGACCGCGCCGGCCCGCCTGGGCGGATTCTGCTCCACGCGCCCGGGCGACGGTCATCGCATCGATCGGCGGTGTCGCGCGGACGCTAAGGCATCGTCGGCAAATAAGTGCATCAGCAAGCCGACAAGGATGCCGATCAAAACAGAGTGTTAGGGCCCGTTCGACATCGCTGATCGATTCGATAGTTGTCGAACGGGCCCTAAGGTCTTTGTCCTGATCGGCATCTTTGACGGCGCACCGGCGCAGGTATCTGCCGCCGTTGCCTAAACGCTCGGCCAGGGCATGTCGAGGGGGGCCGCGTGGCGGCGCGCGGCGGCGGTGTCGGCATGCTGTGCGGCGGGGACACCGGGCGGGGCGCGGGACGGCCAGAACCGCGCCACGATGGCGTCTTCCCGCATCGGCCGCGCGAACAGCCACCCCTGCACCACCGAGCAGCCCTGCTGGCGCAGGATCGCGAGATGCTGCTCCGTCTCCACCCCCTCGGCGGTCAGGGCGAGGCCGAGATGCAGCGCGAGTTCGATGATGGCTTCGACGATCGCGCGCGCCGCCGGGTCGAACGGCTGGCGCTGCACGAAGCTCTTGTCGATCTTGACCCGGTCGACCGGCAGCTTGAGCAGGTAGCTCAGGCTCGAATAGCCGGTGCCGAAATCATCCAGCACCAGGCGGACGCCCATCTGCTTGAGCGCGTGCAGGGTGGCGAGCACCCGGCGCTCCTCGCCCAGCAGCACGCCCTCGGTGATCTCGAGTTCCAGCCGGTCGGGCGCCAGCCCGGTGGTGGCGAGGGTTTCGCGGACCAGATTCGGCAGGCCGACGTCGAGCAGCTGGGCCGGCGAGATGTTCACCGCCACCCGGCAATCGGACGGCCAGCCCATGGCGGCGGCGCAGGCCCGCCGCAGCACCACCGCGCCGAGGCGGTGAATCAGGCCGCATTCCTCCGCCAGCGGGATGAACACCATCGGCGGAACCGCGCCGCGAGCCGGGTGGCGCCAACGGGCAAGCGCCTCGAAGCCGGACGGGATCAGGGTTTCGGTTTCGATCTGCGCCTCGAATTCCACCTCGATCTCCCCGGCCTCGATCGCGGCGCGCAGATCGGCCTCGAGCGCGGTGCGGGCCTCGATCTCGGTCACCATCGACGGGTCGAAACGGCGTACGGTGCCGCGGCCTTCGGCCTTGGCGCGATAGAGCGCGATGTCGGCATTGCGCAGCAGGGAATCGACGTCGCCGCCGCTGCCGGGTTCGTCGGCGATGCCGACGCTCGCGCCGACCCGGACCTCGTGATAGCCGATCCGCATCGGCTCGCTGAGGGCCGCGACGAGCCGCCGGCCGAGGCGTTCGCCGAACGGATCTTCCGGGGTCGCGTGCAGCAGCAGCACGAATTCGTCGCCGCCCATGCGCGCGACCATCGTCGCCTGCCCGGCGTGGCGGCGCAGCCGGCCCGCCACTTCGACCAGGGTGCGATCGCCGGTGGCATGGCCGAGCGTGTCGTTGACTTCCTTGAAGCGATCGAGATCGACCAGCAGCAGCAGCACCGGGGCGGTCCGGGCGGCCGAGATCATCGCGGCGAGCGTTTCCTGCAGCAGCAGCCGGTTGGGCAGCCCGGTCAACCCGTCATGATGGGCGAGATGGCGGATCTGTCGGGTCGCCGCGCGGTTGGCGGTGACGTCGGTGTAGGTCTCGACGACGCCGCCCGTCGGGATCGGGGTGCGGGCGATTTCGATCACCTGCCCGGAAGGACATTGCCACTCACCGGTGAAGGCGGCTTCGGATGCGCCGAGCGTCCGGTCCGTCATCCCCGCCAGCCGCTCGGGCAGCCACCTTGACAGGTCCCTGGGACCGGCCAGGTGATCCGCCCGCCACCAGCGCGCGAGCAGGCGCCGCCACCCGGTACGTCGGTGATCCGGCTCCGGCGGCACGCCCAGCAATTCCAGTGCGCGCCGATTGACCACCGGTATCCGCCCGGCGGGATCGATCATGACGATCCCCTGGTTCACTGCCTGCAGAGTCGCGACCAGCGCCCGGCGCGATCCCACCGAACGGCGGCGCTGACGCATCCACAACAGGCCAATCCCCAGCAGCACGACGGTGATGATCCAGCCAGCCTCGTGCCAGCGGGCCCGCTGGATCCAGTAGTCGCGGAACACCGTGCTGCGATCGAGCCCGACCGCTACGATGAGCGGATAGCCGGCGACACGACGGTAGCTGACATAGCGCTCGACATGGTCGAATGCGCTGCGGAATTTCAGGTGCCCGGACGGGTGCGCCATCATGGCGCGGAAGACGCCCGATCCCGCGATGTTCCGCCCGATTGCACCGGCCAGGATCGGCCCGCGCGCCAGCACGGTTCCGTCGCTGCGCAATAGCGTGGTGACGCCCGGCTGCGATCCGAGCGCGGAATAGAAGGCGGAGAGTTTGCGGCAATCGATGGACACCACCGCGACGCCGGCAAACTGGCCCTGCGGGCCGAGCAGCTTGCGGGTGAGCTGGATCGTCTGCTTGCCGGTGACCCGGCCGACCACCGGGACGCTGATATAGAGCCGGTCCCGCGCCGACTCCTTCTGGGCGATGAAATGCGGCCGGTCGGACAGGTCAACCGGCTTGGGATGCGCATTGTAGGTCGAGCCGGTCAGCCAGCCCGTGGGCCCGATCAGCGCCACCTGCGGCACCAGCCGGTTCGGCGCGGTCTGCGAATGCGCCCAGGCCTGCAGGCTGAAATCAGGTCCCATCGAGTCGTGGAAGGCGCGCACGCTGAGCAGGGTCTGGTCGCCCTCGCCGATGATGCGCCGCGTGCTCTCGTCATAGGCGCGGGCAAGGCTGGCGGTCACCTGATAGGCGCTTTGCGTCGCCTCCCTGCGCTGCTGCGACAGGGTTGCCAGGATGCCGGCCCAGAGCATCGCGATGGTGAACGTGATGAGCAGGAATTCCGGCAGGATGAGAAGCGTCTCGCGCGCCACGGCGGCACGCTGCAGCCGGGCGAACCACGAGCCTGGCGCCGGCAGCGGCCCGCCAGGCGCCGCGCCATCGGCGCGCGGGTGCCAGGTCATGCGGCCCGGCGCGGCCGTGTTGTCCACCAAGCTTGAGCCGCCATCCATCCGATCTGGGCCTCGGTTGCTACCCGTCATGGTTCATCGCCAGACCCCGCCCCATCCGGCCGGGCATTCCTGGAGGGCAGGATCGGCCCACAGGGCTTGCAATGTGCTTGCATCCGCGAAGCGCGCCGCCACGTCGCTATCACTTGGCACGCCGGCTTAACACGGACTTAATTGTCCGGCGAAACTCTCCTCGCGGTTTCCCGTAACGCGGTTGCAACACGACCGCGTGCAGCCTGCGGTTCCCGGCCGCGCCACCGCCCCGGGGCCGAACAGGACAGGCAAGGAGGGTGCGCGGATGACCGAAGCTGGCGAGGTGCGTGCCCGGCCGGCGCCCCGGCGAAACCTGCAACGGGTTTCGCTGCGAACGCGGCTGGAGGAAGCCGCGTATGCCCGGGTGCGGGAGCGTCTGCACGCGGCTGCCGAGGCGGCCCGCGCCGGCCGGGTGGAGGTGGCGCGCGGCCTCTGCGCCGCCACCATCCTGCGTGACCAGCCCTTGCTCGCCGCCTCGCCGCCGCTGCTGCGACAGGCGGTCGCCACTTTGTTGCTGAGCGGGGGATTCGGCCTGCTCGCGCGGCTGCTCGCTGCCGTGCATGGGCGGCGGGTGCGGTTTCGCGCCGGCATTCCGCCGCCGGGGCCAGGCGTCGCGGCCGCACGCCGCGAGACCAGCGACAGCGACCCGGAATACGTGCTCGATCCCGCATGGTTCGCGCCCCCCGACGCCGACCGGGTCATCCGCCGATGGACGGACGTGCTCCTTGCCCGGCCGGCGGCAACCGGGGCATGGCCGGGGTCCGGCCTGGGAGGAGGCGCGGGGTCCGGCCTGGGAGGAGGCGTGGAGATCGGCCTGAGCCGCGCGTGGCAGCGGGGCCGCGATTGACCGTGGGCTGGTGGCGCGCCGCCGCTGACACCGCGAGCTCCGACCGAAGCGCATGGTTCGGCATGTGTGCGGGCGCCGGCGGGATTCTGTGGTCCGATGCCGACGCCCGGAAGCGCCCGGTGGCATCGGGCCACTAGCCGCCGGATGGGGCCGCGAGGCCGGGCCGGTCCGCGGCTCTCTCGGCGGATTCGGGCCGGTCGGCGGGTTCGGGGCGGAACGCGACCGGGACGCAGGTCGCGCTCCGGTGGGGGATGCTGCGGAGCAGCCGCTGCAGGGCGGCCATCCGATGGGCCCTGAGCCGCTGCGCTTCTTCCACCGTGACGGCACGGAAGCGCAGGGCGGCCTCGGGGCGCAGCTGGGCCAGCCGCGGCAGGTCGGCGGTCACCGCGGTGGCGATCTTCGGATACCCGCCGGTCGTTTGGCAGTCGCGCATCAGCACGAGCGGCATGCCGTTGCCGGGCACCTGAATGCTGCCGGGCATGGTGCCGTCGGAGACGATGTCGTGCCCGCCGCGATGCGCCAAGGTGGCGCCGGCGAGCCGGTAGGCCATGCGGTCGCTGTGGCGGTCGATCCGGTACTCGGTTCCGAGCAGGGTCTCGACCGCCGCTTCCGTGAAGCGGTCGAGCTGCGGGCCGAGCACGACGGCGATCGGCCCCGCCGGCGGCGGCGGCGGGACGATGCGCCGCTCGCCGCGCCCGCCGGCACGCTCGGCCGCCAGTTCCAGCTCGTCGCCGGCACGCAGGCTCCGCCCGGCGAAACCGCCGATCCCCGAGCGGGCATGGGTGGACAGGCTGCCGAGTTGATCGGGCAGGACGAAGCCGCCGGCGACGGCCAGATAGCCCCACACCGCGTCCGGCGCGGCGCCGATCGTGAGCGACTGGCCGCGGCGCAAGGTGACGGTGGCGAAGGCCGGCACCGGCACCCCGTCGACCGCAACCGCGAACGCGCCGCCGGAAACGGCGATCCGGCACTGGCCGGCGCCCACCTCCCAGACGCCGGCGGCGAAGGCGAATTCCAGCCCCGCTTCGCCCGGCGGATTGCCGACCAGCACATTGGCGAGGGCGAGCTGGTCCGGGTCCATCGCGCCGGAGGCGGAGACGCCGAAGCGCCGCCAGCCCTGGCGGCCGCGATCCTGCACGGTGACGAACGGGGTGGGTGCGATCGCCCTCAGAAATCCTGGCACGCCGCGTCCTCCCGCGCCAGGATGCGCAGCTCGTCCGCCGGCAGGGCGGCCAGGCGCGCGAACTCGGCCGGGCGGACCGGGCGGAACCGCACCCGGTCGCCGGGGCGGAACATGAACGGGTCGGCTCGGTCCGGATCGAAGGCGCGCATCGGGGTGCGGCCGATCACGTACCAGCCGGTTGGGATGGGAACAGAAACGATCGCCGCCTGCTGGCCGCCGATCATCACCGAACCGGCCGGCACGATCGGGCGCGGGCTCGCCCGGCGCGGCACCGCGAGCGCGGGGTCGAGCCCGCCCAGATAGGTGAACCCGGGCGCGAAACCGACCATGTAGACGCTGTAGGCGGGGGTGGCGTGACGGGACAGGATCGCCTCCGCCGGCAGGCCAAGCGCCTGCGACAGTTCGTCGAGGTCGAGGCCGAACGGCGGGTCGTAGGCGACCGGCACCACCCAGCGCCGGCGCGGAGCGAGCGCCCGGCCCTCCAGCCGGTCGAGCCGCGCCCGCACCTGCTCGGCGAGCGGACCGAAGCCGATCTCCGCCGGATCATAGACGATCATCAGGGCGCGGTAGCTCGGCACGGTCTCCAGGATGCCGGGCAGCTCGGCCGCGGCGAGCGACTGCTCCAGCGCAAGGACGGCGCGGTTGCGCAGGGGGTCGATCGCGTCGCCGAAATCGACGGTCAGCGCCGTGTCGCCGACCGGGAGGATGAGCGGACGAAACCGCGGCGGGGCGGGGTTCCCGATCGGCCGGGAACGGGGGCCGTCACCGGCGGCGGGCGACGGACGTTCAGCCGTCGCCGCGGACGCACCCCAGGCCGGGGGCGCGCGCCCGGCGGGAGGACCGGCGAGAGGCTCAGGTCGCAGATCGGGGGCCGGTGACATGACGGGCTGCGCGATACGCCTTCAACCTGCGGCAGCACTTATGCAACCACGATTTGTATGCCGTGTCGAGACGGATATGTGAAAGAACCAGATCATTTTTTCGCCTCCGCTCGTTAATTCAATAAATTGGGGCGGTTGCGGCGGCCCGTTGCTGCGAATCTGCACCATTGTAGCGCGTGTGCAAGCGCCGGTGCCAGCCGGTCAGGGCCGTGCCGGCGCGTGCAGGAAATTCGCCGCGGCGCAGGCGCGGGCGAGCAACGCCCGCAGCGCCGGGTCGCGCGCGCCGTCCTTGGCGATGAGACTGGTCATCGGCACGAAATATTCGTGCGGATGCGGCAACTGGTGGCGGGCGAAGCCGTCGTAATGCGCCTGCTTGAGCGCATAGAGCACCCGAATGTCGCGCACCGGCAGCACCAGCGGCAGCACCGGTTCGAACCGCACCACCCCGGTCGCCTCCCAGCGCGGCGTGCCGTCGTGCGGCCCGACCGGGGCCAGCAGCCAGGGCACGGGGCAGACCGCCAGCAGCGAGTGCGTGCTGGGGGCGAAGCGGGAGCGCTTGTCGAGCAGGTTCTGCAACGATCCGCAGGCCTCGACGGCAAAGATATCCACAAAGGCATCCACCGGGGTGCCGCCGAAATTGAGCCACAGCCCGTCGGGCAGGGTGCGCAGGCGGGTGCTGCCGGGCAGCTTGAGGAACGGATGGCACGAACCGAGATCCTCGGCCGGCCGGCCGCGCAGCCAGGTGGCCGGACCGTTGCGGCGCCGCTGCAACCCCGGCGGGCATTGCGGCCATTCGCGCAGACGATCTCGCACCAGCTTGTCCAGGACTTTTCCTCGCGCCACCAGTGAGGTCTCCTTTTCGTGCGGCAGATAGCAATACAACCTACGGATGTATTTCAACACGATCTGCGCCCGGCTTGCCAACCACGATCTGCACGTTGGCGCAGGAAAACACGCGGCTCGAGCGCGATTTGCCAAGTATCGGCGCAGTCATTCGTATTTTGTTCTGACCTCAGGCCGGACCGCGGCGGCACGAGGACTTGCCTGCCGGCGCATGCGTCCCGACGAATTCATGAGTCGTTGGAATCGGTTCCGGACTCTTGCTGATTTCGTTTATCAACAGTCTGTGGATGAATTCGCCCACCGGCCTGCGCCCGCGGCGAATTTCACTGACTGAAATTGACCACAACCTATGCGTGCAACGACGCCAGCCACCCGGCGCGGCGTCGGCGCCAAGCCCGCGGCCGTTGCCGATCGTGCGCTCCGGACCCGGCGCCGACGCGACCCGGCCTCCCGCAGCGGCGCGAAGCGGCTATAACCGGTGCATGCTTCCCGCGCCCCGCGCCAACCCCATCCTGCTCGGCCACGCGGCCGCCGAAGCGACCCTGGGCGACGCGCTCGCCGGCGGGCGGCTGCACCACGCCTGGCTGATCACCGGGCCGGAAGGGATCGGCAAGGCGACCCTGGCGTATCGTTTCGCCCGCCGCCTGCTGGCCGGCCTGCCCACGGCGTCTGGCGAAGGGGAGGGCGGGCTGGCGCTCGATCCGTCGCATCCGGTGTTCCGCCGGGTCGCCTCCGGCGCGCATGCCGACCTCGTCACGGTGGAGCGCGGTTACGACGAGAAGCGCCAGCGCGCCCGCACGGTGATCACCGTCGACGACGTGCGCCGGGTGGCGGGGTTCATGGCGCTCACCCCGGCCGAAGGCGGCTGGCGCATCGCCGTGGTCGACGGCGCGGAGGAGATGAACCAGGCCGCGGCCAACGCGCTGCTGAAAGTGCTGGAGGAACCGCCGGCCCGCGCCGTGCTGCTGCTGGTGTCCGCCGCACCCGGCCGGCTGTTGCCGACCATCCGCAGCCGCTGCCGCCGGCTGCGCCTGTCGGCGCTGGCGGACGCCGACATGGCCGCGGTGCTGGCGCAGGCGCTGCCGGAGATGGAGGAGGCCGATCGCGGCCGGCTGGCGACGCTCGCGGAAGGCTCGCCCGGCCGCGCCCTGCTGCTGGCACGGGACGAAGGCCTGGCGATCGCCGCGCTGGTGGACGAGGTGCTGGCCGGCTTGCCCGCCCTGGCGCCGCAGCACGCCCACGTGGTGGCGGACAAGCTCGGCCGCGGCGACACCGGCTTCTCGACCTTCATGGACCTGCTGCGCGCGGCGCTGGCGGCGGCGCTGCGCGAGACCCTGCGCGGGCGGGCCGACCCGGCGCAGGAACGCCTGGTCGGCCTGCGCCCCCTTGCCGCCTGGGGCGACGTGTGGCACGGCCTGACCCGGCTGCAGGACGAGACGGAACGCTTTGCGCTCGACAAGCGCCAGGCAATCGTGGCCGGGCTCGCGCTGCTGGCCCCTTCGACATAAGGCCATCCATGAGCAAGTGCTTCTACGTCTCGACGCCGATCTACTACGTGAACGGCGCGCCGCATATCGGCCACGCCTATACGTCGATCGCGGCCGACGTGCTGGCCCGCTTCAAGCGGCTGGACGGGTTCGAGGTGTTCTACCTCACCGGCACCGACGAGCACGGCCAGAAAGTGGCCCGCGCGGCGGCCGAGGCCGGGCTCGATCCACAGAGCTTCGCCGACCGGGTCTCGGCCGATTTCCGCGACATGGCGGACAAGATGGGCGTCTCCTACGACGACTACATCCGCACCACGGAACCGCGCCATTACCGCTCCTGCGCCGAGCTGTGGCGGCGGATCGCCGCGGCGGGACACATCTATCTCGGCCATTACGAGGGCTGGTACGCGGTCCGCGACGAAGCGTTCTACGACGAGGCGGAACTCACCACCGCGCCCGACGGCACGAAACTGGCGCCGAGCGGTGCGCCGGTCGCCTGGGTGCGCGAGCCGTCCTATTTCTTCCGCCTCAGCGCCTTCCAGGAGCCGCTTCTCAAGCTGTACGAGGAGCAGCCGGACTTCATCCTGCCGGCGGGCCGGCGCAACGAGGTGCTGAGCTTCGTGCGCGGCGGGCTGCGCGACCTGTCCATCAGCCGCACCAGCTTCACCTGGGGCATCCCGGTGCCGGACGCACCCGGCCACGTGATGTATGTCTGGCTCGACGCGTTGAACAACTACGTCACCGCCTGCGGCTTCCCCGACGCCGACGCGCCGCGCTGGAAGTTCTGGCCGGCCGACGTGCACGTGGTCGGCAAGGACATCATCCGCTTCCACGCGGTCTACTGGCCCGCCTTCCTGATGGCCGCCGGGCTGCCGCTGCCGCGCCGCGTCTCCTCCCACGGCTGGTGGACGGTGGAGGGGGAGAAGATGAGCAAGTCGCTCGGCAACGTCATCGAGCCGCGCCAGCTCGTCGCCACCTACGGGCTCGACCAGGTGCGCTACTTCCTGCTGCGGGAGAAGCCGTTCGGCGGCGACGGCACGATCAGCCATCCGGCGCTGGTCAGCCGGATCAACGTCGAGCTGGCGAACGAGCTCGGCAACCTGGCGCAGCGCAGCCTGAGCCTGATCGCCCGCAACCTGGGCGGCGTGCTGCCGGCACGCGGCGAGGCCACCGCCGAGGACACCGAGCTGCGCGACGCCGCCGGCGCGCTGGCGGACGTGCTGCGCGAGCGGCTCGACCGCCAGGCGTTCCACGAGGCGCTGGAGGAAGTGTGGAAAGTGGTCCGCGCCGCCAACGCCTATATCGACCGCCAGGCGCCCTGGGCGCTGCGCAAGACCGACCTCGTGCGGATGGGCACGGTGCTGCGGGTTCTGGTGGACGTGCTGCGTGCGGTGGCGACGGTGCTGCAGCCCTTCATGCCGGCCAGCATGGGCCGGATGCTGGACCAGCTGGGCGTGCCGGACCAGGCGCGCAGCATCGCCGCGCTGGCGCACCCGCTGGCGGACGGAACCCGGCTGCCGGCGCCCGAGGGCGTGTTCCCGCGCTATGTCGAACCGGCAGCATAGCGCTGCAATATGCGCACATCAAAAGAAAATGCAATTTCGGACAAAACTAAGATGAAAGCTACGAAATATCCGGTAATATATTGATGTTGATAGATTCTCACTGCCATCTCGACTATTTCCCCGAGGCCGAGCGGCCGGACGTGCTGGCGCGTGCCGCCTCGGCCGGGGTGGACGAGATGGTCAGCATCGGCGTGTCCCTGCCGCAGGCGCCGATCGTTACCGCGATAGCCGCCGCCCATCCCAATGTCTGGGCCACCGTCGGCGTGCATCCGCACCACGCCGCGGAACTGGAAATCCCGCAACCCGAAGCACTTGCGGCGCTGACCGAAGCGCCGAAAGTGATCGGCCTCGGGGAATCCGGGCTGGATTACTTCTACGACCGGGCGCCGCGCGATGTGCAGCAGGCGAACTTCCGCGCCCATATCCGTGCCGCCAGGCTGGCCGGCGTGCCGCTCGTGATCCACGCCCGCGACGCCGACGCCGATGTCGCGCAAATCCTGCAAGATGAATGGGATCTTGGAGGAACCTTCGCCTTCCTTCTGCACTGCTTCTCCTCCTCCCGCGGGCTGGCGGAGGCGGCGATCGGGCTCGGCGGCTATGTCAGCCTCTCCGGCATCTTGACCTTCCCAAAATCCCAGGAAATCCGTGAGATCGCGCGCGATCTTCCACTCGATCGACTGTTGGTGGAGACCGACGCGCCGTATCTCGCGCCGGTCCCGCTACGCGGCAAGCGCAACGAGCCGGCATTCGTCGCGCACACCGCCGCGGCGCTGGCGCGGCTGCGTGGGCTGACGGTGGCGGAGATCGGCGCCCGGACGACGGAGAATTTCCGCCGGCTGTTCCGGAAGGCCGCCTGATGCGGGTAGCGCTGCTCGGCACCGGCGGCTCGGCCGGCGTGCCGCTGATCGGTGGCGCCGACGGGACGGGCGACTGGGGCCGTTGCGACCCGAAGGAGCCGCGCAACCGCCGCACCCGCAGCAGCATCGTGGTAGAAAGCCCGACCGGCGAGCGGCTTCTGGTCGATACCTCGCCCGATATGCGAAGCCAGTTGCTGTCCTGCCGCATCCCGGGGATCGACGCGATCCTGTTCACCCACGCCCATGCCGACCACATCACCGGGCTCGACGACGTGCGCATCCTGAACCGGATCGCCGGGCGGCCGTTGCCGGCGTTCGCCACCCAGGCGGTGCTGGAGGAGGTGACGTCGCGGTTTCCCTACGCATTCCGGCCGTGGCGGCCGCCCGGGTTCTTCCGCCCGGTGCTGGAGACGCGGGAGCTGACGCCTGGGGAGACGATCGCCGCGGCCGGGCTCGCGGTCACGACCTTCCTGCAGGATCACGGCTACGGCCCGTCGCTCGGCCTGCGCATCGGCGGGTTCGGCTATTCCACCGACGTGGTGGCGCTGGACGAGGCCGCCTTCGCCGCGCTGGCCGGGGTGGAGGTGTGGGTGGTGGACTGCTTCGGGCTGACGCCGCATCCGACCCATGCGCATCTGGACCTGGTGCTCGACTGGGCGATGCGGGTCGGCGCGCGGCGCACGGTGCTGACCCATATGGGCACCGACATGGACTGGGCGACGGTGGGCGCGCGCCTGCCGGCGGGGGTGGAACTGGGGTTCGACGGGATGGTGCTGGACATCTGACGGGCCGCTGGCCACTCCTGCACCGCGCCGGCCAGGCCCTCGCCGTATAGGCCCTCGCCGCCTGGCAAAGCCGCGCGCACCGCCGCCATCGGCACCTTGCGCGCGCTGGAATCCGCCATCCGCACCATGGACGTGTGGGAGCGCGGCCCTGCGATCATCCGGGTCCGCGCCAACGCCGCCAACCTGACCGAAAGCCCGCGCACGCGGACCCGGCAGGCCGCAGCGCCGCCGGCGTCACATGCCGCCGGCGTCACATCAGGTGCAGGCCCGCCAGCATCGGCACCAGCAGCGCCGTCGCGATCGCGGTAAGCCCGACGCCCAGCGCCGCGTAGGCGCCGGCCTGCGGGTCGCGCGCCACCGCCTCGGCGGCGCCGATGCCGCTGCCGGCGACGCCGGCGGCCAGGCCGAAGGCGCGGTGGTCCTCGATCCGGAGCCACCCCAGCAGCGGGCGCGCCGCGATCGCCACCACCACGCCGCCGGCGATGGCGAACACCGCGGCCAGCGACGCCGCGCCGCCGATCTCCCGCGCCACCGCCATCGCAATCGGCGTCGTCGCCGCTTTCGGCGCCATGGCCAGTTGCAGGGCCGACGCGCCGCCGCACAGCGCCAGCACCAGCGGCCCGGCGACCGCCGCGGTGACCGCGCCGGCGAGCAGCGCCAGCAGGATGGGCAGGCTGTCGCGACGGATCGCGCCGGCATGGCGGGCCAGCGGAATGCCGAGCGCCACGGTGGCCGGCCCGAGCAGCCAGGCGATCACCGCACCGCCTTGCATGTAGGACGCATAGGGCACGCGGCCGAGGCTCAGCAGCCCGATCAGGGCCAGGATCGACACCAGGGTGGGGTTGAGGACGGGATGGCCGACCCGTTTGGCGAGATGCCGCGCCGCCTCGAACGCCAGCACGGTCAGCGCGGCGAACCCGAAAACGGGCGGGAGCGCCGTCATGACAGCGTCTCCGGCAGGGCCGCGCGGCGCATGCGCCGCTTCTGGCAAAAGGATCGCATGCGCCGCTTCTCGCAAAGGGACAGGCAGGCCCGCATCGCAAGCGCGGTCACCACCAGGGCGAGCAGCGAGGACGCCAGCAGCGCCGCGGCCACCGCCAGCCAGTCGGCGCGCAAGGCGGCCAGCCGGGTCATCACGCCCACGCCGGCGGGCACGAAGAACAGCGCGTAGCGGCGCAGCAGCAGGTCCCCGGCGCGCGACGCCGCGCGGGCGGCCCCGCCGCGATGGACGCTGAGCAGGCCGGCCAACAGCAGCATCCCGACCAGCGCGCCGGGCAGCCGCAGCGGCAGCAGCGGGGCGAGCCGTCCACCCGCCCAAAGGCATGCGAGCACCACCGCGAACCCGGCCCCCAGGAATGCGGCCCGCCCGACCGCCCCGGCCATTGGGGCACGGCGGCGGGCGGCTGCGCGCCGCGCGGACGGCAGAAGCGCGGACGCCCGGCGGCCAAAGACCGCGGCGGCGGTGGACCAGGAGATGGTGGACAAGCGGGCGGCAGACCGGCGGGGGGTGGGCCAGCGGGTGGCAGGGCAGGGGGCGGAACGCAGGATTGCAGGCATCGGGCTCTCCGTCATCGGCGCCGGAACCGTACCGGTGAGCCGGATTTGCGCGCACCGCCTTCCTTGCGCCAGACGCGGAAATGGCAAATGATCTTTGCAGTGGAAACACAGATCGATCAGGGCGCAGATCAGCGACGAAGGCGACCCGCGATGGATGCGCCTGCATGGAATGGGCTGACGCGGAGGCTTCGGCATGGATGAACTGGCCCGTCTGCGCTGCTTCGTCCGCGCGGCCGAACTCGGCAGCTTCTCCGCTGCCGCGCGGGAGGCACGGGTGCCGCCGTCCTCCGTCTCGCGGGCGATTGCGGCGCTGGAGGGCGAACTCGGCGCCGCGGTGTTCAACCGCTCGACCCGCACGCTGCATCTGACCGAAGTCGGCCTGGCCTTCCTCGACCGGGCGCGGCGCGTGCTGGCGGAACTGGAGGAGGCGCGCGCCGTTGCGGCCGACCTCAACGCCCGCCCGCAGGGCCTGCTGCGGCTGAATGCGCCGGCTTCGTTCGGGCGCCTGCACGTGATGCCGTTCCTGCCGGGTTTCGCCGCCGCCTGGCCGGATATCCGGCTCGATCTCACCTTGAGCGACGCGGTGGTGGACGTCATCGCGAGCGGCACCGATCTCGCGATCCGCATCGGCGCGCTGGAGGAGAGTCGGCTGATCGCGCGCAAGCTGGCGCCGCACCGGCGGATCCTGTGCGCCGCGCCGGCGCTGCTGGCGCGCAGCCATCCGGTGACGGCGCCGGCCGATCTCGCGCGTCTGCCGCATCTCTTGTTCGCGCTGCAGCCCTATGACCGCTGGATCGTCATCGGTCCCGCCGGCCGCCAGCACCTGATTCCGCTGGCCGGCCGGTTCCGGCTGAACGACAGCGAGGCCGTGCTCAGCGCCGCGCTGGCCGGCCTCGGGGTTGCGCTGCTGCCCGGCTGGGTGGCCGGCGCGGCGGTGCGCGCGGGCACGCTCGTGCACCTGCTGCCCGACCACCAGGCGATGTTCACGCCCGGCGAGCGGTTCATCTGGGCGGTCTATCCGCCGAAACGCGTGGTGCCGCCGAAGGTGCGCGCCTTCATCGACGGCTTCGCCGCGCATCTCGGCAAGCCGCCATACTGGGAGGCTACCGACCCGGCGCACCCCGCGTGGCCCGGCCTGTTCTTTCCATAATATTCCTTATACGATTTTTGGAGGTCCCGGAAAGCAGGCGCGAGCCCGCCCCGGGCCATGGCCGCCCAGCCGCCACCCGCCTGATGCCACCCGCCTGATGTCAATCGGCGGTTGGCCGTGCCAGGAAGTCGCGCACCAGCCCGATCTGCGCCGGCACGTTCAGCGCCGGCGCGTGGCCGCAGCCCGGCACGGTGACGCAGGCGGCGCGCGGCCCGCGCCCGCCCATTGCCGCCGCCACCTCGGACAGCAGCAGGTCGGACGTCTCGCCGCGCAGCACCAGAGTTGGCATCGCGAGCACGTCGTACGCCTCCCACTGCTCGAAATCGCGTGGGTACAGCGCGAACTGGCGGGCGATCTTCGGGTCGTAATGCGTGGTGATCCGGCCGTTCGGCAGCCGCCGCGAGGAGGTCTCGGCCATGCGGCGCCATTGCGCGTCGGTATGCGCGCCGAAGGGCTGGTAGATGGTGCGCAGCCAGGCCTCGAAGTCCGACATGGTGGCGAAGTCGGGCGGCTGGCCGACATAGTCCCGGATCCGCTCGAACGCGGGCCGCGGCAGGGTCGGCCCGATATCGTTCAGCAGCAGATGGCTGAGCCGTCCCCGCAATGTCGTCGCGCCGGCAAGAATGCCGAGCGCCCCGCCCATCGAGGTGCCGACCCAGCGGACCCGGCCGAGCCCGAGCGCATCGAGCAGCCCCGCAGCGAGCCGCGCATAGGACGCCATGCAATACGCGGTGTCGGGCGCGGCGCTCCATTGCGAGAAGCCGCGGCCGGGCGTGTCCGGGCAGATCAGCCGGTAGGTATCGGACAGCGCGGCGGCGAGATCGTCGAAATCCCGCCCGGTGCGCGCCAGCCCGTGCCAGAGCACCGCGGGCGGCGCCGTGTCTGCCCCCCAGGTGACGACATGGACCTCGACGCCGAGGATGCGGTGATAGGAGGAGCGTGGGTGCATGGCGGGCGGTCTCCGGCTGCGGCCGAAGACGATGTTAGCCCCGGCCTGGCGGCGCGGTCGATCTCGGGCGCGGCGCCGCGGCGCATCCCGCAGCGGCCCCCTGCCCTCCGTTCCTGCCTTCTTTCCTTCTTTCTTTCTGTCCATACCCGCAACGGGACGATTGCAGCCACTCGCCATCGCGCCCAGGTGAAGGGTCCGGCGCGATCGCGGCCGGAGGAGGAGGGAACGCCATGCCGCTATACGAAGGGCCGGTGTTTGCGATGGCCCGCACCCAGTTCCAGGCGATCGCCGATCACCTGAACATCGCGGCCGACGAACGCGACCGGCTGCTCTATCCGAAGCGCGCCGTCGCCGTCGCCTGCCCGATCCATCGCGACGACGGGCGCACCGAGGTGTTCCACGGCTACCGGGTGCAGCACCACCTGACGCTCGGCCCGACCAAGGGCGGCACCCGCTATGCGCCGACGTTGGAACTCGGCGAAGTGGCGGCGCTGGCGATCTGGATGAGCTGGAAATGCGCCCTCGCCGGCCTGCCCTATGGCGGCGCGAAGGGCGGCGTCGCGGTCGATCCGCGCGCGCTCAGCCTGCGCGAGCTGGAAGCGGTGTCCCGCCGGTACATGCAGGAGATGATCCCCTTCGTCGGCCCCTATACCGACGTGATGGCGCCCGACATGGGCACCAACGAGCAGGTGATGGCCTGGTTCATGGACACCTACTCGATGTACCAGGGCAAGACGGTCACCGAGATCGTGACCGGCAAGCCGGTCGCCTGCGGCGGCACGGTCGGGCGGCGGGAGGCGACCGGGCGCGGCGTGGCGCATCTGGTGGGCCGGGCGCTGGACCGCATCGGCCTGCCGCCCGCCGGGGCACGGGCCATCGTCCAGGGCTTCGGCAATGTCGGCAGCGTGACCGCGGAGGCGCTGGCCGAGCGCGGGATGAAGCTGGTCGGCGTGTCCGACCACACCGCCTGCTACGCCGATCCGCGCGGGCTCGACGTCGCCGCGCTGCTGCGCCATGTCGGCCGCCATGGCGTGCTCGCCGGGTTCTCCACCGAGCTTGCGGCCGATCCCGACACCCTGCTGACCCTGCCCTGCGAGGTGCTGGTGCCGGCGGCGATGGAGCGGGTCATCGATGCCGACCTCGCCGGGCGGCTGCGCTGCCGGGTGCTGGCGGAGGCGGCGAACGGCCCGACCATGCCGGAGGCGGACGCGGTGCTGGCCGGACGCGAGGAGATTTTCGTCCTCCCCGACATCCTCTGCAATGTCGGCGGCGTCGTGGTCAGCTATTTCGAGTGGGTGCAGGACCTGCAGCAGTTCTTCTGGGACGAGGCGGAGGTGGCCAACCGGCTCAATCACGTGCTCGACCGCGCCTTCGCCGAGGTGATGGCCCGGGCCTCGCAGGACGGGATCGCGCACCGCAGCGCGGCGCTGGCGATCGGGGTGGAGCGGGTGCGGGCGGCCAAGCAGGTACGCGGGCTGTTCCCCTGAGCGGCGAAGGGCCAGGGAAACGCCCTGGCCCTTCGCATCAGGAGGGGATCGACGGCAACGGCGCCGGCTTCCCGGGATCAGCCGTTTCCCGGGAAGCCGTTCCCGGTGCGGCGGTGGGCTTGGATCAGCCGTTCTGCCCCGGACCCTGGTAGCCGCCGTTCTGGTACTGCGTCCCGTTCTGCGCCGCGGATGCGGCGGTGGCGCCCGCGGAGACCAGCAGGCCAAGCATCAGGAACGCTGCAAGAAATTTCTTCATCTTCAACTCCATCCGGTTTGCCCGCCCGGTGGCGGGCCAGTCGGTCAGATCGGCCCGACAGGACCGCAGATGGCGCGCTTCGCACTGCAACAGGAGTGTCATCCGCCGCATAATTCCTGTGCGCAGAAGTAGGAAATTGCCTGGTTGCCATTCTTCGTCCAGGTGCCTGGCCGGGGCGCTCAGGCGGCGGTGGTGGCCGGCGGGCGCAGCTCGGCGAATGGGTCGGGCCGGCGCAGGATGTCCTGGATGATGAAGTCGATCACCGCGCGCACCCGCGGCGCAAGGTTCCGCCGCGACGGGTAGATCAGGGTGATCGGAAACCCGGCCGGCTCGAATCCGGGCAGCAGCGGCATCAGCCGCCCGGCGGCGATTTCGGCGCGGGCCACCACTTCGGCGACCAGCGCGATGCCGGCTCCGGCCAGCGCCGCGCGCAGCACCGCATCGGCGTTGTCGGCGCTGAACCGACCCGCGACGGGAACCGTCACGTTCCCCTCCGGCCCGGTGAAGCGCCAGACATGGTCCGCGCCCAGCCGGTGCTGCACCAAGCAGTCGTGCGCGGCGAGATCGCGCGGGTGCTCCGGCCGTCCGCGCACGGCCAGGTAGTCCGGCGCGGCGAGCAGCACCGGGCTCGTGTGGCCCACGACGCGGCTGACATGCGTCGCGTGCGTGCTTTCGCCGACCCGCAGCCAGAGATCGAGCCCTTCCTCCACCATGTCGTGCACCCGGTCGGTGGCGATCAGCTGCAGCGACAGGTTCGGGTGCTGCGCCAGCAGCACGGGGACGCGCATGGAGACGAGGCAGCCGATCAGCATCGGCGCGGCCAGCCGGACGGTGCCGGAGGCCTCCCCGCGCCGGCGCGCCGCCGCGTCGCGGGCATGGTTCACCGCCTCCAGCACGTTGCGGGCGTGTTCGAGCGTGTCCTGCCCGTCCTCGGTCAGGGCCAGCCGGCGGGTGGTCCGCTGCAGCAGGCGGACGCCGAATTCCTCTTCCAGCGCGGTGATCTGGCGGGATACGGCGGACTGGGTGGTGCCCCGTTCGCGCGCGACGGCGGAGAAGGAGCCGGTCTCGGCGATCCGGACGAAGGTGCCGAGCGCGCCGATCAGGTCCATGGCCCGCGAAGCCTCCGTCCGGCCGCGACCGTGTCGTGCTGCATGTTCGTGATCCCTTCCCGACCGGCCCGCGGTGGCGCGGACGCCGCCACCGATGGTGTGCTCCCCGGCTTCGGCGCGGATATGGGACGCCCCGCGCCGCGGAGGGAGGGGACAGCGGTTGCCATCGGCGCGCGGCCAACGCATGAGACGGCGTCTTCCCGCCCGCCTTCCCCGCACAGGACTCGTCGATGCCACGCCCTTCCCTACTCCGCGGCGGCCATATGGCGGCGCTGCTCGCCGCCGGACTGGCCGCCGGACTGGCCGGTTGCGCCGCCGCCCCGAAGCGGCCCGCGCCGGTTGCCGCGACCGCGAAACCGGCCGGCCCGCCCGACTGGGACGGCGCCTATTACGGCACCAGCACGCGTTTCCGGGCCCTGGCGCGGGACTGCCCGCATCCGGGGATCCTCACCCTCTACGTCGCGCAGAGCCAGCTCTACTTCACCTGGGGCCACGGCATCGACATCGCCGCGACGGTGGCCCCGGACGGCACGGTGAGCGGCGGCGACGGCGGCATCACCCTGAGCGGCAAGGTGGTCGGACGCCATATGGAGGGCGACGTGACCAACGCCGCCTGCGGGCTGCACTTCACCGTCACCCGCCGGTTCTGACGCGAAAGGGCGCGCCCATGCGCTATGTTTCCACCCGCGGGCAGGCTCCCGCGCGCGATTTCGCCGGCGTGCTGCTGGCCGGGCTGGCAGAGGATGGCGGGCTCTATGTGCCGGAGGCCTGGCCGCAGCTCGGCCCGGCGGACTGGCGGGCGCTGCGCGGGCTGCCCTACCCCGCCCTCGCCGCCCGGTTGCTGCAGCCATTCATCGGCGCCGCGATCGCCCCGGACATCGTGGCCCGGCTCTGCGCCGAGGCCTATGCCGGGTTCGGCCATCCCGCCATCGTGCCGCTGGTGCAGCTTGAGACGAACCTGTTCGTGCAGGAGCTGTTCCACGGCCCCACCCTCGCCTTCAAGGACATGGCGATGGCGGTGCTGGGCCGGCTGTTCGAGCACGTGCTGGCCGAACGGGGCGAGCGGGCGACGATCGTCGGCGCCACCTCGGGCGATACCGGCTCGGCGGCGATCGAGGCGTTCGCCGGCCGTTCCCTGGTCGATATCGTCATCCTGCATCCGCACGGCCGCACCTCCGACGTGCAGCGCCGGCAGATGACCACCGTGACCGCGCCCAACGTGCGCAACCTTGCCATCACGGGCAGCTTCGACGACTGCCAGGACCTCGTGAAGGCGATGTTCGCCGACGCGGCCTTCCGCAGCGAGATGCGGCTGTCGGCGGTGAACTCCATCAACTGGGCGCGCATCGCCGCCCAGGTGCCGTACTACGCCGCCGCCGCGCTGGCGCTGGGCGGCCCCGACCGGGAGGTGGCGTTCGCCGTTCCCACCGGCAATTTCGGCAACGTGCTGGCCGCCTGGGTGGCGCGGCGGATGGGCCTGAAGGTGGCGCGGCTGGTCGTCGGGTCGAACCGCAACGACATCCTGGCGCGCTTCCTGGAAGCGAACGACATGTCCGCCCGCCCGGTGGAGCCGAGCCTGTCGCCCAGCATGGACATCCAGGTGAGCTCCAATTTCGAGCGGCTGCTGTTCGAACTGCTGGACCGCGACGCCGCCGCCACCGCCGCCGCCATGACCGCGTTCCGCCGCGACGGGAAGATGCCGGTCCCGGGGGCGGCCTGGCACCGCGCGCGCACCCTGTTCCACGGCTTCCGGCTGGACGATCCGGGCACGTTGGGCGAGATCGCGCGGCTGCACGCGGCGAGCGGCTACCTGGCCGACCCGCATAGCGCCGTGGGCATCGCCGCGGCCCGCGCCCGCCCCGCCGGGCACGGGGTGCCGATGGTGGCGATGGCGACCGCGCATCCGGCGAAGTTCCCCGACGCGATGGAGCAGGCGACCGGGACCCGCCCCGGCCTGCCGGCGCGCATGGCGGACCTGTTCGAGCGCGCGGAGCGGTTCGACGTGTTGCCGAACGATCTCGGCGCGGTGCAGGCGGCGGTGCGCGGCCTGGCGGGGCGCAACGCGCCGCGATAGCGCCGCCGGCATGCCGGCCGAGGCGCGCGCGAGCGGACGTTTGGCTTCCAACCGGCCGAGACCCGCAGCTATACTCGGGCAATGAACGACATGAACCCGGCGCCCCCCCGCGTCATCGCGCTGAAGCCGCTGCCGCAGATCATCTTCGCCAGCCGCTGGCTGCAGATGCCGCTCTATGTCGGGCTGATCGTCGCGCAGGGCGTCTATGTGTTCCTGTTCCTCAAGGAACTCTACCAGCTCGTGCTCCATGCGATGGACTTCGACGAGCAGCAGATCATGCTGCTGGTGCTCGGCCTGATCGACGTGGTGATGATTTCGAACCTGCTGGTGATGGTGATCGTCGGCGGCTACGAGACGTTCGTCTCCCGGCTGCGGCTGGAGCACCACCCGGACAAGCCGGAATGGCTCAGCCACGTCGATTCGGGCGTGCTGAAAGTGAAACTCGCGATGGCGATCATCGGGATTTCCTCGATCTCGCTGCTGCGCAGCTTCGTGGAGGCGCGCACGCTCGGCATGCCCGGCACCACCACGACGGCGGCCGGGGTGATGTGGCAGACCATCATTCATTCGGTTTTCATCCTGTCCGCGCTCGGCATCACCCTGGTCGACCGGCTCAGCTCGGCGCCGAAGCCGGGGAACGGGCAACCGACGCATTTCCCCTGACGCATTCGCGCTTTGGCGGGCGCCCTCTGGTGGGCGGCAGGGTTGGACGGGCGGCGGGGTCCGGCGTCATCGGATCGCGGCTTGCAATCGGGCGGCACTTCGGCCATCTGCCGCTCGTTCTCCGCAGGAGTTTCGCGATGATCGCCCGGTTCCGACTGCTCGCGCTGGCCGCCGCACTGCTGCTGACCGCCGGGGCCTGGCCGCCCGCCGCGCGCGCCGCCCAGTTCACCCCGGCGCAGCGCGCGGAGATCGTGCAGATCGTTCGCCAGGCGATGCAGAAGGACCCGACCATCCTGCGCGACGCCATCCTCGCCTTGCAGGCGGACCGGGCGAAGCACGACGCCAAGGCGGCGCTGGCGCAGGGCGCCGCGGGGCTCGTCACCCCGGCCGACCCGGTGGACGGCAACGCGCACGGCGCCGTGACGGTGGTGGAGTTCTTCGACGTCCGCTGCCCCTATTGCCGAGCGATGAACCCGACGGTGGACGCCCTGCTGAAGCAAGACCCCAACGTGCGCTGGGTGTTCAAGGACCTGCCGATCCTGGGGCCGGCGAGCATGCTCGGCTCGCGCGCGCTGCTCGCGGCGCAGAAGCAGGGCGGCTATCTGAAGCTGCGCGCGGCGCTGATGGCGGCGCCGCCGGACATCACCGAGGCAACGATCAAGACGGCGGCAACGAAGCTCGGGCTCGACTGGGCGCGGCTGAAGCGCGACATGGACGACCCGGCGGTGAAGGCGCGGCTGGCGGCCAACCTGAAGCTGGCGCAGACCCTGGGGATCGACGGCACGCCGGCGCTGGTGATCGGCCACCAGATCATTCCGGGCGCGGTGGACCTCGCCGGGCTGGAACAAGTGGTCGCCGCGCAGGCGAAGGGCTGACGGGGGCCGGCGCGGCGCCCCCCTGCCCCGCGGGCTAGGCCGGAAAGTTCAGCTTCAGCCCCGGCTCGTCCCATTCCAGCGCGCCGATCCGGCCGGTTTCCGACAGCGAGATATACGCCGTCCGCATATCCTTGCCGCCGAAGCAGATGTTGGTCGGATGGGTGTCCGGCATGGCCACCTGGTGCAGCACCTCCCCGCCCGGCGAAATGACGGTGATGCAGCCGGTGACCAGGGTGGCGACACAGATATTGCCCGACGCGGTGACCGCGAGGCTGTCGAAGCGCTGATAGCCGGGCAGCCCGGCGACCAGCCGCCCGCCATGCGGGGACGGGAACGGGAGCTTGCGGACCTGCCCGGGGCCTGCGACATCGAAGGCCCAGAGCCGCGCCGGCTCGGTATCGGCCACGTAGAGCGTGCGCCCGTCGGGCGAGAGGCCGACGCCGTTGGCGGACAGGATCGGGTGCGCCACCTCGATGACCTTCGAGCCGTCCGGCATTGCGTAATAGAGCCCGCCATGGTCGCGCGTGCGGGCGTAGCGCTTGCCGAGATCGGTGAACCAGAACCCGCCTTGCGTGTCGAACACGAGATCGTTCGGCGCCGACAGGCGGTTGCCGTTGACGTGGGTATAAAGGGTGGCGTGGGCGCCGGTGGCGGGGTCGATACGCTGGATGCAGCCGCCGTCGTAGTCCGGCGCCGGGCCTTCCGCCATGAAATGGCCGGGACGATAGAGCCCGCCGCCGTTGTTGCAGCAATAGAGCGCGCCGTCCGGCCCGAGGGCGAGCCCGTTCGGCCCGCCGCCGTTCCTGGACAGCACCGAGACGGTGCCGTCCGGCGCGATGCGGGAAACCTGGTTGCCGGCGATCTCGGTGAGTACCACCGCGCCGTCCGGCATGACGACGGGGCCTTCGGGGAATTTGAAGCCGGAGGCCAGGATGCGGATGTCGGACATGGACGTTCCTCCTGCGGCGCCGCCGGTTGGGTGGGGCGGCTATGGGGGAACGAGAGCACTGGCCGGGGGTGGGGGCAAGGGTTGGGCTGACCACCTGGCGCCGTGGCCCGAATCCAGCGCGTACGATATGATGCACCCATGCCAACCGAGCACCTCGTCCCTGATGACATCCGCGGACTCTACCATGTTAAGGAGTGGCGCAACGCGACGGGGGTTTTGGCCACGGCATGCCCTGTCGAGTGGGGCGAGATTCTAACGGTCCTTCGCGGCTTCCGTTTGCTTCGATCGGAGATTATTGTCGGCGGCGGGAACCGGTCGTTGATATCCAGGCGGATAGATAGTGCCTTCTACCGCTTGGGGTGGAGGGAGAAGAACTTCTCGACGTCCATTACTGTCGACGAGGAAACCATCCAGAGCCCGACCCATGCTGTCGATTGCCTGAAGGACGGCGTCGCTCTGGAGGTCGAATGGAATAATAAGGATCCATTCTACGATCGAGATTTGAACAATTTTCGTCTTCTTTTCGACCTGAGGGCCATTCAAGTCGGAGTCATCGTTACCCGGGCCACCGAACTCCAGGCAATCTTCGACGCTGTCGGCAAGGGTTCGTCCTACGGCGCCGCTACAACCCATCACGAAAAGCTTTGGCCGCGCCTTGACGGCGGCGGAGGGGGCGGATGTCCAGTCCTGACATTCGCGATTACGGAAAAATTGTACGTGGACGACGGATATATTGCATTCTCGAAATTAAGAACGAAAATCGAGGCGAGAAGAGAAACGAAGCGGCGCGGCGGGACCACGAGCCACCGCGGGGCTGCAGATCCGGTTGACGCAGAAGAAGCGAAGTGACCTAGTCGGCTGCGAGCAGCGGCGGCAACGTCGAATTGTGCCGATAGGTGGGCCATCTGGGTGCATAGTCGACCGATGCTTCGTTACCCCACGTCGTCCAACCGTTTCTAATTCCGCGGGCAAAGAGTTCGATGCGGGGGCCAGGACTGCAAGACTCGATTATCTGGTATTGCTCGTCCGGCTTTCTGGAGTGTTCGCGCTTCCTGGTGCCCATGTAGTTGACCTGTCGCCGTCCTGGCGCGAGGGTTCGCGCATTCTTTCCGCGAACGCCGAATAGAAGAACCTCGGTCACGTTCCGAAAGTAGAACCCAACCCCACGCCCGTCGCTGCCGCCGTCCTTACGCAGCTTGTGCCAGATAAGGTTCGACTTGTAGTCGAATCCCCAGGCGCTCATGACCCGCAGCCCCTCGGGGAGCAGAGCGTTCGGTACCCAGAGATACAAGTGCGCGGGATTGCTACATATATCGGCAACCGGAAGGGCGCAGATGTCTTCGAGGTGCATGGTACCGTAGCGAGATAGGCGGCGGTGCTCGGGCGCCATCTTTCCGGTGCGGTTCTCGAAACGCCAAGGGGGATCGGCGAGAATCGTAGCAAACCGAACACCTTGCGCAATTGACAGCAGGTCGCCGGCCGGGTCACCTCGAACATCCTGGCCGCCGATCATTCGCCCGTCACCCCCGGTCGATGAGACCTCTCCCAGTATTCCCAAACCTCCACAAAAAGCTCGTTAGGATCGAGCCCCTTGAGCGCTGCCTCTGCCTTGAAACGGCGCTTGACCTGCATAGGCAGCCGGACCTGCAGAGGTTCCTTCGCCAACCGCGGACTTGCCTTGGGATCCGCCTCGGGATCCGGTGTCTCGGAGGATCGCATGCACGCATGTATACATGCACTCCACCGATTCGCGATAGCTCGCGGAGAAAATCCACCCGCTGCGGCGCGCCCGACAAAATGAGGCGCACCGATCGATGAACGCTCGGCTCATGCCTCACGGGTCTTTCCCCGCCATGCTCTATAGTGCCGCGTATGTTCCCCCTCCCCGTCGCCGCCACAATCCCCGCCCTCCTCGCCGCCCTCGCCGCATCCCGCAACGCCGTCCTCCTCGCCCCGCCCGGCTCCGGCAAGACCACCCTCGTCCCGCCCGCCCTGCTCGATGCCCCCTGGCGCGGCGACGGCCGCATCCTCGTCCTCGAACCCCGCCGCCTCGCCGCCCGCGCCGCCGCCGCCCGCATGGCGGCACTCCGCAACGAAGCCCCCGGCGGCCTGATCGGCTACCGCACCAGGCTCGACGCCGCCGTCTCCCCGGCGACCCGCATCGAGGTGCTCACCGAAGGCCTGCTGCTCCGCCGCCTGCTCGCCGACCCGCTGCTGGACGGCACCGCCGCCGTCATCCTCGACGAGGTGCACGAACGCAGCGTGGAAGCCGATCTCGCGCTCGCCCTGCTGCGCGACCTGCAAACGAAGCTCCGCCCGGAATTGCGCCTGATCGCCATGTCCGCCACCGCGGAAGCCGAAAGCCTCGCCGCCCGGCTCGACGCGACGGTGGTCGAAAGCGAAGGCCGCCCCTTCCCGGTCGCGCTCCACCACGCCCCGCGCGACCTCGCCGCCCCGCGCGACCTGCCGCAGGCGATGGCCGCCGCGGTGCGCGCGGCGCTGGCGGCACATGCGGGCGACGTGCTCGCCTTCCTGCCCGGCATGGCGGAAATCCGCCGCACCGAAACCGCGCTGGAAGGCTGCGGCGCCGTGGTGCTGCCGCTGCACGGGGACCTGCCGCCCGCCGCCCAGGACGCGGCGCTGAGCCCGCGGCCGGACGGCGCGCGCCGGGTGGTGCTGGCCACCGCGATCGCCGAGACCTCGCTCACCGTCCCCGGCGTGCGCATCGTCATCGATGGCGGGTTCCGCCGTGCGCCGAGGCTCGATCCCGGTACCGGCCTCACCCGCCTCGTCACCACCCGCGTCTCGCGCGCCGCCGCCGAACAGCGGGCCGGGCGCGCCGGGCGGGAAGCGCCGGGGGTGGCGATCCGGCTCTGGACCGCGTCGCTGCACCGGGGCCTGGCGGCCTACGACCGGGCGGAAATCCTGGAAGCCGAGCTGTCCCCCCTCCGTCTCGCCTGCGCGGCGTGGGCGGACGCGCTGGGGACCGTGGCCGCCGACCTGCCCTTCCCCGATCCGCCGCCGCCCGGCGCCTTCGCTGCCGCCGGCACCTTGCTCGCGGAGCTGGGCGCGCTGGACGCGGCCGGGCAGGTCACCGCAGCCGGGCGGGCGATGGCGGCGCTGGGCGCGCATCCGCGGCTGGCGGCGATGATGCTGGCCGCCGAAACGCCGGGCCAGCAGGCGCTCGCCGCCACCCTCGCGGCGCTGCTGGAGGAACGGGACGTGCTGCGCGCCCCGCCCGCCGCCGGCCGCGGCCCCGCCCCGGTCCCACCGGCCGATCTCGCGCTGCGGCTCGATGCGCTGGCCGACGGGACGGCGCACGGGCCCTCTGCCTTGGGCATGCATGTGGATCGCGGCGCGCTGGCGCGGGTGCGCCGCGCCGCCGGGCAGTATCGCCGCCGGCTCGGC
>JAGWSV010000008.1 GCA_028869315.1 Rhodospirillales bacterium
CAACCTGGGCAAGTCCGGCCTGACGATCCGGAAGAACTGAGCCGAGCCAACGGCCAGGTCCTCCGCGCGATTGCCCGTGATCGACGCCGCGTCATCGAGGCCGAGGCGGTCGCCCGATCCGCCGCGCACCCGAACTGAAACCTAGGCGCTTGTTAAGCTGATTGAGGGGTATTAGTTGCCACCGGCGGGGCCGACCCGTCGTGGATGCAACCGCGGTCCGGCAAGGCCCCTCCCGTCAAGGCCCGGCCATGATGGGGTGGATGGCCCCCTGACGGCATCAATGTGCCAAAGTTGGAGTTCCATCACACCAACCAACGGGAGCCATCCATGACGGAGATTAGCAGAATTGGCCTCGACCTGGCCAAGAGTGTTTTTGAGGTCCACGCAGTCAATGCTCAGGAACAAGTAGTGCTCCGCCGGTCCCTGCGTCGCTCGCAGCTCCTGCGCTGGTTCGCCAGGTTGCCGCCGTGCCTGATCGGCTTGGAAGCATGCGGCACCGCGTATCATTGGGCCCGCGAACTCAGCGCCCTTGGCCACACGGTGCGGCTGATGCCGCCGTCCTACTGCAAACCTTACGTCCGCCGGAACAAGAACGATGCGGCGGACGCGGCGGCCATCTGCGAAGCAGTGGGCCGCCCATCGATGCGATTCGTCCCAATCAAGACGTTGCAGCAACAATCCGATGCGGTCACCCACAAGGCACGCGAACTGCTCATGAAGCAGCGCACGATGGCCATGAACTCGTTGCGCGGCCTGATGGCGGAATTCGGCGTCGTGGTTCCCGAGGGAGCTCATCATATAAGTAAGCTCCTTCTCGTCCTGGCCGATCCCGAGGACACCAGTCTCCCGGAGGTGGCGCGCGCCGCCCTGAACGCGATGGCCGAAATTCTGTCCGCGCTGAACAAGCAGATCAACGCTTTGGACCAGACCATCAAGGCCACGGTCCGCGACAACGCGACGGCCCGCCGACTGGACACGATTCCAGGCTTTGGCCCGATCCTCAGCAGTGCGATCGCGGTGATCGTCAGCGACCCCAGACATTTCAACAGCGGCCGAGACTTCGCCGCTTCTCTCGGCCTCGTTCCCCGCCAGGACGGAACCGGCGGCAAGGTCAAACTCGGTCCTATCAGCAAACGAGGGAATGGATACCTCCGCCGGCTGTTGGTGAACGGGGCGACGGCGGTGCTCAACGGAAAGAACGCCAGGAACGATCCGTGGCGGGCCAGGATGCTCGACAGCAAGCCGAAAAAGCTGGCTGCCGTGGCACTGGCCAACAAGATGGCGCGCATCGCCTGGGCGGTGATGACGCGGCAAGAGGACTTCCGGCCTCGCGCCATGGCGGCCTGACCGGCCGGCGCGGACGAGAACGGAAGACTTGCGAGGGTGAAAACGCGTGATGGCAATGTCGGTCAACCGACGGAGCGAACGAAACCTGCCAATCGTCATGGGGCGACGAGACCCCGAGGCCATGATCAGAGTTCGATCCACGGATCCCATCAGGGCCAGCGGTCTCGTGCCGCGACAACAGGCCGGACACATGACTGCAAGTGACCTGACCAGCCAGAACGCGAAAAAAACCCTTGCCAGTTGGGGGCCATCCACACATGACGGCAATGTACGGGCAGGTTTCTGTTTAGGGCCGCGCGCGCACCGCCGCCGACAGCGCCACCTGGCCGAGCACCGCGGAGCCCAGCATCACCACCCCCACGGTCGGCACCGAGCCGGGGGCCCAACTCGCCACGATCACGGTGCACAGCGCCCCGTAGAGCATCTGCACCGCGCCATAGAGGCCCGAGGCGGCGCCGATCGCGTTCGGGTTGACCGATATCGCGCTGGTCAGCGCGAAGGGGCTGGCGATGCCGGCGCCCATCATGAACAACCCGACCGAGCCGACCACCGTCGCCACGTTCAGCACGCCGGTGGCCCAGGCCAGCAGGAACCCGGCGGCGGCGGCGATCGCCAGCAGGTTGGCGCCGCGCAGCACCCACTCCATCCGCACCCGTCCGGCCAGCCGGTTGGCGGTGAAGCCGCCGGCCGCGAGCCCCACCATCAGCAGCATGTAATAGAGGCCGACGCGCTGCGGCGTCTGGTGCAGCAGATTGATGAAGATGAACGGCGATGCCGCCATGAAGGCGTAGAACGAGGTGGTGGTGCAGGCGCCGCCGAGCGCGAAGCCGCGGAACGCCGGGGAGCGCGCCAGCCGGATGGATCCGGCGAGCAGCGAGGCCCCGGTCCGCCCGCCCGGCTGGTTCGTCTCGGGCAGCCGCCAGGCGGTCAGCGCGAGGGTGACCGCGCCCACCGCCGCCAGCACGCCGAACGCCGCGCGCCAGCCGAACCAGGCGACGGCGTAGCCGCCGAACACCGGGGCGATCGCGGGGGCCATCGACATCACCAGTGTGAGCAGCGCGAGCTGCTTGGTGGCGCGGTCGCCCTCGGCGGCATCGCGCACCATCGCCCGGCCGAGCACGAGACCGGCGCAGCCGCCGATGGACTGCAGGACCCGCGCCAGGATCAGCAGCGCGGCCGAGGGCGCGAGCGCGGTGGCCAGCCCGGCGAGGGTGAACAGCGCCAGCCCCGCCAGCAGCACCGGCCGCCTCCCGAACCGGTCGGAGATCGGCCCATAGGCGAGCTGGCCCGCCGCCAACCCGATCAGATAGAGCGTGATCGTCAGCTGGATCGTCCCCGCCGAGACGTGCAGCGCCCGGGCGGTGGCCGGCAGTGCCGGAATCACGAGGTGCATGCCCAGCGTGCCGCAGGCGGTGATCGCGACCAGCAGCGCGAACGGGGCGGCCCCAGCCGCAGGGCGGATCATGCGCGACACCCGTGG